>SSEF01000030.1 GCA_008012175.1 Candidatus Moraniibacteriota bacterium | reverse complement strand
GCTCCTATGCGCGTTGAAGCAACTCTGAACAATCTGCGCATCGCCCCTCGCAAGGTGCGATTGGTGACCCACTCGATCGTGGGCCTTCCTGTGGCGGCCGCTTTGGTCCAGCTTCGCCGTCAGGTAAAGCGCAGCTCACAGCCGATCACGGTCCTCTTGAAGAGCGCGATTGCCAATGCCAAGAATAACTTCCAGCTCGCTGAGGAAACGCTTTTTGTGAAAGAAGTTCGCGTTGGTGACGGCATCCGGCTCAAACGTTTCACTCCGAAGGCATTCGGTCAGGCAACCCCGATTCTTCGCCGCACCTCGAAGATCAAGATAATCCTTGATGAGCGCGCTCCGAAAGCAGCCAAGACAACAGTCCTTCCGAAGAATACAAAAGAGAAGGTTGCTAAGAAAACAGTCACTAAGAAGTCAGAAAACAAGCAAGCCTAAGCGTTATGGGAAATAAGACCAATCCAACTGGAATCCGCCTCGGGATCACTGCTGACTGGCTGTCGCGCTGGTTTGCTGATAGTAAGAAGAGTCTCCGCACGAACCTTCGGAAGGATGTCGAGATGCGTGCGTTCATCGAGAAGCAGTGGAAGAGCGCAGCCATCGCTTCAGTCGAAATCGAGCGTTCGACAGGGATGATGCGCGTCGTTATCCGTACCTCTCGCCCCGGTGTTCTTATCGGCCGTGGCGGTACTGGTATCGAGGATCTCACCCGCGCGCTCCGCAAGCGTTTCTTCGCCGGTAAAAAAGTCGACCTCAAGGTGGAGGTTCAGGAGGTGAAGCATATGGAAGAGAGCGCTATGCTCGTCGCGCAGCAGGTCGCCGAGCAGCTCGAGAAACGTACCCCGTTCCGTCGCGTGCTCAAGGGTACGCTCGACCAGGTGGAGGCGAACAAATCCATTCTCGGCGTGAAGATCGAGATCGCTGGTCGTCTCGGCGGTGCCGAAATGTCCCGTCGCGAGTGGCTGTCCCGCGGTAAAATTCCTCTCCATACGCTCCGTTCCGATGTCGATTTCGCCCGCTACGAGGCTAAGACGACCTATGGCGTGATCGGCGTGAAGGTCTGGATTTACAAGGGTGAGAAGTTCGAAGAAAAAATGGAAGCATAATTTAGACACGAGAAGAAGACAGTTATGAACCTCATGCCCCGAAAAGTGAAGCATCGCAAAGTCCAGCGTGGATACAATCCCGTCGGAACGGTTGCATCGCGCGGCGATAAGGTCAGCTTCGGTGCCTTTGGCCTGAAAGCGACCGAGGGCGGTATCATCTCTGCTCGTCAGATCGAGGCAGCCCGGCGCGCTATGACCCGATTCATTGCCCGCGGTGGCAAGGTCTGGATCCGCATTTTCCCGGATACGCCGATTACAAAGAAGGGCGAACAGGTTCCGATGGGTAAGGGAAAGGGGACGCCCGATCACTTTGCTGCTAAAGTCTCGGCTGGTCGCATGCTTTTTGAGCTCGATGGCGTGCCGAAAGCAACAGCAGCTGAAGCGATGCGTCTCGCGGCCCACAAGCTGTCCGTGAAAAGCCGATTTGTTGTAAAGGATTAGGTCTATGAAAGCAAAGGAATGGCGGGAAAAATCAGTCGGTGAACGCGAGAAGACGCTTCTCGAGCTCCAGGACCGTTTGCGAGGGCTCCGGTTTGATCTCGCGACGCGCGCTTCCAAGCAGCACAGCGAGCATCGGAAGACACGACGTGATATCGCCAGACTTCTCACGCTTGAACGCGAAGAGGGTCTGAAGCAGAACTAAGCCAAGATGAATCTAATACGTGTATGACAGCAGTAGCGAACACCAGCAAACAGAAGAACGTTCCGACCTGGAAAGGCACGGTGGTTTCGAATCGCATGCAGAACACGGTGGTCGTAGCTGTCGAGACGCTCAAGACACATCCAAAATACAAGAAGCAGTATCAGGCCACGAAGCGCTACAAGGTTGAGACAGAGGGTAAGGAGTACGCGCTCGGCGCCGTCGTGACGTTCCGGGAGTGTCGGCCGATTTCCAAGGGCAAGCACCACATCGTTACGCCAGAATAAACGTCCCACGAGAAAAGATCTATGATCCAAGCAGAATCCAGACTGATCGTCGCAGACAACACCGGAGCCCGAGTCATCGAGTGCTTCAAGGTGCTCGGTGGCACGCGCCGCCGTTATGCAGGCCTTGGCGATATCGTGGTAGCCTCAGTAAAGGTCGCCGAGCCGCGCGGTATCGTGAAGAAGGGTGATAAGGTGAAGGCTGTCATCGTTCGTCAGAAAGAGGCGTATCGGCGCAAGGACAATTCCTATATCCGTTTCGACGAGAACGCTGCAGTGATCCTTGAAGGTGCGACTCAGGAGCCGAAGGGATCGCGCATTTTCGGACCGATCGCTCGCGAACTCCGCGAAAAGGGATTTACGAAGATTGTTTCACTCGCCCCTGAAGTACTCTAAGACTATGAAGATCAAGAAAGGCGACCAAGTGGAGGTGATAGCTGGCAAGGACCGCGGCAAGCGCGGTACCGTGAGCCGCGTCCTTCCGGCCGAGAACAAAGTCATTGTCGAAGGTGCGAACATGGGCAAGCGTCACAAGAAGGCGAAGACGGGCGGCGAGAAGGGCGAGCGTATCGAGCTCGCGATGCCGATCCATGTCTCAAACGTGATGCTCATCGATCCGGAAACGGGCAAGCCGTCGAGGGTCGGCTACCGGATGAACGGCACCGAGAAAGTCCGCGTCAGCAAGAAATCAGGGAAAGACCTCAATTAGACTCCTATGTCATCTCTCACCAAGCACAACTACGAAGCGAAGGCCCTGCCGGCCCTCTCAGCGCTCCTCGGAACGAAGAATCCGAACGCGCTCCCCAAGATCGATCGTGTGGTCGTGAATGTCGGCGTTGGGAAATTCCTCAAGGAAAGTAATCGGATCGAAGAGATTCGGACTTCACTCGAGATGATTACTGGCCAGAAAGTAGTCTCGACCAAGGCGCGTAAAGCGATCGCTGGTTTCAAGATCCGCGAGGATCTCGAGGTTGGTATGCGGACGACACTCCGGGGCAAACGAATGTGGGATTTCCTCGATCGGCTCGTACACGTAGCGCTCCCACGCGTCCGCGATTTCCAGGGCATCACGCTCCGTTCCATCGACTCGTATGGTAACTGCAATATCGGCATCAAGGAACATCTGGTGTTCCCGGAGATTATTCCAGAAAAAGTTCAGACTATTTTCAGTTTCCAGATCACGATTGTCACCACTGCTCACGATAAAGCCGCTGGCGAATGCCTTTTCCGCGCTATCGGATTCCCGCTCCAGACCGTTACTCAAGAAGCATCACTCCAATAACTCCTATGGCAAAAACATCGACCTACGCTCGCTCGCAGAAGACACCGAAGTTCTCAACTCGGATCGTGCGTCGCTGCTGGCGCTGCGGCCGGAAGCACGGGTATCTCCGAGCGTACGATATCTGTCGTATCTGCTTTCGTGAGCTCGCGAGTAAGGGCGAGATCCCGGGAGTTAGGAAGTCATCGTGGTAATTACGAGATCCTCAAACATCAGCACTAGATTATGTTAGACCCAATCGCAGAAATGCTCACTCGAATCAGGAACGCGCAGCGCGCCGGACATGGCAGCGTCGTGGTTTCAGCTTCCCGCATGAAGCTCGCGATCGCGGAGATCCTCAAGCGCGAGGGCTTCGTCGAGAGCGTCGAGACCGCTGAGGACGGTATTAAGAAGGATCTCGTTATCGGTTTGAAATACCGTCAGGTGTCGCTTACGAAGCGCGAGCCGGCGATCCAAGAAATCGAGCGCATCAGCAAGGAGGGGCGACGGGTCTACGTGAAAAAGAACGAAGTCGTCAAAGTCAAAAATGGTTACGGCATCTCGATTATCTCGACTTCCCAAGGGCTCATGACTGGCCTTGAGGCACACAAACGTCACCTCGGCGGGGAATATATTTGCCAAGCCTGGTAATTTTACGAATATGAGCAGAATCGGAAAAAAGCCAATCCAGATCCCAGACAAGTGTGAAGCATCGCTTCATGCGAATGTACTTTCCGTGAAGGGCCCCAAAGGGACGCTTACGCTGACACATACGCTCGATGTCGCGATTTCGATTGCTGATGGTCAGGTCATTGTCGAGAAAAAAGGAAGCTCGCTTCAGGCGGGAGCTATGTGGGGAACGATTGCAAAGCTTGTGAAGAATCTCTTTGAGGGCGTGACGACCGGATTTTCTCGGCAGCTTGAGCTCAATGGTGTCGGATACCGTATGACGGCAGCTGGTAAGAAGCTGACACTCGCGCTTGGTTTCTCTCATCCGGTCACGATGGATGTGCCAGAAGGGATCGAGGCGAAGGTTGAGAACAATGTTCTCACCCTCTCAGGTATTGATAAGCAAAAAGTTGGGCAGTTTGCAGCGGTTGTGAGGAAGCTCAAGCCAGTCGAACCGTACAAGGGGAAGGGATTCCGCTATGTCGGTGAGCAAGTGCGCCGTAAGGAAGGCAAGAAGGCCTCTGCCTAATCGAGAATCAGAACTGTATGAAGAAGATGTATAACAAAGTTGAGAAGCGTTCTCGTCGCCATGCACGGGTCCGGGCAAAGATTTCGGGAACACCGGAATGCCCGCGTGTTGCGGTTCATCGTAGTCTCCAGGGAGTATCCGTTCAGGCGATCGACGATCTTTCGGGGAAGACACTCGCCCAGGCTAATTTCCAGGAGCTCGGAAAAAAACGGAAGAATACGGTTGTTGAGGCGGCTGCCATTGGGAAACTTCTCGGCGATCGTCTCGCCAAGCTCGGGGTAAAAAGAGCGGTTTTCGATCGGGCGGGATATCTCTATCATGGCAAGGTGAAGGCAGTAGCTGAATCGGTCCGGGAGTCTGGAATCACAATGTAAGTTTTTGAATACCTAACGCTTTATGGCGACGAATGAACAAATGAAAGGTGGCCGGCCTCGCCGCGGAGGGGCGCGCGGTCAGCGCCGCGAACGGCCTGAGTACGACCAGAAAATGCTTAATCTGGCGCGCGTTACCCGCGTCGTAAAAGGCGGCCGCCGCTTCCGTTTCCGGGCTACGCTCGTCATTGGCAATCGCAAAGGCAAGGTTGGTGTAGGCGTGGCTAAGGGGAGCGATGTCTCGGATGCAATCCAGAAGGCGTTCCAGGCTGCAAAGAAGAACATGATCACCGTTGATCTTGCCGGGAGCTCAATCGCTCATGATGTTACTGCCAAATATGGGAGCGCCAAGGTTCTCTTGAAGCCCGCTACGAAGGGCCGCGGGCTCATTGCGGGCGGTGCGGTGCGGGCGGTCATGGATCTCTTGGGAGCTAAGGATATTATCGCGAAGTCGCTCGGGAGCTCGAACAATCTGAACGTCGCCCAGGCAACTCTCCTCGCGCTCCAGAAGCTGCGAACCAAACCGGAAGAAGTCGCTCCGAAATCAGTCGAGGCCAAGGCGGAAGAGAAGAAAGCCGAAGTCATCGCCTAAGAGATATACCTATGCAGATTCATGAATTACAACTCGCGCCTCGGAAGAAGACGCAGCGTATCGGCCGTGGCGGAAAGCGTGGCACAACTGCTGGTCGTGGTACCAAGGGCCAGGGTGCGCATGGCAAGAAGAAGGATCCGCTCTTCGAGGGCGGCCGTTCTTCACTTGTCGAGCGGATGAAGAAGCTGCGCGGCTTCAAGTCGGTCTACCAGAAGCTCTTTACAGTGACGCTGGATCGTCTCGAGAAGAACTTTCAGGATGGCGAAAAGGTGACACGTGATGCTTTTGTCGAAAAGAAAGTCTTTGGCAAGATCGTCCGTCGTGCTGGTGTGAAGATCGTCAATACGGGCAAACTCTCGAAAAAGCTCACCATCGGAAAGGATATCGAGCTCACTGCCGGTGCTGCCGAAGCGCTCCGGGCCAATGGTTCAACGATCGAGGAGTAGTCATCTGAGCAGCGTGTCAATCAGAAAAGAAGTTTTCGGGCTTTGAATTCACCAGGTGTTATCCTGGACTTGACTTCGAGCGTTTTTTTTTGCTACAGCCCATTTCAACCCAATGAACCAGAAACAGATCACGTGTATTGTGTCGGTAGCTATGCTCCTTATTGGGGGAGTTTTGTGGTATGGAGAAAGACAATCGGAAACAGGACTTGATACGGCTGGCGTGGCCGCAACTGAAAGTCGCGAACAGCAGGATGAAAAAATGATTGAAGAGATCAAGCAAGGCGTGAAAGAAGACTATCCATATCTTGATGTTTTGGAGAAAGAAAAAAGTGCTAGTCTTTTTGTAGAAGTTGAGACTCTAGACAATTCCTTCGCGATCGGGAAATATTTCTTTGGCCAAGAGCAGTCAAATCAATCCGGTACATGGTTTGCGGAAAAAATTGAGAATCACTGGCAAGTCTTTAATGTTAGCTCTAATTATTTTGGTATCTGCCAGAAATTCTGGCAGCATAGTTTCCCGAAAGAGCTGACCCCTGACTGTTGGGATGAAGAAAAAAACTTCCTAGTCGAAACTTCTAATCCGACTCTTTTTTTCAACAATGATTTTACAGTGAAAGATAAGGAGGTCATTAAAATAGCGTTTCTTGAGTATTTAAATACTGAAGCTAAAGAATATCTGTCATCCTACAAAAATAAAACACTGTTTGTGGCTGTAGACGCCAATACCCAGAACCACATGAGGGGGCGGATATTTTTTGGAGGAACCGAAAATCGAAGTACTCCATTCATACTTGCTACCAAGGTTCAAGGGTTATGGAAAGTTGTTTATCAGGGACAAGACGGGCCATATTGTGAAACTATAGACATCTACAGCTTCCCCGTGGATGTTGTTCCTTTTTGTATATCTCCAGATGAAAAGAATAAAGGGGAGTATATAACTCGTTGGCGCTAGTACTTTTCCGAAGGAATCACCTATCTGTGTGGACACGTCTCAAATGAGGCTTTTCCTCACAGGCAAGGGATTTCTTTCTTGACCTGAAGTCGCTTTCTTTAACAACTGAGTGAAGGAACAGGACATGAGACTCTTGGTGTCGATATTCGCAGCCTTGCTTTTTGGTTTTTCGACTCAAGCATGGGCTGGGTATTGCATTGTTGGCCAGTGCCAGTGCACGCAATTCCTCTGGGATAATGGTTACTCGGATTTCAAGGGGGCTGGAAATGCTTACCAATGGTGGGCTGCCGCGCGAAACAAAGGTCATGGCCAAGGAAGCCAGCCACTTGTAGGTGCAATACTTGTCTGGCAAAAGAACGTGTTGCCATATGGACACGTCGCCCTTGTGACCACCGTTAATGTCGATGGCGATGGCAGGAAAATCAAGGTTAACCATGCTAATTGGCCAGAAGACGGCAACGTACGTACTGGCGTTCTGATCACCGACGTTTCGACAGACAATGACTGGACCAGAGTAAAGGTTGGTTCCGAAGGCTCAGCTCACAACACCTACGGCTTCATCTACCCCGTGTGTAAACGGAGTGATGGTTCCTGTACTCTGAAGCGAAATGGTGAAGTCGCCTGGTATCCAGCAATCAGTAATTGCAAGAATGCATCGCAGTGGTTCTATGTCGAAGCTCAGGATCCGATTATCTTCAAGATTGGCCCGGCAGCCGCGATATTGTGTGATAGGCAGAGCCAAAGCTGCCCCGCCAACTAAACGAAACAAGGAGAATCAAAGTGAAACAGAGTCACGCGTTAGTGACATCTCTCGCGCTCGTTGCAATGTCGTCTCTCTTTATCCCGAAGGTGATGGCTCAAGCTTGTGTTGATGTCACCCTCAACGTCGGTTCCCTCAACACCGATCCGCCACCCTCCGAGTCCTCGGGCGGAGACGCGACCACCGGGACCAATGCCTCAGGCTCCAAGCCTGACCTCATCATCATCGAGCTCAGCCTCGAAGACGCGGCGCACAATCCCATCCCGAATCTTCACATCAACACTTCGGCTCGCTGCCGGATGCGGCTGAAGAACCAGGGGGCAGCTTCGACCTCTACTACCTTTCGCACCAGCTGCTATATCTCAGATGGCCTGAAAACTGACGACAACCCTCAGGATATGGGTGGTGAAGAGACACAGGGCCTCGGCATCGGTGCCACTCATACGGAACACGAGGATTTCACCCTCGAGTACCCGGGCTGGTACAACATGATGGCCTGTGCTGATTCAAGCCATCAGGTAACGGAGTCGAATGAGAACAATCAGTGCAAACGAGAAGTCGCCTTTGAAGTGGTGAGTAGTCCGAATCTCACTCTGACGGCCATCGCCACAACAACCGGCATCACCGTCTTCAATCCCGGTGAAGCTTTCAGCGTGAATGTGACGGCAGCCAACCCTGGCGAGAATTTCGGCAAATCCATCTACATCGGGTGGTACATGACCGGAGGGGCGTACGGAACGGGCGAAGTTTTCATCGCCCGGGACCAGATCAAACGGGAAAACCTGAAAGGAGGAATGACCAAGGGAGAAAACTTGGAGTCAGTTTTTGCCCCCACGACTCCCGGTCGCTACACGCTCATCGCTCGCATTGACTACGACGGCAGGGTCAATGAGACGAATGAGAATGACAATGAGATCCGCCTCCCGTTCCATGTCAAAGGATCGCTTGGCGGTGAGGACGATATCTTTGAAATGCTTCTCAACTGAACTGAAAGGAAAGACACAATGAAACGTTTCATCAAAACTACCGTTCTGGCGGCCGCTTTCCTCGTGGCCGGTGCTGCTCAGGCTAACCATGAGGTCAACGGCGTCATGATCAATCGGGTCTACATTGACCCGTCTGACATCGTGGTTCTGACCAATACCGACAATGGCTGTGGCAGCCCTTTTTTCCATCTGTCGCGAGGGAATGTCAACTTCAAGGAGATGTTCGCTTTCATCTTCCTTGCATACAAGAACCAGACACCGATCAACTTTGAGGTCCTGGATGTCTGCAACGGCGACCGGATCGAGATCAGTCACGGCTCGATGGGCGAGTAGCCAGAACATTTCTGAGCCTATCATAGTACCCTCCTTCTGCCAGCGTGCAGGGGGAGGGGTTTTCTTTACCGAGACTCGAGGATTGCTCTTTTCGTGGTTTTGGCCTAAAATAAGGATGTTTTTGATATATGACTGAAATTTTCTCTCAGATTTTCCGCACTCCAGATCTCCGCAAGAAGATTCTCTTTATCGTGGCGCTCTTAGTCGTCTACCGCGCCACGGCGAACATCCCGCTTCCGGGAGTGGATGTATTTCAGCTAAAACGTCTCTTCGAGGATAATGCCTTGCTCGGCCTCCTGAATATCTTCTCGGGCGGCGGGCTCTCGAATATCTCGGTCGTCCTCCTTGGGGTCGCGCCATATATTACCGCTTCGATCATCATGCAGCTCATGCAGACGATATTCCCGAAACTTGAGAAGATGTACAAGGAGGAGGGAGAGCAGGGGCGTCAGAAATTCAATATGTGGACGCGCTGGCTGACGGTACCTTTGGCACTTCTCCAGTCGTTCAGTATGATCTCGCTTCTCCGATCGCAGAATATCCTCGGCGATATCTCGTCGTTTACCATCGTCGTCATCATCCTTTCAGCAACTGCTGGTACGGTATTTCTCATGTGGCTTGGCGAACTTATCACAGAGAAAGGACTCGGGAACGGTGTCTCAATGATGATTTTCGCCGGCATTGTAGCCGCTCTTCCGACCGGAATGTCACGCCTTTTCGCGACATGGGACCCGTCACAGTTCTTCACCTACCTCGTCTTCCTTGCACTCGGACTCATTACTATTGCTGGGGTTATTTTCATTAACGAAGGGCAGCGCACCATCCCGATCGCTTATGCGAAACGAGTGCGGGGTTCGAGCGTGTATGGCGGATCGGCTACTCATTTGCCGCTTCGAGTGAACCAGGCTGGTGTCATCCCAATTATCTTTGCAGTCTCACTTATTCTGATCCCGACCATGATCGCAAACTTTTTTATTTCTTCGCCGAACGAGCGGATTGCCGATATAGTCATCTCTGTTGCGACATTTCTGCAAAATCAGTGGGTCTATGGGGCTGCCTATTTCGTTCTCGTCGTGCTCTTTACCTATTTCTACACGGCTGTCGTGTTTGATCCCGTGAAGATTTCGGAGAATCTTCAGAAGCAGGGCGGATATGTACCGGGCATTCGACCGGGTATTTCGACCGCCGAGTACCTCCATCACATCATCACCCGCATCACTTTTACCGGAGCGCTCTTCCTCGGTGTGATCGCAGTGCTGCCGATCGCGGTGCAGGGGATGACAGGTATCCAGGCGCTCTCAATCGGCGGCGTCAGCATCCTTATCGTGGTGTCGGTTGTCCTCGAACTCGTGAAGCATATCCAGAGTCAGCTCATGATGCGGAGCTATGAGGGACTCTAGGAAACATATCTATCCCTTACGACGCTTCTCCTATCCGTGTTTTTTGAAAATCCGTAACGCGAAGCCATTTCCTAGTACAGTGTAAAGAAATTATGCCCCATAAAGACACGTATATCCTCCTCGGCTCGGCCGGAAGCGGAAAGAGCACTCAGGCAGAACTGCTCAAAAGCTCGCTTCACTTGGCTCATATTGACATCGGTGCCGAGCTCCGCGCCGTTGCTGCTCATGATACCCCACTCGGCCGCCAAGTGAATGATTTTATCAATGTGAAGCATGAACTTGCGTCGGACGATCTCGTGCTTTCAGTTTTGATGGATGCGATCCATTCGGTTCCCAATACGGTAGGACTTCTCATTGATGGGATTCCGCGCCGTGAGAGTCAGATTCAGCAAGTGCTAAAAACATTGACTGATTCTGGCCGGATACTGAACAAAGTCGTCTTTATTGATGTACCGGAGGCTGTTTCCGTGGAGCGCATCTCAAGACGATATGCCTGCGAGGGCTGCAAGCGATCTTATATCCTCGGCAAGAACCTCATCGATAGCGAGAAACCTTGCCGGTACTGCGGCGGCCGCATCTTGCAGCGAGCCGACGATACTGAGGAAGGAGTCCGCAAGCGCCACCAGGTATTCCATCAGGAAACGCTGCCGGTGGTCAGGTATTTCGAGTCGACAGGGCAGTTGCTCCACGTCGATGGCAACCAGGAAACGTATAAAGTCTTTAAATTCATCCTCGAACACGTCCGACCCGAATAGTATGTCGAAACGCTGGATAAAGACAGAGGCCGAAATCGATGCGCTCCGCGAATCGGGGAAGCGCCTGGCAGGAGTCGTCGAGGAACTTCTCCGTACCGCAGCGATTGGCGTATCTACCGGGACGCTTGGCGCGCTTGCTGATACCTTGATTCGGAAGGCGGGCGGGGACCCGATCTTTAGGGGCTACGGGAAGGCTTGGGGCGCGCCGCCTTTTCCTGCGGCAGTTTGTGTGTCACTCAATAATGAGGTAGTGCACGGCATTCCTGATGACGCGCGCATTCTCGCCGATGGAGATCTTCTCAAGATCGATATCGGTATGCGCTATCAGGGCATGGTTTCTGATATGGCGCGGATGAAGATCATTGGAAGTCCGTCACCAGAGACAGAGCGGATCAAGTCTGTAACCGAGCAAGCTCTTCAGGCGGGAATGGAAACACTTCATGACGGCTCATCATCCGAAGAGTATGCAGCTGCTGTCGAGAGTGTTGTTCGGGCAGCCGGATTCTCCTGTGTTCGGGATCTGGTCGGGCATGGGGTAGGGCATGAGCTTCATGAAGATCCGCAGATACCGAATTATAAAGGGTCCGGGCTCCCAAATTTCCGTTTCGTAGCCGGTATGACGGTTGCGCTTGAGCCAATGGTGAATGCTGGCGACTATCGGGTGAAAATTGCTCCTGACGGCTGGACATTCCAGACTTCGGACGGCCGGCTTTCTGGTCATATGGAGAATTCCGTTCTCATTACTGCTGATAGCTACGAGGTGCTTACGGGCGTATGAATGATCTCTACGCCTTGAATTATCTTGGAATTGATTGGGGGAAACGCGATGTCGGTATCGCACTTGCGCATGCCGAGACTCGGGTCGCTATTTCTTTCGCTACTGAACACAATGACCCAGGACTTTTGGACCGTCTGAAATCCCTGATTACGAAGGAGGCAATTGGAACGGTCGTGATTGGTGTGCCGACGCATGTAAATCGGACAGAGATCATCTATCCAGGGGAGATATTCGGCCAGGCTCTGGCAAAAGCCGCAGATGTTCAGGTGGTCTATCAGGATGAGATGTTTACGACAAAGCGTGCTCAGCAGTCTCTTATCGAGCGTGGTGAACGTCATGTGAGCCGAAAGGATGATGCGGAGGCGGCTCGCATCATCCTTCAGGAATGGCTCGATCGGACGGCCTGATGCGTCCAATAAGGTAGAAATTGAGTAGTCTATACTAGAGGAGTGGGCGGCTGCCCTCTTTCCGACTCCTATGATAAGACCTCTCGCCATTTCTGGATTTGCTTTGATGCTGGCGTTAATCGCGTGTGTACCATTTTTCTTTCAAGCCAGTGCCGCGACCACGTTTGAAACAGTTGTCGGCGAGTGTAAGAAGCGCACTGGTTTCAGCGATGCGACCTGTAAGACGCTTGTCAAGAAGTATATAAATGTGGAGCGTTGTAAGGAGTATACGGGGTCTTCGGATGAGGAATGCGCCAAGAAGATCGAAGAGATTAGGAAAGATCCAGAGTTCTCTGGTGTTCAGTCTTCCCCAGACCTTCCTGTGACCACTGTTCCGCTATCGGTCAAAAATCCAGTTTTGAACCCGCGTAATACAGGCACCGTTGCTGTTCTCCGTGAGAAGAAAGGGCGCGACTTGATAGAACTCCGGAAGCGTACCGAAGCCCTGATGATCACCCTGAAATCTAAAGGTGTCGATACGGATTCGATCGAGGCCGCCCTTCCGGAATTTGAGAGAAATGCTGAGGCACTTCTGTCCGCCTATGATGCCTATCAGGCGGTCTATGACCGTACGAGACAGGATGCTACGGAAACACGCCGAGCTTTCCGCCTAGATGCTCGGGACAGGGTGGGCCAGGCTCGCCGGATACTTATCGAACAGTATGAGACACGTATCCTCTCTCCTCTACGCGCAGCGAGTGAACAAACGCTATGAGCGAGAAGATTATCCGATCCATGGCATTTGTATCCTCTGCGCTTCTTCTAGTTGCATCGGCTGGAGTTATTATCTGGATTGCTCGTGATGAAGGATCACGTCTCGCTGCTCGAGAGCGGGCAGCTATAGAAGCAGCTGAAAAGGCGGCAGCTGAGGAGCGGGTCTTTGCTGCTAGCGAGGGAGCTGAAGAATCGAAAAATTCTGAGAATCTCCTCCGCGACATAGACATACTCCTCGATGATCTCTCAAGCGACGATTTGCCGGAAGAAGACTGATAATGGCAAAGCCCGATTCAAATTATACAGAGGACACGGTGCTCATCGAAGCCTATCGTTCCGGTAATGAGGCTGCTTTCAAACAGCTTCTCGATAAGCATATCGGTTCCGTGTATGCATTCGTCTTTCAGCTTTTGAGAGATCGCACTGTAGCGGAAGATATCGTGCAGGAAACATTTATCAAGGCCTGGCGACATCTCGATCGTTACGATACCGCCCGTCCCTTCCGGACCTGGCTTTTTGCAATCGCAAAGAATGCCGCATACGATTGGCTCAAAAAGAAGCGCAGTCTGCCATTTTCCGCTTTCGTCGATGATACTGATGGAAGCGTCCCATTTGAAAGTATTCCTGACCTGGAGCCTCTTCCAGATGAGTTCTTGATGCGCGCCGATGCGAGCACGGAACTAGCAGTAGTCATCGCTGCACTTCCTGAAAAATATCGAGCACTCATCGCGCTAGTCTATCAGGAAGGGTTCTCGCTCCACGAGGCTGCAGAGATTCTCCAAGAGCCTTACAATACAGTCAAAAGTCGGCATCAGCGAAGCATTCTCGAGCTTCGAAATCGTCTCAAGGGTGCGTCTGATCGGGTGGATGGTGCGTAGTATCCTGTAGGGAATCTTAAGCTAATCGTATGCCGCTTCAAAGCGCTCACTCTCTTCTTTTCAGTCAGTCCCGCCCTGAGGTTCCCCCAGGGCTCTCGGGCCGTGTTGTTGCAGCTATCGAATTTGAGGCCATCCGCAGGCTCCGGTTTCGCCTGAGGGTCGCATCGACTTGCTCATTCCTTTCGATCATTCTCTTTTTCGTCAATCTCACCTTGGTCGGGGAGGGTTTTCTGACCTCTGACTTCTGGCTGCTTACGGCGTTGCTTTTCTCAGATCTTTCGCTCGTTTTGACCCATCTTGAAGCATTCCTTTTTTCCTTGGCTGAGACGTTTCCCGCTGCCTCAGCATCTCTCCTCCTCCTTCCGGTTTTCTTATCCATCGTAGCGCTTCTCTTCCGTTCCCGATACGCTGGAGCTGATCGGCTACTGCAACCACTCCAGCTCAATCCTATCCACTAATCACGTAAAGTAACCGTATGCAGCCAGAAACCTCAAAGGGAATTCCTGCGTCCTCGGAACCGGCCTACGGTTCTCTATCGCCAAGGCCTGTCTTGCGTTCGCGCCATCGGATTTTAGTAATTGTCGCGGCTGTAACTGGGGTTGTGCTTGTGGCAGTCGGGAGTTTTTCGATCGGGTTCTCGGCTGGCCTCCATAAAGCAAGGTTTTCTTATCGATTCGGCGAAAACTACGAGCGTAATTTCATGAAGTCCGAGCGTCAGGGCATGAAGGATCGGATTATGAAAAAAATGGATGGCAAGCTATTCCGGAGTGGCCATGGCGTCGCGGGAGAGATTCTTTCGATTCGAGAAGGATTAATTATCGTCAGCGGTCCCGAGGGCCAAGAAAACAGCATCGTCATTTCCGATGATGCCGTCATCATGAAAGGTGGCGAGAAAGTAGCCTTCAGTGATCTCGGGTCGGGCGATCGGATTGTTGTGCTTGGAAAGCCGGGTGACGACGGGGTAATTCAGGCAGATCTGATCCGGGTCTTTGATACCGATCGAAACTCTCAGGATGGACCGATCCAGAAACTACTCCGCTAACTGCCTGAAATAAATGCCGTATGAATGTTACTAGCATCTTCACGCTCGTTCGCAGTCATTATATTGCTACAGCAGCACTCAGTGTTCTCCTGGCCGGAGGGGTGTACTATTCGTTTTTTATATCTGAAACGGATACCCCTTCTTCTGCTGCGACTGTTCGGACTGCAAAAGTGGAAAGAATGGATCTCCGAGTGACCATTTCCGGAAGTGGTCAGGTTGAGGCGGATTCTCAGGTCGATCTGAAGCCGGTAGTTGCGGGCGATGCCATCGTTGTGACTGCGGTGGCAGTGAAGAATGACCAGGAAGTCAGGAAGGGAGAGGTCATCGCGGTCCTCGACAATGAGGATGCGCGCCGTGACGTCAGCAAAGCCGAACTGGATCTCCGTCAGGCAGAAATCAAAGAGAAGCAAGCTGATGACTTGTATCCAAAGCTGGATCGTGACGACATGCGCCAGCGACAGCTTGCCAATGTTTCGGTCGCGCAAAGTGTCATCGCTCTCGAAAAGGTCCGCGACCGACTCGCGGACTATACGATTCGCGCCCCCTTTGATGGTATCGTAACTGGTCTTTCGGTTGAAAGCGGCGACACCATTTCTCAAACGACAGCGCTCGCTTCGGTGATTACGAAGAAGTTGCATGTTTCTGTCGCATTGAATGAAGTGGATGCTGCCAAGGTCCGTGAAGGGAATTCGGCTAGCCTAAGCTTTGTTGCGCTTCCCGATGTGACCGTCAATGGTCGAGTTGTGAAGCTCGACACAATTGGAACGGTGACGCAGAATGTTGTTTCCTATGGTGCGGAAATCGAGCTTGATGAGCAGCCTGAGGGTTTGAAGCCGGGTATGAGCGCGACGGCCGATATTGTGGTCGCCGAAAAGAAGGACGTGCTCGTCGTCCCAAATGCTGCTCTTTCTAGCAAGAAAGGGGAAATAGCCGTGACCGTCCGTCGAAATGGGGAAGATGCCCTCCAGGGGGAGGCACGATCGGTTGTCATTGGGTTATCAAATGACATAGTCACAGAGATAGTCAGTGGACTATCGGTCGGTATGGTTGTTGAACTTCCAGCGGTTACTTCGAACCAAACCACCAGCGCAACAGGGGGGAGCGGTCAAGGGAGTATCCTAAATCTTTTCCGCGGATCGGGGAGTAATAGCCGGGGTGGCGGATTTTCTCGCTAAAAGACCGAATGCCAGTGTTTATGATTGAGTGTCGTGAAATAACAAAGACATACATGAATGGCGATCAGAATACGACCGTCCTGAGGAATGTGTCATTCGAGATCGCGAAGGGTGAGTTCGTCTCGATCATGGGGCCGAGCGGGAGTGGTAAGTCGACCCTTATGCATATTTTGGGGGCGCTCGACACGCCGACGTCCGGAGAGTACCGTTTTGAGGGGCGAGACGTTTCTGGGCTTTCAGAGGATGAGCTTTCCATTATCCGTCGTGAGAAAATCGGTTTCGTTTTTCAGTCATTCAATCTTCTGCCGCGGACAAGTGTTTTCCGGAATGTGATGCTGCCCCTTATCTATCTCGAGGTACCCGAGAGCGAGCGTGCCGAGCGGGTGGCCCGGGCGCTTCGGGCGGTGAGTCTCGACGAATCCCGGTGGCAACATCGTTCCAATCAGCTTTCTGGTGGACAGATGCAGCGTGTGGCGATCGCTCGCGCCCTTGTCAATAATCCATCACTTATCCTCGCCGATGAACCGACTGGCAATCTCGACACCAAAACCGGGGAGAAGGTGCTTGAGACTTTTGAGCACCTCAATCGAGAGCAGGGACATACCATTATTCTCATTACCCACGAAGATGAGGTCGCGGCTCATGCTGATCGTATCCTATCGATCCGAGATGGCGAACTCGTCAGCGATGTCCAGGCTCGGCTGAATCGAATATCGTAGAGACAGGACTATGCTCATGCCCGACCTGATGCGGGAAATCTATACTGCTGTTACCGTGAACAAGTCACGGTCAAGCTTGACTGTTCTCGGCATCGTCATCGGGATTGCCTCTGTTATCGTCATGGTTGCAATTGGCCAAGGGGCGCAGACGGCGATCCAGGAGAATATCCAGGCAATTGGGTCGAATCTGCTCATTGTTCGACCGGGCTCACAGCAGGGGCCGGGCTCTCCTGTGCAAGGTGCTCAAGGGTCGGCGCAATCACTTACGACAGCGGATATTCTTGCATTGGAGGCAGTTCCAGCTGTCGAAGCTGTAGCTGCCGAGGCTCAGGCGCGTGGCCAGCAAGTAACAGCCGGAGGAAGGAATACTAATACGAGCGTGACGGGTGTCACAACCGAGTATCCGTCCGTTCGAAATGTAAAGATTGCAGACGGGATTTTCATTTCCGAATCCCATGAACGCTCACTTGCCAAAGTGGCTGTGCTCGGTCCAGATGTTGTAGAGGAGCTTTTCCCAGGAACTAGTCCGATGGGAAAGAAAATCCGTGTCGGCCAGGTTGATTTCACGGTCATCGGTGTAACTATGGCACGCGGAGGCACTGGTTTTGGCAGTTCCGATGATGTTGTATATATCCCGGTTTCGACGGCCCAGCAATTTCTCACTGGAAATCGATATCTTTCCAATATCAACATCCAGATCCGTTCCGGAGAGGACATGACGTCAGCGGCGGCAAGTGTGCGTTCGGTGCTTCTCGAAGCGCATGGCATCAGTGCGGATGACACCGCTGACTTCTCAATCTTAAATCAGGCTGACATTGTTGCGACAGCCTCATCTGTGACAGGAACATTTACGACGCTTCTCGGCGCAGTTGCTGGCATATCGCTCATCGTTGGCGGTATCGGTATCATGAACATGATGCTTACATCAGTAACAGAACGGACTCGCGAGATCGGCCTTCGCAAGGCTATAGGGGCGCGTGGACGTGAAATCCGGATCCAATTTCTTTTCGAGGCAGGTGTGCTGACTTTTGCCGGCGGATTTTTCGGAATTTTCTGGGGATTCGTGATCTCATACGTGATGAATCGTTATGGCATCGCGGCGGAGGTATCGACGGACTCTATTCTTTTGGCGTCAATCGTCTCGGCGGTGATCGGCATTGTTTTCGGGTATTATCCGGCCAGTCGAGCGGCACGCCTCAATCCGATCGATGCGCTTCGCTACGAGTAGAAAATGAGGGGGTTGATAAAACCTGATCTTTCCCTCAAAATAGACAGGTAAACACTTTACTTTCTAAAGTATGTCACAGATAAAGAAGAGTACGCTGTTTCTCGGGGTCGCGGTGCTGGCCGGGCTCGTGGCAGCAGCGAAGTTCTTGATGCCCTCGAAAGGCGGGGATGCAAGTCCGTCCGCGGTTTCTGGCGATATGAAAGGAAGTTCTCCCAAAATGGTCGGCGAGTCCGCTGGTAAACCAATGGAGAAGCCAATGGAAACTATGACTGAGGCCCCCAAGGCGGCAAAGTCAGTAACCGCGAAAACATCCTATAAGAATCCTTCCGGAGAAGATGCGGTCGGCTTCACGCTTTCGGTTGATGCCATGGGGACGATTGTCGATGCAAAGACCGATATCTTGGCGACTAACGATATCTCCAAGAAGCGCCAGACGGCATTCGCGGAAGGCTTGCCGGCAGCGGTAAAGGGAAAGAAGTTAAGCGAGCTCTCGTCGATTGATAAGGTGGGCGGCTCTTCACTCACGACCAAGTCGTTCAATGACGCTCTAGCGCAGCTTAAGTCGCAGCTCTAGATATCGGTTTCTTTCCCGCTCACAAACGCGTATCAAAGTCCTTCTCCCTAGAGAGGGACTTTCCTTTTTTGTGGTGTTATACTGGAGCCACATAATATTTCAGCTTTTTAGCTATGCTTGAGGAATCAACACGTCATTCAATCAAATCGATTGCAGTTCTTCTGATAGCGGTTGCGGCGCTTTTGGCAGCTTTCGAATACTCGCGTTCAGTCGATAAGACCTACCCGACACGCACCTTTTCAGTCGATGGCGAAGGAAAGATCGATGTCACACCGGATGTCGCGAAATTTTCAGTTTCGGTTGTTACGGATGGCGGAAGGAATGTAGCTGAGATCCAGGCCAAGAATACGGAGAAAATGAATGCTGTGAACGTGTTCCTGAAGGAGGCGGGCATCTCTGAAAAAGACCTGAAGACCGATGAATATACGCTTTCTCCGCGGTACGATTATCCGAACTGCTCCGGTCTCGTGGTCTGTCCTCAGCCGAGCATCAGTGGCTATTCGCTCACGCAAACACTCCGTGTCACGGTCAAAGATACGGAAAAAATTGGCGATCTTCTTTCCGGCGTGGTCGAGAAGGGGGCGAATAATGTCTCGCAGGTAGTCTTTACGGTGGATGATGAGGATGAGGCCAAGGCAGATGCTCGGAAGGAAGCCATCAAGAAAGCTCAAGAAAAGGCTGTCCGCTTAGCAAAAGACGCCGGGTTTGAAATGGGTCGGCTCGTATCGATCTATGAGTCACCGCAAATGCTCGGATATGGTGGGGATAGCGAACTCAGCATGAAATCTTCGGCTATCGGTGTTGGCGGCGCGGCCGCCCCTTCTATTGAGCCGGGCACCAATGAAACTAAGGTGAATGTGACTCTGACCTACGAAATCCGCTGAACCCCTAACGCACATGGTTTAATCTGTCATTTTCCAAAATACTTCCTCGGAGGGATATTTTGTCCTGGCTGCCGATGATATCATGAAGGCGGGGGGTTAATTTAGTAAAGTTGATATTATGAATCTTTACCATTTCTCAGTACCTGTTTACACTAAAATGCTTGGAAATCTCGCTGGTATTCTTGAAAAGGCGACGGTCTGGGCAAAAGAAACCAGGAAAACCGAGGAAGAAATACTTCAATCGAGGCTTGCTCCGGATATGTTCCCCCTCGTCCGCCAGATACAGATTGCTTCCGACAATGCCAAGTCGATATCGGCTCGCTTGGCGGGGGAAGAGCCGCCAAAAATGGAGGATACGGAATCGACCCTATCAGAACTAATCGATCGTACTAGAAAGACGGTCGCATACCTCAAAACACTTGACCCGGCGAAATTTGAAGGTTCGGAGTCTCGGCGCATACTATTTCCGTATGTCCCAGACACATATCTTCTCGGGGAAGAAGCGCTTTTTGAATCGTATCTTCCGAACTTCTTCTTCCACGTGACGACGGCGTATGACATACTCCGGAATCAGGGGATGCCGCTTGGCAAGGCTGACTACATTGGCACGCTACCGCTGAAGCCGAACGAAAAGGCCTAAAAAATATGGTATCCGCACTTTCGATCAAAGAGCTCAAGAAGACGTACGGAAACGGCGTTGTAGCGCTCAAGAGCGTCAGTCTTGAAGTGGAGGAAGGGGATTTCTTCGCGCTCCTCGGTCCGAATGGTGCCGGCAAGACAACGCTCATCGGGATCGTTTCCGGTCTCGTCAACAAAGATTCGGGCGAGGTAAAGATTGGTGACTTGTCGATTGATGAAGAGTCAGCTCAAGCCAAGCTGCATGTCGGTGTCGTGCCGCAGGAGTTTAATTTCGGTATATTCGAGAAAGTCGAGAACATCGTTGTCGATCAGGCGGGGTACTATGGGATCCCGCGGAAGCGCGCGCTGGTTGCTGCAGAGAAATATTTGAAGCAACTGGGACTTTGGGAAAAGCGGCATGAGCAGGCCCGTTCCCTCTCGGGCGGCATGAAACGCCGACTCATGATCGCACGTGGTCTTGTCCATGAGCCAAAACTACTCATCCTTGATGAGCCGACGGCAGGTGTCGACATCGAACTTCGACGCGACATGTGGGATTTTCTTCGTGAGCTGAATGCTGCTGGTGTAACGATTATCCTTACGACGCACTATCTCGAAGAGGCTGAGCAGCTTTGCCGCCACGTCGCCATTATCAATCAAGGGGAAATTGTCGAGCGCGGTGAGATCAAAACGCTCCTTGCCTCGATGGAGGAGGAGACGTTCGTCTTCGACCTCGGCAGCAGCGTTTCGACGGAAGGTATTGCGAAGCTGCAGCCGTTCCGGGCCTCGGTCGGAGATCGATCGGTCGAGCTTACACTGACCAAAGAACATACGCTTGATAAGGCGCTCCTAGCACTCCATGGACTTGGCCTTGAGGTGAAGAGTCTTCGGAACAAGACGAACCGGCTCGAAGAGTTCTTTGTGCAGAAGACTGGAAAATCCAATAAATCCTGATTGTCATGAACCCTTCCGAACTTTGGGTCGCCTATGCCACGATCGTCCGCAAGGAGGCTATCCGTTATCTGCGAGTGTGGTCACAGACGCTTTTGCCACCGGTTGTTACCATGTCGCTCTATTTTGTTATCTTCGGTGGCTTTATCGGATCGCAAATCGCGCCGATCAATGGCTATACCTACATGGAATTCATTGTTCCTGGCCTCATCATGATGTCAGTTATCATGAGCTCATTCATGCATACCGTCTCCTCCTTCTACTTCGCGAAATTCCAGAAAACGCTCGAGGAGATCATGGTGTCGCCGACGCCGTACCCGGTCGTCATCGCGGGCTATGTCACGGGCGGTGTCTTGCGCGGGATGACGATCGCGACGCTTGTCATGGTTGTGGCGAGTTTTTTCACCGATGTCACGATGGCGCATCCTGGAATTATGTTGCTCTTCGCTCTCCTCACGTCGGTACTCTTCTCGATGATTGGACTTCTGAATGGTGTCTTCGCCAACAGTTTCGACGGGATATCGATCGTGCCGAATTTCGTCCTGACACCGTTGACCTATCTCGGGGGAGTTTTCTATTCGATCACCATGCTGCCGCCTTTTTGGCAATCGGTCTCGCACGGGAATCCGATTCTCTATATGGTGAATGGTTTCCGTTACGGCTTCCTCGGCGTTTCTGATGTCTCGGTGACACTTGCGGCTGGACTCCTTGGATCTCTCACAGCCGGACTTTTCATCTACACCTGGTATCTCTTTAAGACAGGCCGTGGCTTGCGTGCGTAGCAGAGCACATCAGATCGTGCCATCAGAGCAGGAACATCTTTTTACCAGGATCTAAATAGTATGGCGATGTTTAAAAGAGCCTTCATTTTCGCAAGCATTGTTATTTCCGGAATTGGAGTAGCCTATTTAGTTTTTCGAGACCAACCCCTCCGGAATGTCCCTCTTCGATCAACGGGCCCGATTCTCTTTTTTGGAGATAGCTTGGTCGAGGGGGTAGGGGCAAGTACGGGACATGATCTACCGAACCTTCTTGAAAGGGGTCTTGGTGAACCGGTCTTAAATTACGGAATAGCGGGTGATACAACGCGGCAGGGGCTTGCCCGGGTAAGCAGTGCAGTCATAGAGCATCCGCGAGTAGCCATAATCCTGCTCGGCGGTAATGATTTTCTACAGAAAATTCCACGTGAAGAGACGTTTGAAAACCTAAGATCGATTATTTCTGCATTCCAATCGGATGGTGCAGCCATTGTTCTTATCGGCGTCCGAAGTGGCATCATCGGCGGTGGAGCAGATGGCTGGTATGAAACGTTGGCTGAGGAAACGAAATCCCTCTATATTGAAGATATACTCAAAGGGGTTTTCGGTGATCCGGCACTTATGAGCGATGCGGTCCATCCGAACGATCGGGGATATGAAAAAATTTCCGAACGAATCATCTCTGAGATCGCCCCTCTTCTTGATAATTAGATTGAGCAGCTATGATTCCCTCCTTTTCTCATCGGAGACTAGATGATCTACCATTTTTTGGCCTCGCCGCGGCCCTAATTTTTGGATTAGTGATTCCTTCCTGGTTTGTCCCGTACTATAGCTGGACCAGTATCCTGTTGCAGTTTATTTTTTTTACAAGCGGTCTCAAGATCGATCTCCATTCAGTCCTTTCAGAGCTTCGGGATCGAAAACTCTTTGTGGTGGTTGCATCGCTTCGGTTGGTTATTTTCCCGATCTTTGTTTTAGTGCTGACCACATGGCTTTCTCCTGGACTGGTGGCCCCCCTTGTCCTCTTGGCAGCGATGCCGGCTGGTATGACATCGCCGCTCTTTGTGGATATGATCCGGGGGAATGTGCCCTTGGCGCTTCTCTTGACTGCGGGTACTTCACTGCTTTCGGTAGTGACACTCCCGCTCATTCTCGGCAGCCTGAACAATGGAGTTGTGACGTATGCCCCCTGGACCATGTTCCAATCCCTATTTTTTGTTATGGCCGTGCCGATCGCCCTCGCGCAACTTGTTCGTTTTTTTTCTTTCGGCCGTGAAATTATCAGGTGGGGCGGGGGAGTTATGCGTGCGGGCTCAGTACTGTCCCTCTGGCTTCTCGTAGCGGCGATCGCTTCGAGGAATAGCGAATCTCTCAAGGAGGGTTTCAGCGGAAGCGTTGCCATCGAAGCTTTCGCTGTTATGACGGTACTTTTCGTACTTTTTCATGGGCTCGCTTACGTCGCTTGTTTCTGGCGATCAAAAAAAGACCGTATAACAGTCACACTGGCGCTTTCTTATATGAATTTTACTCTGGCGATATTTCTTGCCGAGACACTTTTTCGTGATACGGCAGCCATATTGGTAGTGATCCTCTCGATGCTTCCCTGGAATATGGGACTCCTTGTGTTTCAATGGCTAATTCGGCACAATCATTGGACGATAGAAGAAATCCATGAGCGAAAATAAAAAAGCCCGCTTACGCGGGCTAGGCTGCTTTGGTTGATTTTCTGACTGTCTTTTTTGCTGTGGATTCCTCAATTCGATCAGTAGCCGCCCAAACTCGGAGCTTTTTTACGGCATTCATCATCGAAGCGCGGGATTTGTAGCTCTCACCAGTGGCGACTGTCTCGCCGTTGGCTCCGATCAATTTCCAGCGGTAGCCGCCTTTCTTGTCCCGAGACACCGTGAAATGCGTCGTTTTCTGCATACAGAAATAGTTAGTGTTTACTTTCCTGTCCCATTGTAGCATAGGCTACGGATCTTGCCTTTATGGCTTGTTCATGCTATGGTCTAAGTGCAACAGTAAGGTTTCTCGGTCGGAATTTCGGCGTGTACGCGGTATCGGTCCACAGAGGGCCAGCCAGTTACGTGAATGAAGCCAGAAGGTCGTCTTACATAGATTGCATAACTAGAGAGTTTTACACTATGTCGACACGTCTGTACGTCGGTGGTATCCCGTACCGCTCCACAGAGGAAGACCTCAAGGTCGCCTTCTCGCAGGCTGGTACGGTCGTCTCTACGAAGATCATCATCGACCGGGCCACGGGCCGCTCACGCGGTTTCGGGTTCGTCGAGATGTCCACTCCGGAAGAGGCTGCCAAGGCCATCGAACTCTGGCACGGCAAGGAACTCGATGGTCGCACGCTCACTGTGAACGAAGCGCGTCCGCTCGAGAACCGGGACCAGGCCTAAACATCGGAAAAGAATGCCGCCCTTCATCGGGCGGTTTTCTTTTTGCTTATTTTATTCGATCAGCTGGGAATCTCAATATGGGATCTCAATGATCATGATCTCGCCATCTCTCTGCATCACTCCATCGAATGAAATCGTATCACTTATTCCGAGCGCATCGCGGCGGCCGAGAGCATGTTCGCTGATAGTCGCTTGCCCTTCCACGATCATGACAAACACGGCATTGCCACTTTGGCGAAGCGTATAGTTGAATGGGGCATCGGAGCCGAAGCGGCCGAGCGAGATGAAGGCATCCTGATGAATCGGGAGAGATCCGCTACGGCCGTCGCCAGAAACCAGGAGCTGCCACACGGATTCGCGGTCTTTGGGATCAAAAGTCTTTTCCTCATAACGCGGCTCGATGCCGTAGTTTTTTGGCTCGATCCAGATCTGGAAAAGTGAAAGCGGTTCAGTTGCTGAAGCATTCTTCTCTGAGTGCGCGACATGCCGGCCGGCTGACATGACTTGGACGGAGCCGGCGGGCGTTATGCCATGCGCACCGGTATTATCTTCGTGCTCAACCGCTCCCGAAAGAGGGATAGTGATAATTTCCATGTCACTATGCGGGTGTTGGCCGAAGCCTTGACCGGGGGCGATCGTGTCATCGTTTACAACCCGGAGCGCGCCGAAACCCATGAGATCTGGGTTGTAGAAATGACCAAAGCTGAATGAGTGGTAGGTATCGAGCCAATCCCAGGTGATATGTCCGCGCTCGGTGGCGGGGAAAAGCCGTGTATCCATAGGAATGGTGGGGATCAGTTCCGGATGAGGGAGTAGAAATAATACCCGGCCATCACGAGAGCGAACAAGGTCTGGAGAAAAATAACCATGACGGAACCGAGGAGGGTGCCGATGCCGGCCTTGAGGGCTGCGCTACCATCTTTGCCGGTCGAAAGCTCGCCGATGATTGCTCCGAGGAAGGCTCCGAGGAAGAGCCCGAGCGGCAAGAAGAAAATCAGCCCAAGAATCGCTCCGAGGACCGCTCCCCAGACCCCGCGTTTGGATGCACCGGAGAAACGTGCCCCCCAGATCGGCGCCACGTAGCCAATGATCGTGACGAGAATGAGGAAGGCTCCGAAAATACCGAGGGAGACGGGCGTGATACCGTCGGCGCCACGGGAGACGTAGAGGAGAACGAGTGCTCCGTACCCGAGGATCGGACCGGGGAGGGCAGGGACGATGCTGCCGATAATCGCGGTAATGGCAAGGACGGAACCAATGATGATGAGTATATCCATAAATCTAAAGTATGCTTAGCTGTCAGATTTGAAATGAGAGATGAGCAGCGGGCATCGCTATTTCCCCTGATGCCTATGCGAAAACGTAAGCAGGCGGGAATTGGGATTTTTCTGCGGGGCGGGGCTCGTCCTGTGAAGACTGCCTCTTACCTGATATTTTCTTGAAGAAGATGTTTTACCGGTCATCTTTGCCCAAGGCTAGCCAAGGTATTTTTCAGAAAATTCCTTGATGCTCCGGAGCACCGGGAGCATATGCTCGCCTTTCGGAAGGAGTCGATAGGCAACGGAGAGCTTATCAATGGTTTCCTTGCGCCGCTCGATAATCCTTTGGTCCTCAAGTTTTTTCAGCCGGCGAGCGAGAGTGACGGGATTCATGTTGCCGAGCGCGCGCTGAAGCTCGCAGTAGCGCATTTCTCCGATGGCAAGCGTATCAACAATGGAGAGCGTCTGGTAGTCACCGAACATTTCGAGTGCTCGCTTTGGGCACTGTGCTTCAGACGGTCTTTTTTTCGGTCGGACTTGACGCATACGCTATAGAGTACTACTCTATATATAGTACTATATTATATATAATACTTTGCTTAATAAAGCAATAAATCTAATACACCTCTATTATACATCGTATGCAGGAGAATGTTGTAAAGGCGCTCGAGTGGCGCTATGCCGTACAGTCTTTCGACCCGCTGAAGAGAGTGAGCGAGAGCGACCTAAAGGTTATTCTTGAAAGCGGGCGGCTCGCGCCAAGCTCCTACGGGCTTGAGCCATGGAAGTTTATCGTGGTGGAGAATTCAGAAGTCCGCAGGCGGATTCGGGCGGCGAGCTATGATCAATCAAAAGTAACCGAG
This sequence comes from Candidatus Moraniibacteriota bacterium, assembly GCA_008012175.1. Taxonomy (GTDB): domain Bacteria; phylum Patescibacteriota; class Minisyncoccia; order Moranbacterales; family UBA1568; genus SSEF01. Next base: position 33,459 of record SSEF01000030.1, on the reverse strand, counting down.
GCTTCGCATCTCATCGTTGTTGCTCGTCGGACGGATGTGCGTGAGAATATTGTCCACGAACGTATTGCTCGTACCGCAGAAATCCAGCAACAGGATCCAAAATCGCTTGCTGGTTTCAAGGAGATGCTCGACGGGGTGATTGCGAGTCGTGATGATGCGGCGCTTGACGCTTGGGTTTCACGGCAGGTATATATCGCGCTTGGGATGATGATGGAGGCAGCATCGCTTCTCGGTATTGATAATGCAGCGATGGAGGGTTTTGATCCGAGAGGAGTCGATGCAGCGCTCGGTCTGGCCGAAAAGAATCTCACAGCGACAGTGATGCTGTCGATTGGTTATCGCGGGATCGATCCGGCAGCTACGCGTCAGAAAGTCCGGAGAGATTTCGGTACGGTAGTGGAATTCCTGAGATAAGCGGTTCCCTGTCCCTCAAGTCCTGCAGATATTTTTAATGAGACTGAAAGGGCCGCCCCTGGATAGAGGGGCGGCCAGTCCGTTATCGTGCTGTTGGGCCAGGTCTTTTTATGGGGCAGGGGTTTCGTCTGGCGCTATTGCGTTCGCCTTCCCATCCGGTTTCGCGTAACCTGCAAAATATTGGATATCAGCTGCTTCCCGCGCTGAAGCGATCCATTTTTCAGCTTCGGTTCCGAACTTCTGATCACTGAGTTGTCTCCTAATATCTTCCCGAAAGTCCGATTCAGGTATTTCTTTCGGAGGGGAAAGCTTGGTCTTCGACAAGTAGTCATCGATCTCCTCATCCGTGACGACGAGCGAGTCACCGAGGATTTTCCTGAGTTGTTCGCGCGTTGCTATCTGCTGGCGGACTTCGGAGAGCGTCAGTCCTTCCTGACGGAGCACGTCATCGAGCGTCAGCCCCTGGGCCTTTATCTGGGCTGTGATTTTTTCGATCTCCGCATCGATTTCTGAGGGATCAACAGTGATGCTGAGCCGGGCTGCTGCCGTTTGGATCAGCCGGTCAGTCACTAGTGCATCAAGGATATTCTTTCCATTCTGTTGCTCTAATTTTTGAATGACAGCGATCCGGCTGATCGGGCTGCCATCGACAGTTGCGGCGATGAAGAGGCCGCGATAGCCGTAGGCGCTTCCGAGCGCAATAGCGCCTACGAAAAGGAGGGCAAGCATCCGATTGCTGACAGTGAACTTTGCCGCTCTGGGTTTTGGAACCACGGCGGGCTGCTCGGAGTGAAGCGGTGTTTCATCCATAGGAAAAAGTGAGGAATTAGCGCCCCTGTAGTCTAATGGAAAGTCACTTATCTGTCGAAGGTGAAGGCTGCCCCGTCCCTCGGTAGTTTCCGGGTAGATACCCGTCCGCTTCCTAGGCTTGAAGGGACGAGTCGGCTATGCTAGAGTAAAGCGTAATTTTGGAGAGGTGGCCGAGCTGGCTGAAGGCACCACACTGCTAACGTGGCAGGGCTTAATCGCTCTCGAGGGTTCGAATCCCTCCCTCTCCGCATCAAGCTCATAGTATCGAGGGTGACCTAAACACCCTTTAAATAAAGGCCGCTTTTTTAGCGGCTTTTATGGTATATTGATTCTTCTAGCGTTGTATGGAAAATTGGGACCTGGGATATGAGAGTGGGGATTTATTTAAATGGGATCGTGAGATTTCAGACTTTAATGCATGTGTTGGAACAAATGGCGGTCCATATACATACACAGACTACTCTAGGGGATACTTTTTTGCAGCAAGAACTGTAGCTGAAGATGTTTTACAAAGGAGGAGAAATATTGATATATCCATATATCCAATTTTTTATCTGTATAGACACGCAGTAGAGCTTGCTCTAAAGGGTATGATTAACTTTCTCTCCTATTACTACAATCATGAGGATGCCAGGGCAGCAGGACATGATATTTTGAAATTATGGAACGAGACTAAAAAGTTAGTGAAGAAAATTGATTTATTGAAAGAAGACAAGGAACTTATCACTTTCCTGGAAAAAGTGTTTCAAGATATTTCTCGTTTAGACGAATCTGCTGAAGTTTTCCGTTTTCCTGAATCAAAGGGTCGAGAGCTTTATTTACAAGATCAATCCCATATTAATATTTTGGTTCTTTATCAGATAATGTTGAAGGTAGAGAATGTTTTTGAGTACTGGTTCACATACAAGTTTGAGTTACTGTTAAGGGATAACAACAATACTAAAACCGCCTGACTGGCGGTTTTAGTATGTAGATACTACTAACTTACTTTACCCAGCAATTTTTCAGTACGGGCGATCCAATAGTCGCACTGTTACCTTTGCCAATGAGAGTTACTGTCTGACCCTTTTTCATTGTTAGAGCCTTATCTCGCTCGCTCTCTTTCATGTAACAATGTAGTCCGTTGAAATCATATTGGCCATCAGAAAGCCTTATGATGATTTCGTTATCGAACGTACCATTGTCGATACTGACAACCTTCCCAGAAACTTCGATGAGCTTATCTTTGTACTTTGCATCAGCAGAGACTTCATTTTCTGAGTACGCCTTCGAAAGGGCGGCACTCGTCACGACTACCTCTGGAGTGATCTTTTCTGGTTCCATCACTTTTTCTGGCTCGGCCTTTTTTGTTTCCTCAACAGGAGTTACGGTAGTTGTTGACTGATTGTCCGTCACTTTTTTGCTGTCTTCGCCGGCGCTCCCAATGGCGCCGAGAACCATTATGACTGCGATAGTTATGACCCACCATTTCTTGTACCATGCCTTCTTCACCGGGACGTTTTGAGCCTGTCCCGAAGGCTGAAGCGGCTGCTCCATATTATTGTTGCTAAGGGATTATTAAATTGGAGAATCCAGTTCTGAGAACACAAAGGGCCCTACGAACCGGTGACAATCCTTTCGGACTGCCTCGGCACCCTTTCGGATGTCGACCTTAGCAACAAGTACCGGCCATAGGGCCGTTTCTGTTGCTAAGGGTTTTATTGCGCCATGCCCGTATTGCTACGAGTTTAGGCAGTATTGTACCTCGAGTATAGCTTTTTAAGGGACAAAAATCAACATTCAGGTTTTATGGTGGTTTCATACTTCCTGAGAGTTAATTTCTTATCTTTTCCTAGGATCAATCGGCTTTTGAGACTCGCCAAAAGCTCTCGTTTCTCAATCATTCGTCCTTCTCGCAGGATGTACTTGGCGTAGGTTCGGATATCGAACTCTTGTTTCTTCTCAATCTCTGCTTCCTGACCATGCATCCGGAGCACGGTATGCTGGAATTTGTTGTAGCGTTCGACTTCGTCCTCGAACTGACGCTTCAGCCCGATTTCGTTGATATCAATCACGTCAATCATCTTCGCCATCTGAGCGATCAACTCTTCTTCTCGGAGATATCCCAGCTTGCAGGAGAGATCTCGTGATCGGGTGCACCCATAGTAGATGTACGTTGCCGTATCTCCGCTTTTCAGTTTCTTGTACTTCTCATCGGCGGTGATACCCGATCCACAGAGCCCACAGGTAATGAGTTTCGTGAAGGCGAACTCCTTGTTATCTCGAGTAATCCGGTCTCGTTTCAATTGTTCCTGAGTGAGATCGAAGAGCTCCTTAGTAATGAGAGGTTCATGCTTACCTTCGTACCATTTGCCACTTCCTCGTGGATACTCAAATGGGCCGTAGTAAAAAGAAGTTTGGAGAATGCGGTAAATATTACTGAGCGAGAGATTTTTGTTGCCTTTGGACTTGAAGTTGAGGTCAAACTTGAGCCAGTGGTAAAGCTTCCGTCCGCTCCAGCGTTCCATAGCCACCCTCTCGAACATCTTCTTTACAATCGGACCTCGTTCCGGATCGATCATTACCTGCCCTTTCCGATCGGGCGACATGACGTTGAGATATCCGGTTGGGGCACAGGTCGGCCACATACCCATCTCGCAGCGCATTCTGAGTCCTCGCTTCACATTCACGCCTCGATTGTCGTTTTCGAGCTTTGCCTGTGAGCCGAGGATCATGAGAAGAAACTTCTCATTCGGTGAATTGGTAAAGCATTGCCCATACGTACGAATCTCAAGGAGAAGTTTCTGATCCATGAGGTCGACAAGCGATCCCAAATCACCAGCGTTTCGGCTGAGTCGATCGGGTGCCCAGGTGAGGATCCCGTTGAAGCGACCCTTACGGATGTCCTCAATAAGCTCGTTGTAAACAGGTCGGCCACCTGATGACTTGGCAGAGTGACTCTCTCTTCGGATTTCGACAATTTCCAACCCATCCCGGTCAGCGATCTGAAGCATCTCCTTTACTTGGGAATCGATGGAAAGTACCTGTCGCTCCTCGGATTCGGTGCTCTTTCGGGCATAAAGGCAATACCTCACTTTAGTAGTGGTTGATGGATCTATTTGGCTCTCTAGAGCCACTTTTCTGGTATCTAGGTGGTTACTCATAGCCTTTACCCCATGAATGACGCAGACCCGGATACTTGTCTAGAGGAGAAATAACCTCTAAAAACCCCTTATTTTAAAGCATAAATATACCAAAAGACATATGATAACCTATGAACACTTGACGTACACAATTCTGAGATGTATACTGTGGGTGCTAAGGAATCATGACTCACATTATGCGTAAAGATATCCAACAAAAACTCAAAGGGATGCCCGAGCTACTCTCAATTGGGCAGGTAGCGGAGATATTCAGTATCCATCAGGACACCCTGCGGAACTGGGAGAAAGAAGGAATCCTTGTGCCTCTACGGGTTGGCAAGCGTGGCGACCGTAAATATCGTCCCCAAGATATCCAAGCAATCGTTGATAAAATGGGTAGCAAGCTCACGCTTCCACAGCTCGAGCAATTTCTTTGGAAGAGCGCTGATATTCTTCGAGGAAAAATTGATAGCTCTGATTACAAGAAATACATTTTTGGCCTCCTGTTTTACAAGCGTATCAGTGATGTATGGGACGAGGAGTATCAAAAGCTTATGGGAGATTTCAAAGATGAAACTCTTGCCCGTGCAGATTACAATCACCGTTTCCAGGTTCCGAAAGAGTGCCGCTGGTCAGTAGTTGAAGAACGCTCGGAAAATATCGGTCAGAAATTAAACGAGGTTTTCGACAAGCTGACCAATGCGAACAGTCCGAAGCTCGACAAAATATTCGATGATCTCGACTTCGCCAATAAGGACAAGTTTCCGAACGAAACACTCCAGCGACTCATCAATCACTTTTCCCAGTACAACTTCGGCGACACCTATATCAACTCTGATGTTTTGGGAGACGCGTACGAGTACCTCATCAAGCAGTTCGCTGCGGATGCCGGGAAAAAAGGTGGTGAATTCTACACTCCCCGTGAAGTTGAGCGGGTCATCATTCAAATTCTCAAGCCCCACAAGAAGGATCATATATACGACCCAACCGTGGGTTCAGGAGGATTTCTCCTTGAGGCTTTTCATAATCTCAAGGAAAAGGAAGGTGAAGCAGTAGCCCGGACGCTGTATCTCTATGGTCAGGAGATTAATATCGGGACTTTCGCTATCGCCAAGATCAATATGTTCTTGCACGGCCTCGACAGCGCGGATATTCAGCGTGGTGACACGCTTGCCAATCCACAGTTTCTCAATCCAAACGGCTCACTCAAGACCTTCGATATTTGCGTGGCCAACTTTCCATACTCGATCAAAGAATGGGAATGGGAACTGTTTAAGTCTGACCGTTTTGGTCGTCTCGACGGGTATGACATGCCTCCACAGAAGAATGCGGACTTCGCGTTTATCCTGCATATTATCAAGTCCATGAATTCAAATGGTCGTGCAGGCGTTGTTTGCCCCCATGGAGTTTTGTTCAAGGGAGATACGCCTGGCCGTATTCGGGAACAGTTGCTAAAAAATGATCTTATTGAAGCTGTTATCGCCATGCCCGCCAAGTTGTTTTATGGGGTGGGTATTCCCGTAGCTATCATTATTTTCAATAGGAATAAACCAAAAGAACGACAAGGGAAGGTTTTGATTATCGATGCAGAAAAGGACTTCTCCGAAGGGAAGAATCAGAACTCACTCCGGTATCAGGATATCCAGAAAATCGTGAAGACGTACGACAACTTCAAGGATGTCGATGGCTACGCCCGAGTGATTGATCTTAAGGAAATTGAAGAAAATGAATATAACCTCAATGTCCGACGATATGTAGAGAATGGTGAGAAAGAGGAAAAGATTGATGTCTCAGCAGTGCGCAAGGAATTGATGAATCTTGAGAAGGAACGCGTGGAGGTTGATAAGAAGGTTACTAACTATTTGAATGAGCTGAAGTATTAAAGACCTATGGAAGACAAGAAGCTGAAACACCTTGAACTTATACAGGGCGTCATCTCAAGAATGGCTGGAAACTTGTTCTATCTTCGTGGATGGATTGTAACTCTTATCGCTGGTGTTCTAGTGCTACTAACGCAAGTTGATGGTGGAAAGTTGCCAATTGTTTTTCTTGCAATTCTCACCGTTCTTTTTTGGTGCTACGATGGGTACTTTCTTTCTCAAGAAAAGATGTTTCGGGATCTGTACAACAAGGTACGGAAACAATGTGAGGAAGAGATAGACTTCTCTATGGATGTGAAAGAGTTTCAAGGAAAGGCGCAGAATACAGTTATTTTTTGTATGTTTTCACCAACGCTACGGTATTTTTACGGACTACTCCTGACTGCTGCCATGTACGTGATATTTTACATGAAATAGTCTATGGCAAAGGTATTCATCAGCTACAAGTATGGTGACAAGACCGTAAGGCAAAATACAAATTGTGATTGGAGTCACTGGGCATCTGGTATCGAGAATGGGAATTATTTAACTGCGCGTGATTATGTGGATCATTTGATGCAGAGAGTTTTGACTGATCACACCAACAAAGCAGAGAAGGATGATGAAGATCTCAGTCATCTCACTGAGGAAGTAATCCAACAAAAACTATACGACAGGATATACGACAGCACAGTTACGATCGTTCTCATTTCCAAGAATATGAAGGGCGCAGGGTTCGAAAAGCTCCAATGGATTCCCAGAGAAGTAGCATACTCCCTAAGGGAAAAAACAAGAGACGATCGTACCAGTTATACAAATGGGGTTTTGGCGATCATTCTGCCAGACGAGACTAGTAGTTATGATCACGGAATAAAAAACTATAGTTGCATGACTGAAGTTCAAACACAAAACTTCTTTAATATAATTTCGTCCAACATGTTCAATCGGAATGAGCACAAGCGTAATCTTTGTGCTACGTGTGGAAACTACCATCACTACGGAAGTGATCATTCGTACATATACCCCGTAAAGTGGGATGATTTTATCGGCAATCATAACTTCTATATTGATCATGTCTTAGGTCTTAAAGACAGACTCGATGAATTTGATCTCACTAAAACGCATGACTAAATTGATCGCCGGCCAAATAAACATTCGAGATATTGGGCGCTTTAAGGAAAAAGCACATGTGCTTTGTGCCGATAAGTACTCAGCATTAAATCATCAGAAAGTTACTATTTCAGTGAAGGCTGGCGCTTCGGGTAAAGTCACGTCTGAGTTTCCGAACGAAGATTTGGTAAAATCATTTTTGATGGATGTGCGGATGTTTATCCTGAAAGATAAGAATAAGTTTAACTTCGAAAACATCTGTCAGTTTTTTATCGAAAAGAATTTTGATTCACAGAGGGTATCCGAATGGCTGGAAGCATACCAAAAGATTCTTGATCAAGATCCGATTTGTATCGAAGTTGGTCAAAAAAACCTGTCTGTGAGAATGGTTTTTAATACTATCCTCAATGAGGAGCACTTCCATCAGGAAATAGACCAGAAAGGTATGTCTGTTATCAAAATGAGTCCGATCATAGAACCGTTAGCGCGAATGAAGTTTTTCGAAGTATTGGCAAAACTGCGGATGTTACTCTGTGCTTTTAATAAGCAGGTTGTGGAGAAGTATTTGATTCAATATGAAGAAAAAAGCTGCTAACAATAGGACTGTAAACGGGTGGCAAAGCGGACGGTTTGACTCCCGTATACAGTTACAATATGGCGCAAGTTTACCCGAATCAAAAAGAGTTTCTGGGCATGTTCCTGTTTTTGGCTCAAATGGCCGTGTTGGTCTACATACTGAATCCCTAGTGAAAGGTCCCGGAATCATTGTTGGGCGTAAAGGAACGATAGGTGCTATAACCTGGTCGGATGAAGACTTCTGGCCAATAGATACAACATACTATGTTGAAAGTGATCCATCCCTAGATCTTCGCTGGCTGTTTTACAAACTTCAGACTCTCGCTCTCGACAAGATGAATACCGCCTCGGGCACACCTGGACTAAATCGGGAAGAAGTCTACAGGCTTCAGATTGAAATCCCGCCACTTCCTGAACAAGAGAAGGTCGCTGAGATTTTAGGGTCAGTAGATGAAGAGATTCAGAAAACTGATGAGATTATTGCTACCACCGAAAAGCTCAAAAGAGGATTATTACAAAAGTTTTTTAAGAAAAAGAAGGGGTGGCATATCGGTCGATTTGATAACCTCATGGTTTTACAGAGAGGTTTTGACCTACCAACACATAAACGAGAACGGGGCGTATTCCCACTTGTTAGTTCTAATGGCATTACCGATACCCACAAGGAAGCTAAGGTAAAAGGTCCAGGTGTTATAACTGGAAGGAGCGGTACAATTGGAAAGGTATTTTATGTTGAACGAGATTTCTGGCCTCTAAATACAACGTTGTATGTGAAAGAATTCTACAATAATGATCCAATGTTTGTTTACTACTTCCTTCAGAACTTTAAGCTCGAGCGTTTTTATTCTGGCACTGGAGTACCAACTCTCAATAGAAATGATGTTCACAGTAAGATAGTAGCCTTTCCAAGTGACAAGAGTAGCCAACGGAAAATCGCGAGCATACTTCAGTCAGTTGACGAAAAAATCTTAGTTAATAAAAAGTTGAAAGTGAAACTGGATTTTCTTAAAAAAGGTTTGATGAAAGATTTGTTGAGTGGGAAAGTAAGAACGATTTGATTATGGCTCGAGGTATTTACAAAAGAACACTACTTGTGAATAGCTCTAAACGAGCTTTCATTGATGCTATAAATAATTTTAACAATATCAGTAACTCATATCGCAGTGAATCAGCTTTGATTTTGATGAGTAATGCGATTGAGCTACTCAGCAAAGCAGTGCTCTTGAAACTAGGTAGTAGTGTCACTGATCCTAGAGATCGGAGTAAAACTATTAGTGCTGAACAGTCTGTTTGGAAGATCTACAATGATCACAAAAAAATAGGTGATATCGAACAACAGGCAATACAGCAACTCATATCTCTTCGTAACGAGGCCTCGCACGATGTATTACCTGAAATTCATACAGATGTGCTTCACTATCTCATGTTTTCTTCTTATCAAACTTATAAAAAACTATTCATTACACAGTTTCGAGGGCATGATGACTTATTCAAAGCTAGCCTTTTATCAATTTCAACGGATAGTAATCTAACATATGCAGACAGCATTGAAGGATTGTTAAAGGTAGGGAAAAAGTCAGAAAAACAAAGGAGGCTTCTATATCTGTTAGAGCGTGGTGTTGCATATTCAGGTACTCAATATATTGCACAGGATGATTTTGAAAAACAATTTAAACAATCCAGCAACCGCCGACTCATTAATCGTGGTGCTTTGGGATCTTTTCTCTCAAGAGCCGAGTTATTAAAAGTAGTGTTCGTGCAAGCGCCAAAGAACCACACAATTAATGTTGACATCGCAAAAGGAGGATCAACTCAACGTGAAGCACTTCCAGTTTTTGTTAAAAAAACCGATATCAACAAGGACTATCCATACATACTTACTACGCTTGCTGAAAAGTTAGGTATAGGTAGACATGTGGTCCTAAATAAGATAACGGAACTGAACATGAAGGGTAACGACAAATATCACCAGGCTGTCCAGGTGAGTCGACAACACTATGTCCAAAAGTATTCAGATGCTGCCTATCAATTTCTAAAAGATAAGTTTAAGGTATGAAATTCAACGAACAACACACTGTAGAAAACTACATCATCAAGTTTCTGAAAGAGACGCTTGGTTTTGAATATGTCTCTCCACAAGAGTTCAGCAAGCTTCGTGAATTCGAAAATGAATATCTCATCACCTCTCTTTTGTTGGAGGCAGTCAAACGAGTGAACAAGATTGATGACGATGAGGCACTTTCTGTTGTCCGTGAAGTAAAGAAGCATGATAGCAATGAGGATTTCTTGAATGTGCTGAAAAATGGGATCAACATCAAGGATCAAGAAACTCAGAAAATGCGAGACTACAAACTGGTTGATTTTGAAGATGTCGCAAACAATCAATTTATCGTTACCAACCAATTCTATTTCGAAGGGAACACCGAGAATATCCGCCCCGATATTATGGTGTTTTTGAACGGGTTGCCGATCGTTGATATCGAGGCAAAAAGCCCAACTGCTGCTACCAATGTGAGCTATGCCAATGCAGTCGGTCAATTGAAACGCTATGAGCGCAACGCTTTCAAGTTATTCTGGCCAAATTGCTTCAACATCGCCACTGACGGACTCAAAACCGTCTATGGGGCCACCTATGCTCCGGCACAGTACTTTCTGCAATGGAAAGACGAAGGAAAAGAAAAGGATACTGATGAGGAACTCGAGCGAACACTGACAGCCTTACTTTCGAAGGAGAAGCTTCTGGACATCATTCAGAACTTCATCATCTTTGAAAAAGAAAAGGAGCAGAAAGTGAAAAAAATTGCCCGATACCAGCAACTCCGAGCGACGAATAAGATTGTGGAGCGAGTACTCGACGGTAAGAAAAAGCGAGGACTCATCTGGCACACCCAAGGTTCTGGTAAGTCGCTCACCATGTTCTTTACGGCCTGGAAACTACGCTATAACAAGACACTTAAAAATCCGAAGGTGTTTGTGTTGGTTGACCGTATCGATTTGGATGATCAGATCTACGAAACATTTGTAAATTGTGGTGGTAAGAACGTTATCCGTGTTGAATCCCGGACTGATCTGGAGAAAAAGATCCAATCGCCCGAACGAGGAATATTTGTCTCCACTATCCAGAAGTTTTCCGAACTTGGAAATGCCATACAAAATCTGGATGAAAATGTCATCGTGCTTTCTGACGAGGCTCACCGTGACAATGAAGGCGTTTCAGCCATCAACCTGCGAAGCGCCATGAAAAATGCGTTCTTCTTTGGTTTTACCGGAACGCCGATAGACAGGAAGACTTTGAATACCCACAGGAACTTTGGCGAAGATGGTGAACGCTATCTTGATTATTATTCAATCCAACAAGCAATCGATGATGGAGCAACACTACCAGTTACTTATGAGGCTCGTCTCTCCAAGTTCTTTATTGATGAAGAAAAGCTCGATGAGCAGTTTGAGACAATGACCACCGATCTTTCTGATAAGGACAAGGATGCTATAGCCAAAAAGTACGGGAAAAAAGAAGCGATCGTGAAGCTGGACCGGCGAATGGAGGCCGTCGCCCGCGATATCGTGGAGCACTATCGTCTCTACGTCGAGCCATCCGGTTTCAAGGCGCAGATTGTCTGTTATGACCGCGAAGCCACGGCCAAGTACAAGAAACTACTGGATCAGCTCATCCCCAAGGACTGGTCCGAAGTGGTCTATTCCCCAGGAGATCCCAATACCGACATAGAGGATCTAAGAAAATACAACACAACAAAGGCGAAACGCGAGAAGATAATCGCTGAGTTCAAAGATCCCGAAAATCCTCTCCGGTTTCTCTTGGTCTGCGATATGCTCCTTACGGGTTTTGATGCTCCGGTGGAACAAGTAATGTATCTCGATAAGCCGCTCTGGGATCATAACTTGCTCCAAGCCATCGCGCGTACCAACCGAGTCTATCCAAACAAAGGCGCTGGCAAGGTTATTGATTACTACGGTATCACCCGGAGTCTGTATAAAGCGCTTGATTTTGATGAGAGCGTAGTTGATTCAGCCATGATCAATATCGATAAGCTCAAGGAAGAATTTACTGCCGTGCTCGAAGATATTATGGGTCTTTTCGTGGGTATCAATATCGAGGATCCCTCCATTGATAATCTGCGACGGGTGCTGAAGATTTTTGCTGAGAATTTCGAAAAGCAGAAATACTTCCGTGAGAAATATGCCCGCCTTAAACTCCTCTTCGAAGTGCTTTCGCCGGATCCTTTTCTCAAAGAGTACGTGCGTCGATTTGAATGGCTGACTTCGGTGTACCTTGCGTTTGATAAGGAGTATGGAACGAAATCGTCTGATGCCGAGCTTCTGGCTGAATACGGGGAAAAGGTAAAACGACTCATTCAAGACCAGGTTGACTATGAGGGTATTACCAAGAACTTCCGCGAACTCAATATCAACGATCTCTACACTATGGAACGCCTGAACAAGATGGATGATGAGGAAAAGGCGCTCAATTTGGAAAAGATGCTCAAACAAGAGATCTCAATCAATGTCGATACCAACCCGGCATACAAGAAATTCAGTGAGCGACTGGCGGCTATTCGCAAGGAATTTGAACAACACCAGATTGACCTCGCTGAGCGTATCAAACGTTACCAAGAGCTTCTGACCGATATCAAGAAAAAGGCTGACGAAGCGAAGGAGCTCGGCTTCTCCCTCAAGGAGTACGGGCTTTTTGTAGCCTCTGAAGAATTCCTCAAAGGTGATGCAAATGCTCTTCGAGAGTTTATTCAAGACATGACCAAGAGACTTGAAGACATATTGGACGGAGGTTGGCAGGAATCTTCAAAACGAGAAGAGTTTCTCAAAGAAACGAAACGGATCATTCAGGAACTTGTACTGAAAGAATACCGTGGGCGAGTGACGGTAGATGATTTTCACAAATACCTCAATCGTTTGGTCGACATCGTGGTCAAGAAGTTCTAGTTTATGCAGAAAATAAAACTCAAAAACAAAACGATATCCTACACCCTCCGAAAAAGTCGACGGGCACGGAGGCTTCGATTGGCCGTCTACTGTGACGGGACCATTGTGGTGACAATGCCCCATGATCTTCGGGAAACGATGATAGAAAAGTTCATAAAAGAGAAATCGGATTGGCTTCTCTCAAAAATCAGTTTCTTTAAGCAATTTCAGGGCCGCTTGGTATCCAGGTACAGTCACGATGATTACTTGAAGTACAAGGAGGACGCGTTTCGAGTTGTAGAACAAAAGGTTAAGTACTTCAGTGAGTTCTATAACTTCCGCTACAACAAAATAAACATAAAGAACCAGAAGACTCGCTGGGGGAGCTGCTCAAGGAAAGGGAATCTTAACTTCAATTACAAACTCCTCTTTCTCCCGGAGAAAGTGCAGGACTACATTGTGGTCCATGAACTTTGCCATCTCAAGGAATTTAATCATTCGAGGAAGTTTTGGAATCTCGTCGCAATAACTTTTCCTCGTCATCAGGAAATAAAAGAGGCGCTACGAAAACATTCTCTAAATCTACGCTGAGAAGTACTCTTAGCTGTTATCAGGTTTTTCCTTGTCCTTTGGTGTAACTGAGCCTTGTGATAGCCTCTTTCCATCAAGACTATAATCATTGCAGTCATCCACAAACTCGTACTCATCAAACTCTTCCTCCAGTGTTTTCCGTACCGGAAAAGGTAAAGGATTTACTTTCTTGTGAACAATCACTACATTACTCGTTTGCTTCCGTTTGTACGCCGGATCATTGTGGCTGAGTAAGTATTCTATCGCCCGCATGTCCTTATCCTTCACTTTGAGCATAAGCGCGTGCTTCGCTATGTCACAGCTATTCTCTTTACCCCGCCGAATGGCCTGACCCGCTTGTTTCTTGAACGTCTTGTCCGAGTCAAGCCATCGGTAATGGGTAGACCGATCAATGCCCACCTTGAGACAAGCCAAATAGATATTACCCGTTTTTTCGAGCTCCTTGAGCAGTTTCTGCTTGGTCTTGTCGTCGATCATACTACTTTACTTTCTTCCGTTTCTTGCCTGTCTCTTTTTCCCACCGCTTGAGAATGATTTCGGCATAGGCCGGTACCTTCTCCATGAGATAGCAACGACGGTTCATCTTGGTCGCCGCTATCAAGGTTGAACCACTCCCACCAAACGGCTCAACAATGAGATCGTTCCGTTGGGTCAGGACTTTGATGTAGGGAATGAGGATCTCTATGGGCTTGGTACCGAAGATGACTCCCTGTCCGGAAGACTTCTCATCGGCCGCGACATGCTCGATGAAGTCGGTCGGGCAGATCTTCTTTCCTTTCTCATAGGATTCCCAGTGCGGTTTCCCGCTGATGGCATAGAGAGCGGTTTCGTATTCGTTCTCCAACAGATCTCCCTCATCCTCGTTTTGGAGTTCAAATGATTTGCTCGATCCCACCATGGCGATGTCGTGCTTGTTGAAGAACTTGTACTTGGCGGAAAATCCCTGTACTCGGTTCGGGAGATGCCAAACGATCATGTTCTTCACTTTCCAGCACTTCTCCATCTCGTTCCAAATCGTTCGGATGTTCTTCCAGTTCTCATAGACGAGGATCGCGAAGTTTTCATCGGCTACTTTGCTGATATTGCCCATCCAGAGTTCGGTGAAGTTGTCCGGCAAGACATCGGTCTCCAGATAGCGCCTATTTTTCTTGGCACCGAAACCCGTGGTGACATCGTCTGCCTTCTGCTTCGTTTTCCCTTTGAGGTAATCGAGGATATACGGTGGGTCAGTGAGGCACATGTCAGCCTTCTCTCCATCCATGAGTTGTAAGACCTCGGATGCAACGGTGGAATCACCGCACATGAGACGAGACCCGTCTAAGTCGTAGATATCACCTTTCGCTACGCTCACTTCGGCTATATCTAACTTTTCGAGCTCTTTCTTGAGATCGAACTGCTCCACATTTTCCTCGGTCGGAAAAATATCATCCAAGTCCTCACTGTCGAAGCCAATATCAGAGAGGAAGGCTTCATCGAATTTGGCCAAGAGGTCGAGATCGAATTCTCCCGTGTTCTTATTAAGGCGAAGATTGAGTTCTTTTTCTTTGGCAAGGTCGGTGATGTGGACATAGACTACAGGAACTGTCGTCAGGCCCATCTCTTTGGCTATCTCAGTTCTGAAGTGACCTCCGATGATGATATTTTTCCGTTCCGGAGCACCGTTACAGATCACTGGATCAACCATGCCGAACCGTTTGATGGATTCCTTGAGTTGATCGCTTTGCTCCGCTGAATGTTTCCTCGGGTTATATTCTGAGGCCCGAAGTTCACGAATCGGAACTTCGACGATTGTAAGATTTTGCTTGTTCATAGTTTTTGAATAAGTGACGAATAAACACAAACACCACCCCAATGAGGTGGTGTTGGTTATCGACCGAGTCCAAAAACACACCCTAAGGGTAATATTTTTGATACTCGACCATTCGCATATTCAAGAATATGAACTCTTCTTTCGGTTGAGCGGCGTTCTTACAGAAATAAAGAGTTGCTGTAAGCAACGTTTCAAAAGTAACTGCTGGAATTAGCAAAGTGCTTGTAGAATAAGTATAGATACTTTTTAAAACTTTGTCACGAGTCAATTTCAGCTAGCTGTAATTCTTAAGACCATAATTTATGGAACTGAAAGAAAAAACAGTCAAAGAGTTCCAAGAAATCTATAAGAAGAAGTACGGGAAGGAAATCACATATGAAGAGGCGGCTGAGTCTGCCCGGAACCTTGTCGGTCTTTTCGATGTTTTGCTCGACATCCATTTCGCTGAGCTCAAACTGAAAGAGAAACTAAAGGACTCCCCAAAAGGTTTCTCTCTTATGGATGGAAAAACCTATACCTGTGGCATTTGCCATATCTCTATCAAGGATGAGGAGCTCTGGTATGACAAATGGGGAAAGAAATGCCTCGCTTGCCAAGATGCCGTGAATAAAAAGAAAATCCCAGGAAAGATCTGCTATAACAACAAATACTGGTATTCCACTTGGGAACTAGAGTCCTATCTAAAACTGAAGACTCCAACCGTAAAGAAGTTAGTTCGGGAAGGAGTCCTTAAGGCGCGGGTTGTCCCTAAGTCGAACTTCCTTGTTATTCTGATCAAAGAGAATGCGGGTGTATTACCTCCCAAGGAGCTCTTAAAGTCCGTTTCTACGCCCGTGGAGGGCCAAAAGAACACTATTAGGCTCACACCATGGTATGAGATCTACGATCCAGAGAAAGTGCTGAAAAAGTTCAAAATCTGGCCTTATTTAACGAAACTAGTTGAGGAGAGTAAAATAGCTTGAGTACTGTCGTTTTTGTCGCATTTTTTCTCGAAACCGCGACCTAATCACCTCAATCTGCTCGTCGGCTAAGACCTCCAAGAAATCCCTCAACGGCTTGATTTCTCAAAGTTCTAGACCGATGATGCCCGCAAAGACAATCCCCAGGCCCCTAGAGGGGTCTGGGGATTTGTCCTATAGTGGAGGGGCAGGAAGCCAACTGCTTGGCGTCCATTGGAATGAGAAAGCCGGTTTTTTATTGGGATCACACGGGTTAAGTCACATTTAATATATGGCGAGGTTGCAAAAATATAGGGAGCACGAAATTTGCATGCGGCATATAAAGAAGTTAGTCTCAGTTTTTGAGAGAATCAGATTTAAGATTTCTGATATTGAGTGTATCGGCGGGACAGAACGCGGCCTTGTTGCAGAAGGACCTTTATTTAAGGATCAGGCTGCTTTATTGGAAACACTGAATGACTTTGAAAAATGTCGGTTTATCAAGTTTATTGGTTACGACCAACGAAAAATGCACAATAATGAATTTGAAGTCATTATTGATAATATTGGTGAGATAAAGCCATTCAGAACACACAACGATATAATCAACGAGATGAGAAACCTTTCAGACGATACTCTCGGTACTGATTACCCTAGTGTTAGGGCGCATTTAAATAATGCAGAAAAAATTTTATTTGATAAGGATAGAGATGATTACTCAGAGGTCGGGCATTATTGCCTGTTGGCCTATGAAGATTTCTTAGAGTTAGTATGCAGGAAGTTGGAGATAGATACAGCAGGAATGAGTAGAAATAACACGAACGAACGATTTAAAAAAATACTTAGTAAGTTTCGTGAGTTAGGAAAAAGTGAAAGAGAGATTGATTTACTGGGGGCCCTCCAGCATTATTGTGGCTGCTCTAAGGATTTCAACGAAAAAATAGAGCATAGGGAATTAAAAACAAATTCAACTTTTGAGGAGGCAAAAAAGGGATTTCTTCATACATTTCTCGTGATCATTGAAACAAAATTTTTTTTGGATAGGATTTCTGGTTCGTAAAACTACATGAGAGGTGCGACTAAATATCTAATACCTCCTTCTTTGCACAGAGAGTGTATATAATGCCCTTGAGTCGTCTAAAAATGAAGCCGTAAATACTTAGCTAACCCTAGCAAGAAACACTATGACCACTATCAATCCGTACATCAACTTCAATGGCAATGCCGAGGAAGCGTTTGAGTTCTACCGATCGGTCTTTGGCGGAGAGTTTGCTCGGGTGGCGCGCTTCCGGGATATGGCGGGACCGGACTTTCCCGTGGCGGAACACGAGGCGAACAAGATCATGCATATCGCGCTCCCGATCGGCGGCAATATGCTGATGGGCAATGATGTGCCCGAGAGTATGGGACGGACGAATGAAAACGAGAACCGGAGCAAGATCTCGATCAATGTCGAAAGCAAGGAAGAGGCAGATAGACTGTTTCAGGGATTGTCCGCGGGTGGGAGCGTCGAGTTTCCGATCGGCGACAGTCCTTGGGGATCCTACTTCGGCATGTTCCGTGACAAATACGGCATCGAGTGGATGGTGGACTTCAATCCGGAGACCAGGGGCTAGAGTACCAGCGTGAAAACAACTCACATGACAATCAGCGCCTACAATGCGGCACAGGCAAAGGGAGACCGGGAGATGTGTGATTTCCTCAGGACGGAAATTGATCGCGTGCTGAAAAACGCTGAGGCGAAAATATGGCATGGCGCGCCTGTCTGGTTCTTGGACGGGAATCCGATCGTCGGCTATAGCAGGCAGAAAGCGGGCTTGCGCCTGATGTTTTGGAGTGGTGCTGATTTCGATGAAGAAGACTTGAGCGTGAGAAGCAAGAAATTCAAAGATGCTTCTCTTTTCTTCACGGCGATCGAGCAGATAAAATCGAAAGACCTCAGGCGCTGGCTGAAAAAATCAGTAGACATCCAATGGGACTACAAGAACATCGTCAAAAGAAAAGGGAAGCTGGAAAGGCTGAAATAGGCTGATTGTTAATTGAGATCATAACGGTATGAGAAAACTCATCGTGTGGAATGTCGTGACGCTCGACGGCTGTTTCGAAGGCGAGAAACCGTGGGACTTGTCTTTCCATAGCCTGGTGTGGGGGCCGGAGCTCGAAGCGCAGAGCCTCGCGCAGCTCCGGGAAGCGGATATGCTCGTCTTCGGCAAGAAGACCTATCAGGGCATGGCCGAGTATTGGCAGAAAGCGGAAGATGAGGGCGAGGTAGCACCGCTCATGAATAGCATCGCCAAAGTGGTGTGCTCGGCGACGCTCGAAACAGCTGAGTGGAACAATACGACAATCGTCCGCGATGCCGTATCGGAATTAGCGCGCCTCAAAGAAGAGGCTGACCGGCCGATGTATGTCTTCGGGAGCGGGAAGCTCGCAGAATCGCTCCTGAACGCTGGGCTGATCGACGAAATCCGCCTGTGCATCGCGCCCACCATCCTCGGCCGGGGCCGGAGACTGTTTACCGAGGGATATGCGACACGGAATCTCGAACTCCTAGAATCCCGAGCGCTTTCAAACGGCGGCGTCATCCTCCGCTACAGAGTGAAGAATTAATCCTTGTGACTTGGGGATTTTGGATTATAGTAGGGGAAAGGTAATCAATCATATTTCCTATGGAACTCAATTATCTGGCAATCGGGGTAGCGACGGTGCTGCAGTTCATTTGCGGCTGGGTGTGGTATATGCCGCTTTTTGGAAAGGCCTGGGGCGCGATGCACGGGTATGATCGGCTCTCGAAGGAAGACCAGGAAAAAGCCCAGAAAGAAATGGGGCTGCAGCTCGGGATCCAATTTCTCGGGACGCTCGTGACGACTTTCGTGCTGGCTTTGCTCATTGGTGGTCTGCCAGCCGATTGGAATACGTATGGTCTCGCCGGTTTTGTGTGGCTCGGCTTTGTCGTGCCGACTCAGGCGAGTGCGGTCATGTTCGGCGGGACCCCGAAAGAGTGGATGCTGAAGAAAACGGCCATCATGGCAGGCGGTTCGCTCGCGTGCCTCATGATCGCGGCGACAGTACTCAGTCTCTTCTCGAACTAAAACGGTACCTATGCAGAAAATCACTCCATGCCTCTGGTTCGAGAAGGACGCTGACGCTGTCGCTCGGTACTATGCCAGTGTCTTTGACGGTGCCGAGGTAAAGAACGTCCAGACGGGGATGACCGGTCCGGGCGGGGGATTTTCGACCGCTGAAATCGAGATGTTTGGCCAGTCATTCTTCCTCCTTGCTGCCGGACATGACTTCAAGCCCAATCCGTCAATTTCATTCTTCGTCAATTTCGACCCCTCGCGAGATGCTCAGGCCGAAGAGCGCTTGAATCAGCTGTGGGAGAAGCTGCTCTCGGGTGGCAAGGTCTTGATGGAGCTCGGGACCTATCCCTTCAGTCGGCGCTATGGCTGGATAGAGGACAAGTACGGCGTGTCATGGCAGCTCATCCTGACGAATCCGGAGGGCGATGAGCGGCCAGTCATCGTCCCGTCTTTCCTCTTCGTCGGCGCAGTCGCTGGGAAAGCCGAAGAAGCGGTGCAGTTTTACCAGTCCGTTTTCAAGAACTCGAAGCCGGGTATCGTAGCGCGCTATCCGAAAGGCAGCGAGACAGATCCGGAAGGGACCATCATGTATTCGGACTTCCAGCTCGAAAACCAGTGGTTCGCCGCGATGGATTCTGGGCATCCAGCGCATGCCTTCACTTTTGGTGAAGGGGTTTCTCTCATGATCCAGTGCGAAGACCAGGCGGAAATGGATTACTACACGAACAAGCTCTCCGCTGTGCCGGAAGCCGAGATCTGCGGCTGGTTGAAGGACCAGTATGGCGTGTCGTGGCAGGTAGTGCCGCAGAAGATCCTCGAACTCCAAAACGATCCCGATAAGGCGAAGGTCGCACGTATGAATCAGGCGATGTACCAGATGAGGCGGCTCGATCTGGCCGCTTTGGAAAAAGCCTTTAACGGAGAATAAATACTCACCGTAGTTCCCTATGCCATTTTTCAAGGACAGTCCGGCGTGCGAAAGCTGCCTTATGCCGTTCGATAAGGATCCCGGCACGCGTGAAAGCGATCGCTACTGCAGCCTCTGTTTTCGGGACGGGAAGCTCTGCTATGAGGGTTCGGACCTGAAAGAGTTTCAGAGCGCTGCCTATGAAGGGATGCTGGCACGCGGTATGAACAAGTATCTCGCTATGTTTTATGCTTGGATGATCCGATTTGCACCACGCTGGAAAAAATAACCTGTAATACGCTGAAAGCCGTATGCAAAATCCGATTATCGTCGAAGCAATCGTCGCAAGAGAGGTAGAAACGGTCTGGAATCTTTGGACCGGACCCGAACATGTCCAGGCATGGAATCATGCCTCGGATGATTGGGAGTGTCCAAAGGCAGTCAGCGATCTCCGGGTCGGCGGGCATTTTTCCGCCGTCATGAGAGCGAAAGACGGTTCAGCGGAGTTTGACTTCAATGGTACGTATACGGTGGTCGATCAGCACAGGCGGATCGAATACACGATGGAAGGCGATCGTAAAGTGAGTGTGCAGTTTGCGCCGGTCGAAGGCGGTACGAGGATTGTCGAAATGTTCGAACCGGAAGATATGAACTCGAGAGAATTGCAGCAAGCCGGGTGGCAGTCGATCCTCGATTCTTTCAAGCGCTACGCTGAGCAATCGGATCTCTAGTTCTTTCAGCGGGCAATGACGATACCCCAGACGGATTTCGCCCCGGCATTCTTGAGCGCGCGTGCGCATTCATCGAGTGTTGTGCCGGTTGTAGCGACATCATCGATGAGCCAGACATATTGTCCGACAAGTGGCCCAGCGGCTTCGATCGGTACAGCGAAGGCATCTGATAAATTGGCCAGACGCTCAGATTTCGAGTTGGTCTTCATCTGGGGCTTAGTGAAGCGGGTACGCTGAAGGAGATCGGCGCGGACCGGTATGGGTTCTCCTGGAAGCAGCTGTTTCATGAGTTTTTCCGCGAGCACTTCTGCCTGATTGAATCCCCGGAAGCGCAGGCGCCGGGAATGAAGCGGAACCGGGATGACCAGATCGGGGAGGGAAAGCGGATGGTGAATGATGCTTTCAGCGAGGAGTGAAACGAGCGGTTCGGTGGCTGCATCGATGAAGCGATACTTCAACGCAAATACGAGCCGTCGGAGGAGGCGATGGCGGTATGGACGGGCTACGAAGAGCCCGTCAATCGCTGTCGCTTTTCGGCAATTTCGGCAAACTGCACCGTTCTTCTGATACGGTCTCCGGCAGACCGGACATTCTTGGTACTCGGTTTCTGGAATAGCGGCGAGGCAGGCACGGCAGGCGATGGCGCCCTCTTGCCCGCAGCCGAAGCAATGAAGCGGGAAGAAGAGGTCAGTAAATGTCTTAGCGAGCGAGGACAGCATCGTGTCGGATCGAAAGCGATAATTTTTTCGGGAGACGTTTGCCAAGCATCTTCTCAGCGAGGATGGACTCGACATGCTCCTGGATATTCTTTCTGATGAGGCGAGCCCCTTGTTCTGGGGTAAAGCTTTTCTCGGCTATCCATTTTGACACGCTCTCGGGTACAGCGAGAGCGATTCCTTGGGCCGAAAGGCGCCGTTTAAGCCGGTCGAGCTCGAGGAGCGCGATCTCCTGGGTCGCTGAACGATCGAGCGCGCTAAAGACAACCGTTTGGTCGAGTCGGCCGAGGAGCTCGGGCCGCAGTTCCTTCTTCAGTCCCTCGAGGACTTCGCGTTTGATTGCTTCGAATTCAGCCTGGAGGATACGGCCCGGGACGGACTCGGCGAAACCAACCTTGGCTGAACTGGTAAAGCTCGCCGTTCCAATGTTCGAGGTGAGGATGATGAGAGTATTCTTGAATGAGACGCGGCGGCCTTCAGCATCGGTCAGCTGTCCGTCGTCAAGGATTTGGAGGAGGATATTGAAAACATCCGGGTGCGCCTTTTCAACCTCATCGAAGAGTACGACAGCGTATGGCCGCCGGCGGATTGCCTCGGTCAGCTTGCCGCCATCGCCATAGCCAACATAGCCGGCTGGCGCGCCGATGATCTGCGCCACGGAATGGCGTTCCATGAATTCGCTCATGTCGAGGCGGACAAGAGCCTTTTCATCGCCGAAGAATTCTTCCGCCAAGACTTTTGCGAGATAGGTCTTGCCGACGCCGGTGGGCCCGAGGAACAGGAAGGAGCCGAGCGGGCGGTTTGGATCATTGATATTCGAGATGGATCGGGCGAGGGTCGTGAGGATTTTCGCTTTCGCATCATCTTGGCCGATGATCTTCTTCCGAAGCGAATGCCTGACTCGCTCGAGGCGGGCGGATGGCGTGTCTTCGGAAAGCCGGGCGAATGGGATGCCGGTTGCCCGGGAGACAATTTCGAGGATATCGGCTGGCTTCACTATAACTTTTTTGGATTTTGGTGCTGAAGAAGCTCCTTCTGCCAATTCCTGGAGCCGGGATTCGATGAGCGAGACTGAACGTTTCACAGACTCGGCTTCGTCGTAGTCGCCTTTGGCAATGAGGTCTTCCTTCCGGCTTTCCGCTTCGGCAAGCTCGCGCTCAAGCGAGAGGAGCGTCGAAAAGCTACTCTTCTCATTTCCTGCACGGCGGTGCCGGACGAGCGATGCAGCCTCATCGAGGAGGTCGAGTGCCTTATCAGGGAGAAAGCGATCCGGGATATAGCGGACTGAAAGTTCGACCGTTGCGCGGATTGCTTCAGGATCGATCGTGAGCGCATGAAACGCTTCGTAGGCCGGCCGCGCGTGCTCTAGAATCCGGAGTGTTTCTTCGGCGTTCGGTTCGGCGAGCGGAAGTGGCTGGAAGCGCCGCTCCAGGGCGGCATCCTTTTCAAAATGCCGCTTGTATTCGGAGAAGGTAGTCGCACCGATGACCTGGATCTCGCCGCGGGCAAGCGCCGGCTTCAGGATATTGGCTGCATCGAGTCCGCCTTGAGTGTTGCCAGTGCCAATAAGCGTATGGATTTCATCGATGAAGAGAACCACATCATGTCGCTGACGTACTTCATGTAGCAGCTCCTTCACGCGGTTCTCGAATTCCCCACGAAAGCTAGTCCCGGCGACGAGGAGGGCGAGATCAAGCGAATAGATCCGTTTTCCTGAAAGCACTGGCCCAGCCAATCCCTCCTTCATCCGAAGGGCGAGCGCGGTAACAAGCGCGGTCTTGCCGACACCTGGATCGCCGACGAGGATAGCATTGTTCTTCTCTTTTCGGCCGAGGATATGAGTGAGCCGGTCGATTTCACGATCGCGGCCGACGAAACGGAATCCTTCGCCCGCAGCTTCAGCGAGGTCGATCGCGTACTGATCGAGAAAGGAAGTGTTATTTACGGTTTCACGTTCCCGATGCGGCCCCTGAGAAAGCGGAAAGTCGGGAAGGTCGAACATTTTGGCAAGCTCGGGGAAGTGTTCAAACCGGAGATGTGTTTCAAGCGCGGTGCGGACCTTTTCTTCGCTGACTTCGAGCGTCTCGACGATAGCGAGGAGCGATTCGTCGTCTGATTCGAGGAGGGCAGCAACCAAATGCTCGGTCCCGACATAGGGGTACCCGTGCTCTTTGGCGAGGACATAGGCACGTTTCAGAATCGTCTGGACTGCCGGGGACATGGCAGGCGAATAGTCCGAGCTGGCCGTCCGTTTGTTGGCCGGCGACTTTTTCAGACAAAGCTTGCCCACGGCATCTTTCTTGAAGCCGATGTTTTCGAGCAGGATGCCACCAAGACTGCCGGATTCAAGCGAAAGTGCAAGGAGGAGATGACGCGGCTCAATTTCCTCGGTCCGCGTGTAACGGGCGATATCGCGCGCCTCTTTCAGGGCGTGCCGCGCATGAAACGACAGCTTTTCACCGAAGGCGGGAGTGAGCATAGAGTAGGCATATTCTACGGTGTTGGGAGGGGACTGTCAATGCAATATGTAGCTACGGATGCTGATTGAGCGTGGTTTATACTTTGGCCTGTGGTGCTAAAGGCATTCCCGAGGTTGCATCCGCCCGAATTGCATTGCCGAACGTAGGCGGTTACTTCGAATATTCCCGGGACAGTCCAGTAGGTCGGACCAACCTGCCACTGAAGTGAACCACTACTGTCTCCAGGTGAAATCGGTATCAACCGGTTGCTCTCGTAGGTGGCATCGAAAACATTGGCATATTGATTGACAAGAGTGTTTTCAAAAATAACTTGTGAGTTAGCCGGGGCACCAGTCATGCTCCAGTTCATATAGATGGGTGACTGATATTGCATGAGTTGTTTGGTTGTGGGGTGATCAACCGTATTGTCGTTCCGGTCGTTGGTGCTGGTTACGGGGCACTGCTCCCCATGCATGTCCCGGTGAAATCCAGGCCGAACAGTCGCATCGTGGTGTCAGACAGGGGTGTGTAGGTGGCGGTTTCCGTGACCGTTCGTACCGTGCAGGTATACCCGCGATTATTGGTCAGAGTCTGTTCATAGTTGGGGACGAT
This sequence comes from Candidatus Moraniibacteriota bacterium, assembly GCA_008012175.1. GTDB lineage: Bacteria > Patescibacteriota > Minisyncoccia > Moranbacterales > UBA1568 > SSEF01. The sequence goes on along the minus strand of SSEF01000030.1, from coordinate 8,783 downwards.
ATCAAAGGTTGAGGCCGTGGCATTCTGGATGAGAGCCGTCACGCCCGGTGAGAGGTCATTGCCATGGCCGAGAGCACTCATCTGACAGATGATAGTCAGGTTCATACTGAGATTGTTATTGGCCGCGCTGACGACGAAGCTCACCTCGGTGCGAATCGGCGTACCATCCGGATTGATGCGATTGCTCACCCAAGACTTCCCCAAGAGATACTGGGGAGTGCCGGGGCCGACACAGGTGCCGTTTGGCGGTGTCCCAGGAGTGCTGGGAGTGCCCGGGTTGTCCGGTGGCGTCCCAGGAGTGCTGGGAGTGCCCGGGTTGTCCGGTGGCGTCCCAGGATTACTGATCGGATCAGCCACCGTCGTCGTTCTTGTCACGTTTGACCAATTGGAGAGCTCTCCGCTTGCAGTGACCGCCCGGACCCGGTACGAATAGCCTGTCCCAGCCGCGAGTCCGGTATTTGTGTAGCTCGTCCCGGTGACAGTCGCGATCGGAGTGAAGATGGTACAGGTCAACCCCGTGCAACGTTCCAGATGATAGACGGTCCCAGACGAACTACCCGCAGCGGGGGTCCAAGATATGGTGGCGGTTGATGTCGAAGGTGCGTTCGCAACTAGACCGGTCGGAGCTGGGAGAAGAGATGTTTCTGGAGTCCCAGTGTCACCACGTGGGACCGTCACGACGTCATCGCTCGTCCCACCAGCGCCACCGCTAGCACTCCCTCCTCCACCCCCTGTAGCCATGGGTGTGGTTGCTCCAGCTGAGAGGGAACTGGTCTGACACTGGACACTATCCCAACCGGTCCGGATGAGATTGTTGCTGGTATTGAAGATCGGGAGGGTCAAGATGAAGTTGACCACGACCCAGGCTAAGAGGACGATGCACAGTCCAATCAAGGCCGCGATCACACCTCCTTTAGCAAAGGTCATCTGACTCTCATTCCCACCCGAGGTGAGGTAGACGAAAGCCATAGCCACGATGGCGGCAATCGCCACGGCGGCCATGATGTTTCGGAGATAGACAACGATGTGATGGATGCCGACGAGGAGGTGGCAGAGGGTGCAGCGGACTGTCTGGTCTCCGGCGAGGGCCGGATCGTCTACCGTGAGCCCACAGGGAATGAGGCCGGCTTCGGCCGGCAGAGGGGCGAGGAGGCTGGCTGAGAGGAGGGCGAGGAGAAGAAGCGCGGGCATGACTTTTTTCTTAGTGTAGCATGGGGAGGGGGGAATGGGAATATCTTGCGTTATTTTTTCATCTGCATCGCAGTGGATTCTTCCGGAAAAACGGATTGCCATGGTATAGTGGCATCAGAAATACAAAGAGAGAAAAACATGTTCGGATTCAACAAGCCTACATTTCTCGGTATCGATTTCGGTACCTCCTCCATCAAAGCGGTAGAGCTTCGGGTCGATGAGGGGAAGGTCGTTTTGAACAATTACGCCGAGATCAGTCTTTCAGCGATCGACAAGGGAGGGGATGATGCGCAGGGCAGCTATGACGCGCGGATTACGACACATCTCCGGGCACTGCTCGATCGGCTGCAGCCAAAGTCGAAGCGCGTCTATGTCGCGATGCCGGCGTTCATCGGCCTCGTTGCGCTCGCCGAGTTTCCCAAGATGAGTGAGAAGGAATTGCAAGAGGCGATCCAGTTTGAGGCACACAAGTACATTCCTTCGCCCCTGGATGAAGTGGCTCTTTCCTGGGAAATTGTCGGCGAAACGCCGGTGTCAAGCACGGATGCTGGAAGTTCTGGTCGGAGCAGGGTAGAAGTGCTCCTGGTAGCTGCCCTGAATAAGGAGGTCGAGCGCTATGAGAGCTATATTCGGTCAGTCGAGTATGATATGCAGCTCCTCGAACTAGAGACGTTCTCGATCGTTCGGTCGGTTGTTGATGGCGACCAGGGAGTGTTTCTTTTGGTGGATATTGGAGCGCGTGCGACGAATCTCGTCCTCGTAGAAAACGGACTCGTCAAGGTCAGTCGCAATCTCGATGTTGGCGGGCGGGATGTGACGAGGACGCTGACAGAGGGTTTGAATATCTCAGAAGACCGGGCTGAGGCGCTCAAGAAGAGCGACAAGGATTATCTGAATGCCCAGGGAGCGAAGCTCATCTTTCCGGCGCTTGAGGCGATCGGTGCCGAAATCAAACGTATCCTTTCTATGCATCGGACCAAACACCCGGATCGCCCGATTGATGGTATAATTCTTTCTGGTGGGACAGCGGGGCTGACCGGGCTTGCCGCCTACTACACAACACTTTTCAATCTTCCGGTGACGGTCGGCAATCCATGGAAGAGGATCGATTATCCTCGTGAACTTGAAGGCGCTGTCGATCGGATGGGGACATCGTTCGCTGTCGCGCTCGGGCTCGCACTGCAAGGAGCGAACCGATCGATCAAGAAAAAATAGCAACATCAACACGCAAAACACATCGTCGTCATGGCCGGTATCAATCTTTCGCAGTCCATCAAAGAGAAGCAGGAACTTGCCCGAGGGAATTTTTTCGACCGCTCGTTTTTCATAAATGTGGGAGTCTTCCTTCTGGTCGCTGGCGTGTACGGCGGGACGGAATGGTATCTAGGGACCTTCGAGGCAAAGCTGGCAGCAATCGAGACGGAAACAGCGGAGAAGCGGGCGAGCCTGAAGAGCCGAGAGGCTGATCAGGTAGCGGATATCCAGGCGCGACTCGAAACGATCACTGGCCGTCTTGAAGCCGAGCCCAGTCCCGAAAAGGCATTCGCTGACCTCGAGCAATCTACGCTCCCGACGATCCGCCTTACGGAGTACAGTCGTCGCGAATCAGAAGATCAGCTCGTCATCCGTGGAAAGACTGCGAGTTTGAGGTATCTCGCCCAGCAGATGCTGGCCTATAAGAAGATCCCTCAGGTCATATCGATCCATGTAGAGACGGTGCGATACAACGATGCCGGGGAAATTGAGTTCGAACTCCATCTCCTCATGGTCTCACCATCGGACCAGCCGGTATCCACATCAACCAAATCTTCGCTATGAGCCTGAAAATCCTCATTCTCCCGACCTTCATCATTCTCGAGGTAATTCTCGCGATTGGGTATATCAAGCCAAATATCGACGCTATCCTCGCCAAGCGGAACGAGATTGCTGTCGCTCAGGAGATGCTGGCGAAAGTCGATTCGGTGATCGCAAATATCCAATCGTTGGCCCGCGAGCTCTCGAGCCGACCGGAAGCAGTCGGATTTGTGAATCGGTTCTATCCGAGCGCGCTCGATGAGGAGAGGGTTGTCGACATGCTCAATTTCCTTGCCCAGCAGTCGGGTGTGATCGTGACTGACATTAGTATTGTCGCTAATCCCGCCTCGCGATCTTCGGACGATGCTTACAATGAAGCGCTCAATAGCGGAATGACACCGGAGCAAGCGCTTGCGCATGCTGAAGCTGCGGCCCGGCTGGCGCCGCAGAGCTATACCGCCAAGGCCTCGGTCCTCGGAGCCTATCCAAATATTAAAGATTTTTTCAGCCGCCTCTATCAGTCTGATCGGATCCATGAAACGGAAGAGTTTGCCTTGGCTGAACGGAAGCGGGATTCCAGCAAGGCTGACGAAGAGGCGGCAGAAGGGATTCAGGAGAACTTTCTAGTTGGTACGTTCAGGGCGAAATTCCCGTACGTAGTGGCCCAGCGCATCAGCGACCCGCTAAATGCCCCATTGTTCCAAACGGCTTCTTTCGACTGGCAGCCGGCAGAACGGGCGATCTCTTTCGTCACGCATCCATTGCCACCCCTCGAGAGTGATCCTGCCGGACGGCCCAATCCGTTTGAATAGCGAATCGCATGCCTAAAGCGAATTCTCCCACAACGGTAACGGCGACAGGGGCGGGAGACCTGCCCCGGTCTGACGCTCAGGTGCGTGCCCAGGGTCTCGGCATCCCTTTGCTTGAGGCGGTGCCGAAAAATATCGATAAGACGATACTCTCAATCATCCCGGAGGATACGGCCAAGAAGTATCAGATGGCGGTGTTCGACCGAAAAGACGATGTTTTGTCGGTGGCGATGGTCGATCCGGAGGATTTTGACGCGTTGAACGTGCTCCGTTTCATCGCGGAGAAGGAACGGCTCGGGATCGAAGTATCGCTCGTGAGCGCGGATGTATTCGCAGAACTCCTGAAGGCCTATACGGGCACGGATCGGGCGCTCGAAGAAGCGATAGTTTCACTGAAGCAGGATCAGGCATCAGCTGTCCAGATAAAGGAGGCCAACACTCATGAGAGCGGGATGCCGGAAATGTTTCAGGATGCTCCGATTGCCAAGCTCGTTGACGTCATCGTAAAGCATGCAGTCGAGGGGCGAGCGAGCGATATCCATATCGAGCCGGTGGACGGCAGCTATCGCGTTCGATTCCGTGTCGACGGGCTGCTTCGTTCGACCCTGGTCTTTCCTAATGATGTTGGGCGGGCGGTGCTGTCGCGCATCAAGATCCTTTCCAATCTGAAAATCGATGAGAAGCGAAAGCCGCAAGATGGGCGATTCCGGATTGCAACCGAAACCAAGACAATTGACCTTCGCGTTTCGACACTGCCAGTGATCGACGGCGAGAAAGTCGTCATGCGTATCCTCGATAAGAGCAACAACATGGCCGATCTCGACCGGCTCGGTCTCTGGGGCCGGAATCGTGAGGTGCTGACGCGCAAGATCAGTGAGCCATATGGCATCATCCTCATAACCGGGCCGACCGGTTCCGGAAAATCAACGACGCTCTATGCTTTTCTGCAGATCCTCAATCAAGAAGAGCGGAATATTATCACGCTCGAAGATCCGGTGGAATACTTCATGGAGGGCGTCAATCAGAGCCAAATCCGTCCGGAGATCGGGTATTCGTTTGCGGACGGACTTCGCTCCATTCTCCGTCAAGACCCCAATGTTATCATGGTCGGCGAGATCCGGGATGAGGAAACGGCTGAACTCGCGATCCATGCCGCCTTGACCGGCCATCTTGTGCTCTCGACCGTTCATACGAATGACGCGATCAAGGCAGTGCCCCGTCTCGTTGATATGGGCGCCGAATCCTTCCTTCTTGCCTCATCGATTCAGGCGCTGGCGGCACAGAGACTGGTCCGTCGGATCTGTGAGGACTGCAAAGGTGAGACGAAGCTCTCGCCTGGCATGCGTCGTGAGCTTGAAGCGGCCCGGGCTGCTTTGCCCGCTGCCGAACTCGAGGCGTATGGGCTCGATGCCAAGTCACCGCTGAAAGTGTATCAGGGAAAGGGCTGCGAGCACTGCGGTCATTCTGGATACAAGGGCCGAATCGCTATCTACGAGGTGTTTGAAATCACGAACGAGGCTAAAGTCATTATCACTGACAGGAAGGGGAATGAGAATGAGCTGCGGCAGGAGGCAGTCCGGCAGCAAATGCTCATGATGCGTGATGACGGCCTCCTGAAAGTGCTCAAAGGAATTACGACCATCGCCGAAGTCGAACGAGTGACGGAAGGATCTCTGGTTGATGAGGAATAACGCCGTGGATTCGATGGGGAAAATTGAGAAAAAGATGTTAGACTGATCATGATATCAAAAACGGGAACAAAACCATGGAACAACTCGAGATCGAAGCGTGGCTAAAAAATATCCTCACCCTAGTCGGCCAACAGGGCGCATCGGACATCCATTTTGTTATCGGCCGGTACCCGACCCTCCGGATCAACGGCAAGCTCCATCAGTTGACCAAGGAAAGGATTCTCACGCCGGCCGATACCAAGGCGTTGACTGATATCATCCTCACGGATGACAAAAAGGCTGAGCTCGCCGAAGACGGACAGACCGATCTCTCCTACAACCTTGAGGATCGGGCGCGTTTCCGTGTCAATGTCTTCTATCAGAAGGGCTACATCTCCATCGCAATGCGTTTCGTGATGAATAAGATACGATCGCTCGAAGACCTGAATGTACCGCCGGCACTCTACAATTTCACCAACGTCACCCAGGGGCTCGTTCTCATGACCGGTCCTGTCGGTCACGGGAAGTCTACGACACTCGCAGCGCTGATTGACCATATAAACCATACGCAGGAGCGCCATATCGTGACTATCGAGGACCCGATAGAATTCGTTTATGAGCAGGATCGCTGCATTATCAATCAGCGGGAGGTTGGTCGTGATGCCAAGAGTTTCTCATCGGCGCTCCGGGCGGTCCTGCGTGAAGACGTGAACGTGGTCCTCTTGGGCGAACTCCGCGATCTCGACACTATATCGACGGCGATGACAGCGGCTGAGACAGGGCATCTCATATTCGCTACGCTCCATACGAATGATGCTCCTCAGACGATTGACCGTATCATCGATGTTTTTCCTGCGCATCAGCAGAATCAGATCCGCTTGCAACTGGCAAATGTGCTACTCGGGGTCGTCTCCCAGCGGCTCCTCCCGCAGATTGCAGGCGGCCGGGTCCATGCGATTGAGATCATGTTCAAGAACCATGCTGTTGAAAACCTCATCCGTGAGAACAAGGTTCACCAAATTGACTCAGTCATCGAAACGAGCTTGAAGGAGGGTATGATCTCGCTCGACCGTTCGCTTGCGGATCTGGTGCGCCGCGGGGTTGTTACGGTCGATGATGCGCTCGGCTACGCGATGAATAAGGATTATTTCACGATGCTTGTCGGAAAGGGCGAATAGAATGCCTAAGGGCGCGGCGAAGGACCAAAAGGACCATCAGTCTCGATTTCTCAAGATATGAAATTCAATTTCAAGGCGAAAACGGAAGCGGGAGACTTGAAGGAAGGTCTCGTCGAGGCGGTCTCGCGCGAGGCGGCGATTGAGATCCTGCAACGCAACGGCCTCATCCCGCTCCAGGTAGCGTCTGATGCTCCCGGGGGTGTTGGAGGAACCCTTCGTGATATCCAGAAGCTCTGGGAAGGCGTTTCGCAAAAGGAGCTGATGATCATTTTTCGCCAGCTGGCCACGCTCATCGAGGCGCATGTGCCGGTAGTGACTTCGTTGAGGACAATCAGTGAGCAGACGGAAAACCGCTATCTCCGGGTGGTGCTCCACGAAATGAAGGATAACATCGAGGACGGTATGTCATTTTCCGAATCACTCGAGAAGCATCCGCGCGTCTTTGATATCATGACGATCAACCTGATCCGCGCCGGAGAGGTATCCGGCAATCTTCAGCGGTCGATAGAGTTTGTCGCCAACAGTATTGAGAAGAACTATCACCTCACGTCGAAAATCCGGGGCGCACTCTTTTATCCAGCTTTCGTCTTGGCGGTGGCCGGATCGATCGGTTTCCTGGTCATCACATTCATTTTGCCGAAAATCACCATCCTCATAAAGGACATGGATGTCCCTATCCCATGGTACACTTCCATCCTTATCAACCTCGGCGATTTCATGAACCAATACTGGTGGGCGGTCCTAATCGCGTTTCTCGGGGCGGCGGCTAGCATCTACTACTATTTCCATTCCGAGAGCGGCCGAAGGGAGTGGGATATCATCGTGCTGAAGATACCGGTCATCAAGATATTGGCGAGAAACGTCTACATTACGCGGTTTGCGGAAAATCTCGCCGCGCTCATGGGGGGCGGGATCCCGGTCGTCCGGGCACTGATGGTCACGAGCGATGTCATCGGGAACTCTATCTATGCCCAGATCGTGCTCCGGGCAGCGGAAGAAGTGAAAACGGGCGGAGCGATGAGCGGCATATTCCAGCAGTATCCACGCGAAATCCCGCCCATCGTCTCGCAGATGGTGAAGATCGGCGAGGAAACCGGGACCATCGCCCATGTGCTCGACGGCGTCGGCCGGTTCTATGATCAGGAGGTAGACGTGATGACGCGCAACCTGACGACGCTCATAGAGCCATTCCTTATCGTGCTCCTCGGTATCGGCGTCGGCATCCTGACTGTCGGTATCCTCATGCCGATCTACAATATCGCCGGACAATTGTGATAGCGTGTGAGTTATCGGTCCGGGATGGGCAAGCTTTTATGCTTGTGAAGTCTTGACAGGCTATGACTACCGGGAGCTTCAGCCATAGGTTACAATAGAGGCAGGTAAATAGAAACACAAACCAAGAAAGGAGGTGAGAATATGAATACAACATTCAAAAAGTCTCTCAAGGGCTTTACCTTGATCGAACTCCTCATCGTCATCGCGATCATTGGTATTCTCGCCTCGATTGTGCTCGTCTCCCTTTCGGGAGCGCGTGTGAAGGCCAAGGTAGCCTCATACAAGGCGCAGGTCCATTCGGTCCAGGCGGCAGCCGTGCTTGCATGCGATGATACGACGCTCACAGCGGGCACGAACGTTGTCGAACCGACAGGCACGAGCTATATCGGCGTTCTCGGTGTTACGTCGCAGAACTGCGGTATCACGGGCGCTGGCACCTTCCTCATCGAGACGGAAGCGGCATCGACGGGCAATACCAACTGTGAGACAGCTGATTCGACGGATATCACTCAGACCGGTGTGACCTTCCCGGCGAACTGCTAGTCAAGCTTGTGGAGGATGATAAAAGTCTTCATTTTTCCTCGATTGTGTTATAGTAGGAGAGGAGTCAATGGTCAGCGTGGACTGAAGAAAGAGTCCATACTCACCTGTAAAACACAAACCAAGAAAGGAGGTGAGAATATGAATACAACATTCAAAAAGTCTCTCAAGGGCTTTACCTTGATCGAACTCCTCATCGTCATCGCGATCATTGGTATTCTCGCCTCGATTGTGCTCGTCTCCCTTTCGGGAGCGCGTGTGAAGGCCAAGGTAGCCTCATACAAGGCGCAGGTCCATTCGGTCCAGGCGGCAGCCGTGCTTGCATG
>SSEF01000006.1 GCA_008012175.1 Candidatus Moraniibacteriota bacterium | reverse complement strand
GGCAAACGAAGGGGACCAAGAGCGCGAGATGGAACGGCTGCGGCAAGTGGCCATCGAAGCCGAGCAGCGGGCGGAGCAGGCCGAGGCCACGGCGCTAATCAATGCCACCACGGCATTGCAGCAGGAACAGGCGGTTTTGCAGGCCCAGCAGGTCGAGGCGAAGCAGCGCATCCAGTTGGCCGAGAGCCGATGGCAGGCGGCCACCAAGGCTATTACCGAGGTGGATCAGCGCATAGCCCTGATCACCAAGGAACGGGACGAGGCAATGCGCAAGGCCGCCAACGCAACAGCCACCATCAGACGCCACCAGGCAAAGGCAGCCACCAAATAGCGGATCCCCGATATCCAAGCGGGGATGACGTCATCGTGCTAGAATCATTTTATTAATTTGACGAATCAAAGGCGCGATTTGATATGGAAGAGCTGCAAGCGAAGTGGACGTTCGACCAGGGCGGGTTTGCCAAAGCCCTGATCGCACCCACTCCGATGGGAGCCGGATACCACCTGCACCTGGTGAAGTTCGGTAAACAGAGCGAGACCATTGTCCTGGAACGACAGCGCGGTGGCTGGCGGGTGTTCAAGAGCATCGATGCCGCCGCCAACACCGCCAATGGCATTGGCTTTCGGCGTATCGAGATCGACCTGAGCAGTCGTTGAGGGCCAAGACAAAGGCCAGCCTCACCCCGCTCCGTGGACAACGCCCCCGCCCACAGGCCAAACCAACGGCCTATGGACGGCCTCCGGTTCGGGCGCTTGCCCACCTCGCCAAGATCCGCTCTCTAAGGCAAAGCCATATCAGACAAAAACGCCCTTCGGGCGCTGTTATCTGATATGGCTTTGTTTCGATCACTCGCGCCCACGTTTGAGATACAGGCTGACGGTACTGGCCGAGATTTGCAGATCCTCGGCAATGTCGCGGTTACTGTAGCCCTGAGCCTTGAGTTGCAGCACCTCCGGCAACAGGTCTGCACGGGCCTTGCCGCTGTTGCTTGGTCTGCCCCCACCCTTGGATACCTTGCCACCGATGCGCCCGCCCTTGGCCCCTCTGACCGCCTGGATAGCGCTGAATCCTGACGGGGTGAAGTGCCGCCATACCCAACGGGCAATGCTCTTGGCCGTTGCTTTGATCTCGTTGGGTGGCAGCGGGCCGCCCTGCTCCAGCCCAAACGCATTGGCACTGTCACAGGCCGCGCGGACGGCCTTGGCCCAGGCGTCGTAGCCATTGGGTCGCCAATACCCTCTGACGGCGCTATAGGCCCATTCCCGCACGTTATCGAACAAGGTGACGTTACGCCCCAACCCACTCGCTTCCTTACGGCTGCGGCGGCTGTAGGCAGCCAGATCGTTATCGGGGCAGAACTCGGCTAAGTAGTCGAGTGAATAGGGCTCGATGGGGTGCCAAACAGTCCACCAATCACTGTGTGTGGGGTTTTTGGTGATAAGGCCTGCGTACCCCATGTCCGCCCCCAGTCGACACGCCAGCACGTGTTCGATGGCGGCGAGATAGCACAGGGGCTTTTGCTTGGCGGCACTGGTACGGGCAACTGGGGTGGCCAACTGATAGCCAAGATGGGCATGGCCGTTGCGCAGGTTGACGCAGACCCAGTGCGGAGCAGGCAGATTGGCATCCCGCCAGGCGTGGTACCCATCGGCCCGATCGACATCGAACACCAGGGTGCCAACGTGCGGCGGCGGGTTGTGCTGGATATGGCGATAGGCCACTGCACTGGCCTATCGCCATATCCAGCACAACCCACCGCCGCACGTTGGCACCCTGGTGTTCGATGTCGATCGGGCCGATGGGTACCACGCCTGGCGGGATGCCAATCTTCCTGCTCCGCACTGGGTCTGCGTCAACCTGCGCAACGGCCATGCCCATCTGGGTTATCAGTTGGCCACCCCCGTAGCTCGTACCAGTGCCGCCAAGCAAAAGCCGTTACGCTATCTGGCCGCCATAGAACACGTTCTGGCGAAGCGGCTGGGGGCGGACATGGGATACGCAGGGCTTATCACCAAAAACCCCGTACACGGTGATTGGTGGACGATATGGCACCACAGCGAGCCGTTTAGCCTCGACTATCTGGCGGAGTTCTGCCCCGATGCTGATTTAGCCGCCTATAACCGCCGTAGTCGCAAAGAGGTCGGCGGGCTTGGGCGCAACGTCACGGTGTTCGATAACGTGCGTGAATGGGCCTACAGCGCCGTTAGAGAGTTCTGGCGACCCAATGGATACGATGCTTGGGCCGATGCGGTGAGGGCTTCCTGTGAGAGCGCCAATGCGTTTGGACGGGAGCAGGGCGGCCCGCTGCCCGTGTCGGAGATCAAGGCCACGGCCAAGAGCATCGCCCGTTGGGTGTGGAACCGATTCACCCCGGCAGGGTTTAGCCAGGTGCAGGCACATCGAGGGGCGAAAGGCGGGCGCATTGGTGGCAAGGTGTCCAAGCGGCCAACCAAGAACGGCAAGGCTCGGGCCGACTTGTTGCCCGAGGTGATCAAGCTCAAGGAGCAGGGTTACAGTAACCGCGATATTGCTGAGGATCTGCAAATATCGGCCAGTACGGTTAGCCTGTACCTCAAACGTGATCGAGAGTGATCGAATAAAGCCTTATCAGATAACAGCGCCCCGTTAGGGGCGTTTTCGTTTCTCAAAGAATTCGAGAGAGTACATTGGCGAGGTGGGCAAGCGCCCGAACCGTAGGCCGTCCATCAGGCCGTAGGTTTGGCCTGTGGGCGGGGGCGTTGTCCACGGAGCTGCTTCAGGTTTGAGTGGCGTATGGCCTTCAAGATCTCGCCCGCTTGTTCTGGTGTCATGACCAAGACTGAACCACCATCCCTGATCGCCTGCATTTGGGCATCCAGTCCTTCTAATAGCCCCCTATTTATCGTCACAGTAACGTTATTGTCCTGCTGTTTGGCCCGGTAGGCGGCTTGACGTTCTGCCCCTGTCTTGGCGTTTTCGGTCTTGGGTCTACCCCGGCCACGCTTCTCGCCAAACATGTCTCCGGTTCCCTTATCTGCGTTGTCTTTCATCGTCCTAATTCCCGTCACAGTGACCATAAATATTAACTGTCACTGTGACACAAAAAACATTAATCCGCACCCTCAAAATCCAACCCATGTTAAAGTACTAAGCAAGGCTACACAGAGGCCCCTTCAACCGCTTCGCGGTCTCGGTGCTCCGTGGCCTTGTTCAGGGGGCGTGCCGCCCCCCGAAACCCCCCAATAAAATGGAGGCCATCCGATGGCAAAGGAGCACATCAAACGGCTCAAGGCGATCAAGATCCGGGTCTCAGAGGAAGAGCTGGCCAGCTTGCGGGCCGGGTGCCCCAAGGCCCAGTTGGCCGAATGGATGCGGGAGCATTGCCTTGGCTTTAGCCAGTCGCGGCGAGCGACGACCCCCACGGCGGATCCTGCCTTACTGCGGCAGATTGCCGGGATCGGCAACAACCTGAACCAGATAGCGCGGCGGATAAACGCCGGGGAGCTGACGGCCTTGGAGAAGGTGCAATATCTGGCGGCCCTGAACTATCTGGGTCGGGAACTGGAGGGGGTGCGGCGTGATCATCAAGTTCCATAACCGCGGGGTCGGGCGGGGCAGTGGTCCGGTGGACTACCTGCTAGGCCCGGACCGCCAACGGGAAGGGGCGCACCTCGACCGGGGCGACCCGGATCAGATCAGCGCCCTGATAGACAGCAGCCCCTACGCCAAGAAGTACACCAGTGGCGTCCTCTCGTTCCACGAGGCGGACTTGTCCAGGGAGAGCAAAGATCGGCTGATGACCGAGTTTGAACAAGCCCTGTTGCCGGGGCTGGACGGCGATCAATACGCCGTGCTGTGGGTTGAGCACCGGGACAAAGAGCGGCTGGAACTCAACTTCGTGGTGCCGAACGTGGAGCTGTTGAGCGGCAAGCGGCTACAGCCCTACTTCCACAAGGCCGATAACCCGCGCCTCGATGCGTGGCGCACCGCGATCAACGGCGAATTGGGCCTGCACGACCCTGACGATCCGATCAACCGACAGGCCGTTATCGCTGCCAAAGACTTGCCCAAGGCCAAGAAAGAGGCCGCCGAAGTGATCACCGCCGGCTTGCTTAACCGGGCGGGGGCCGGGCTGGTGAGAAACAGGGATGACGTCATGGAAGCCCTGACAGAGGCGGGGTTCGATATCGTCAGAGTGACGAAAAATAGCGTCAGTATTGCCGACCCGGAAGGGGGGCGAAACATCCGGTTAAAGGGGGTGCTGTATGAGCAAGATTTTAGACATGGCGAAGGGCTTCGAGCAGAGCTCGAAGCAGCAAGCGAGCGACATAGAAGGGAAACTGGGGAGCGTGTTCGAGGCGCACGAGCGCGCTATCAAAAAGGCGTTGAACTCAAGCGAGCAGAGCATCAAAGACGCTATCCACGACCAGCAATCACAGATCGGTTGGCTCTTGGTGAAAAACTGGGGCTGGATGCTGGTTTGCGGCCTGTTCCTGCTGTCAGCCATGAGCGGGATCTTGTGGTATCAGGGGCAGTTAATCGCCGAGCGTTACCGCACGTTGGAAACCTTGAAAGCCCAAGGGGGCGCATTGACGACGGCCACCTGTGGGGACGATCGGAAGCTGTGCATCCTGATGGACGAGAAAGAGGGGAAATTCGAGGGCGGTTACCGGATACCGAAGGGGTACTGAATGACGGAGCTAGAGCGGCAGTTATTGAACGCCTTAGAGACATTGCAGAGCGAGCGAGAGCAACAGCAGAGCGCATGGCAGGAGGCTTACAGCGCCTTGCAAGGCATGTTCGAGAGTACGCAGGCGGCCAACAACAGCTTGAGGCAGGAAGTAGCGGCCTTGCGCCAGCAATCAGAGAGCTTGGGCAAGCAGGTGAAGCACTTGGCCGGGCAGATCAGCAGCTTGAAGGGCTGAAGGCGCAGCGGCGGGAGCTGGCCCGACAGCATGATCGGGGGCGGGGCTACTCGATGTAAGGGCTGCCGCGCTTCGCTTGGCGGCCCCCGAGCCAGCGGCGACAGACTGCGCTAGTCGCCGCCGTTCGGGGGCTAGATGGTGCTTTTGGCCTCATTGGTGCCCCGTGGCACAATGGCCTCTTCTGGTCATCAAAATTCGTGGGAGGTTATGTGGGGTGAGGGCAATAACGGGGAATGGTGGAACGGCGGGTGGCAGCGCAGGGGTAAGAGTGAATGGGAGGGGGAGAAAACATCGAGTTTTCGGCCTGATGATCGGGGGTGTGTGACGCTTAACGAACCAGCCAAGGGATATTGGATTGATGGAGAACCAGATTACTGGAAGCCAGTTACAGGCTTGACACTGCCGTTAGAGATTTACCATACAAAACGTGAAATGGATGACTATTCCGCCGACGATCTACAAAGTGGTGATATATCTCGTAATGAAATAATTAGAATTGGTAAGATTTATAACTTTGCTATAAACCCTGATGAGCTCGCATATCCTGCTTCATGGCATTTCAATATAATGAAAGCCTCGGCAGAGGTTGTTGCATGGGGAGAATACGCCCCTGTGGTTAGAGAAATGATTTCACGCTTTGAAAGCAACACTGGAGGAACGTATAAAAGTAAACTGCTAGACAAAGCCATGCAGGAGCACAAAACAACAGGCAAGTTTAGTCAAGACATAATAAACGTAATTAGAGGGGAGGTTGATGATCTCGGCGTAGTAACTAGCAACCTCAAGGATGTTGTCACTAGCCATGTCAATCAGAACTCAACCCTGCCTAAGTTCAATGATTATGACTGGCTTAACGGCCTTGGCGCGGCGGTGCATGACGTATACGCAGTGCAGGTAACGCTGACCAAACTTGAGTTCAAAGGTAAGGAGTTGCGAGGGACGCTAAGCTACAAGATACAGGATCACTTTGGTCTAGATCGCCCTGATGTCGATGGAAAAGGGTTTGAAAACTTAATTCCTTATCGTTCTTGGTTTCTATTGCAAAGATACGACAAATACGGCTACAAGCCATTTATATCAGAGATGGTTTTTGATTATGAGTTTTAAATCAAAGCTTTTGTTTATTGTGGCGCAAGCTTATTTGGCTTTGTCGTCAATATTGTTTTTGACGGGGTACGTTCTTAAAGACCCAATGCAGAACGCGTTTTACCTTATGTATGCACTTACTTTACCGTTCGCATCAGTGTTTATTTTTGTTTTTTTTAACTACAAGGCTATTAAAAGTAGAGGTTTTTTATTTGGCGCAATTAATTCGTTGAATTTTTTGGCGCTTGCCATAGTGTTTTTTTTTCGGATGGTGGTTTGAGGCGCAGATGGGTTTCGTGTAACGTACTGTCCAGAAAAGACAAACCCCGAATCTCTGTTTTCAACTTGGCGGAAGAGCACAGAGAGTTCGGGGCCGGACTTATGCAAAGCAATAGGTGAAATATATCACATGGATCATACCAAACAAGCCTTCACCGCCAATAAGCGCGGTGTCCGATGGTAAAACCAGCGCTTCAAGCCGCTGCCTTTGTCGAACGTCTCCCCCGCCGTCCCTACTGCACCGATGATCCGGCGCAGGGGCTGCTGATCCGCCCGCAAGCGACCGCGCTTGCCTATCGCCATATCCAGCACAACCCACCGCCGCACGTGGCCTGTCTGGTGTTCGATGTGGACAGCCCTGACGGCTACGAGGCGTGGAAGGAGGCCGGATTACCCGCCCCGAACTGGATCACGTTCAACGTTCTCAACGGTCACGCTCACTACGGGTACTATCTGGCGGCCCCTGTCGCCCGTACCTGTGCCGCCAAGCAAAAACCGTTGCGCTATCTGGCGGCCATAGAGCACGTTCTGGCGAAGCGATTGGGGGCGGATATGGGATACGCAGGGCTTATCACCAAAAACCCCGTACACGGTGATTGGTGGACGATATGGCACCACAGCGAGCCGTTTAGCCTCGACTATCTGGCGGAGTTCTGCCCCGATGCTGATTTAGCCGCCTATAACCGCCGTAGTCGCAAAGAGGTCGGCGGGCTTGGGCGCAACGTCACGGTGTTCGATAACGTGCGTGAATGGGCCTACAGCGCCGTTAGAGAGTACTGGCGACCCAACGGATACGAGGCTTGGGCCGATGCGGTGAGGGCTGCCTGTGAGAGCGCCAATGCGTTTGGACG
>SSEF01000011.1 GCA_008012175.1 Candidatus Moraniibacteriota bacterium | reverse complement strand
GCCGCGGCGGAGAATTGACACATTCGCCGCGGCCTGCCGGACAAACTGCTCTTTGGTGTATATTGTGAGGGCGGCCAACTGGTCTCTCAAGGGACCAGGGCCGAGGGCCTCTTCGATCTGCTTGAGCAGGACCGGCTCGACGAGGCAGAACGAGTCGGGTAGGGTGACGACTTGTTGGAGGAGGAAATTGACAATGGAGGCCATGTCGTTAGTATCGTGTTTTTGATGCTGGGCGCATGCACACACACACATATATGAAAAAATCCTCCATCCGTCCGGCTCCAATCGGACATGTGCCGTTATCCGCGTATAATTTGTTGCTGTGGTGCTGCACGTTCCTCTCTCTCTATACCAAGCACACACACAAAATGAGCAACTATCGGAGCGAGGTCCAGGCCGGATTGCTAGCTTCTTTTTTGAACGGGCGGCAGCTCGAATTCAACCAGGAGAATGTGCCGAGCCGGGCCGCGTATGTGCGCCACGAGCCGACGAGCAAGCTCTTGTTGAAGGCGAATTTGTACACCACCGAGATTCACATTGATCTGAACGAGAACATCGACAAGCTCTACTTTTGCATCCGCACGCCTCCCCAGACGCTGACGGCGGGCCAGTTCTTTCAATACTGCGACTTTCCCGCCATCAAGATGATCTCGCGCATCGAATACTACTTCAACACATATCAGAATCCCGTCGAAACGTACTCGACAAGCAGTCTGTACATGCAAATCTTTGAGACGCTCGGCAAAGAGCAAACGTGGCAGCAGTACGTCCAAGACAATCTGGGCGGCTACGACAATTCGCTCGTCCTCGGCCCGTGCACGGTCCCCGAGGCCGTCTGGGTCGTCCCGCTGCCGCTCTGTCTCCTGCCCCTGCGCGTGGACGAGTTTGCTGGCTCAGACAATCGACTAATGGTACGCATCGTTCTCAACCCGGTGCGTTCGTTCACCTACTCGTCGCTCAATTTCACCCCGGCCGACTTCATTCGCTCGGTGGCGGCGCAGCAGAACACGACTACGTCCATCACCAGCGAGTGTTCCATATTCTCGCAATCGAGCCAGGACCTGCTCGCCGCGCTGCCGGGGCCGAAGCGCTGCTCGGATGCGCCCACAGACTTGCCCGCCACCTACAAAACCGTACAGATCTGGAGCTCGCAGACGTTCAGCAAGAGCGTCGCGCCGAAAAGCGAGTATTTCTATGCGGGCAACGGCGCTCTCGTGAACGAGCTCACGCTCTTCCCGACGAATCCGCTTTTTGTGGGTGGGCAGCCGTTCTACGGCAACTATTCGATAAACGCCCTGGTGAATTTCCTCAACACTTGCATCTACACCTACGACACGCTCTTGACGTCGGTCGAGATTGTTTTGAATTTGCGGACAGGCAACGCGACCAATCTGCCCACGGGCTGGGCCATTTCGGGCATAAACTCGACCACCTACTTGTTTGAGGTCGCGGGCTCGGTGCCGGCACGCATCCTCCTCGTGAGCGTGGGGACCGATTGGGCGAGCCTGAGCGAGGACATTTATTTCGATTTGGGCGCGTTCGTGCGCAATGCCAACCGTATCCCGGTGCAGCTATTCAAAAACCTCTTCTTCTACGTCAAGCAGGCGGCCCTCGAACGCGTCACCCAGAACGGCCTCGTCTCGCCCGGCGGCAACAAGGGCTTCGTCGAAGGGCTCTTCCTCACGCAAAACGAACAGTTGGCCATTTACGGCTTCCAGCAAATCGACTTCATAGACGGCATGGACGAGCCGGCCACGATCTTTCTGCGCCTCGCCGTGGCCGCGCCAATCGCCGCCGGGAACGCGCTCATGTCCGTGTTCGCCAAGAGCAAGCTCGTCGCCATCAACGATCCACTCTTTCAACACTACGACCTCGACCGGACGCTGCGCATCGGCTGCAACGATCTAAAGACCCGCTACGCCGATTTGGAGTTGCATAACGACACGCTCGTGCAATTCTCTTGGTCCGACGCCTTCTTCCAAGACTACGCGGTCAAGAACAAGTACGCCACAAACAACCTGCGCGACATGTTTCGCTTCATGCCCTCGAACATTTTCACCTACAACACTCCCGAACGGCCGAACGGCTTCCTCGACTGCATCTCCAACTCGCTCGAGATTCAGTTCAACATTGGCCTCTACGACGCCGCCACCAATCGCGAGATCAGCCAAGCCCTCACGTCACCTCAGCTCGACGGCAGCAGCACGCTCGGCGATCTCATTCAGAGCGTCTACGGCTCGACTTTTATTGCGTACGAATTTGTGCTCAAATTCCTGCGCTTCATCGACTACAAAGGGCGCACGCTCGAGATCTTCACCGGCGACCCGGAACTAGTCTCCCGCATCCTGGCCACTTTTTATCGCACGCCCGTGGACCGGGACCAGTTGGCGCGCACCATTAATGTGTATAAAAGCCGGGCCGCCGCCCTTGATCCGAGCCGGGCACAAAAGCGCACGCGTCTAGTTTGATCTATATAGAAAGGAGTTGTGTGTACGTCGTGGTGCACGTCATTTGCGCTATATAAACAACAGAGCAGCAACTGAAGGATCAACTGAAGGAGCAGCAGAGAATAGCGACATGCCCTTTAACGCCTCGATTCGAATCTTTGCCTGTGGTCGGCAAATCAAACGGCACTTTATTCTCCGCGACGGCGAACCCGCCATGCTCGGGGAGCAGATTTTCACGTGGATTAAAGAATCGTACTACGACTCCGATCGACGAGCCGCTTAGTGCTCCGAGTTTGACGAGCTCGCGCCCAGCAATGACTATTACGAGAGCATTTCGCACACGTTCCGAGACTACGCGTACGTTATAGACCTGGACGAGGCGAGCATCCGGATATTTTGCGGCGACGACGGAGGCGACAGCGGCAGCAGCGGGCTGTTCGCCGAGCTGTCTTTTCGCAAGATCGCCTCGAGCCGCCCGGCCAAACTGGCGGCGAAATGCCAACGTAAAGCTGACTTGTTGAAATAAAAAGTTTTTTATATTTCAAAAATTTTTTGTTTTTAATGTGCCCGCTCTGCGCCTTTAGAGGCGAGGAGAGAGAGAGAGAGAGAGAGGAAAAGAGAAAAAAGAGAGATTGTTGTTTTATATTTTTATTCGAAAAAAAGCATTTTATTGAAATGTCACGTCGTCAGGCGGCTCGTCACCGGTGGCGGCGCTCTGTCGACATGTTGGCAGGTACATGAAATGGTCAAAGACGATGAAGACGATGGAGATCGCCTGCGACCAACGCAAAAGCGTAAACACGAGACCCGAGTCCCATACCGAATCGAAGCCGAGGAAGCCGAGTCGTACGAGTCCAAGGAGCAGGAAAATGAGGCCGGCGACGAGCAAAAAGTATCGTTGGCAGGTCTTGATCTTCATGAGCGAGTAGAAGCAGAGCGCGAGGCCGAGCGCTACCAAAATATAGTTGGGCGCGGCCTCGGTGAGCGGCGACAGGTAGAGCGCCGGCAAGAGCGCGAGCACGATCAGGGTGAGATAGAGGAGTGGCAGAGAGGAGATCTTACGCCAGAACCAAGTGGCCCGGATTTGCTTGGGCAAAATGAGCTGGCTCTTGCTGTTGAGGAAGCAGACGAATATTAGCACAAAGCAGATTGCAATTAGCACGATGGCCAGTACTACGACGATTTGCCGGATAATGGCGTTCACCAGCTGCTGCTCGAGCACCGTTCGGATGGCATTTTCGACGAGATCTTGGATCTTGCCAACGGCCAACATGGTCTTCTTGCCCGACGGCGGTGGCGGGGAGGTTTCCCCGGTGTTTTTAGCCTGCTGGACTTCTCCGGTGTTTCCAGGTGGGGTGTTTTGCACCATATTTATCCCTCTTTAGTGTTGTTGTTGTTGTTGTGGTTCCTCTGCATGCATGCGAGCGCGGGCAACTTATACTCTGTTTGCTCGACGCGCTAGCAGCCCCCTTCGCGATCCAACATGGCCGAAATCGCGGCGGGCTTGGCCGAGTGCTCGCCGGTGTAGACGACCCCTAGAGAGGGCGAAACATATTGCATGGGGCGGGCGCGCAAAAGATTCCCGTCGAGGGTCGTCTCTTGATACTGCTGGATAAATGTTGCCGTCTTGCCGTACAATGGTTGCACGCGCAAGATATCGTGAACCGTATGCTCTTGCCGAGCCAGCCCGTTCGTCTCTGCCTTGAATTGAATGCTGCTCTTTTCCATGTCGCCAATGCTCAGTTTGCACGTGCCGCCGTAGACGCAGCTCGTCGTCTGCTTCAGCCTTAAATGCGGGTCTCGCGGCCGTAGATCTCTCGGCCCGGCACAAGCCAGCCCGGCTTCACTTTGTCGCGCCCAGTACATTTTTCTTTTTTGGAATATGCGAGTGCGTGCTTGTTTGCGCTAGTATTTATTATTATTTTCTCTTTGTCCCTACGGCACGCACGCACAAACACGCCACACACATGGACGAGCCCGTTAGGAAACGAACGAAGCGCTCTCTGGGTCAATCCGAGGCGCCGTCTCAACAGACCACTATCCGTTATCGCGACCGAGGGCACATTTTCACAAACACATATAGTAGGAGCCTCGTCAAATACCAGTTGTCGACTGTGCTGCGACGACTCAGCACACTGTCTCTGCAGACCACCGGGAATTACAAGAGCTTCTACTTGGACGGGCAAACTCCTATCCAAGTGCCGCTCAGCACGGACCTGATTGAACTTTTCGCCGCTCGAAATTTTGTCGGCAACTTTGAGGCGTGCTGGAAGGGCGAAACGGTCTCGGCCTCCTTCGGCCGGAGCGTCCCACATGCCCGCATCCCGGGCCTTGACGTCTTACTCGTCGACGACGTCTCGTCGGCAAATGCCAAGCTTTCGTGCAACCTGAACGCGCTCGAAATGTACACGTTTCGCCTGCTCTTTTGCCTGCTCCTCAACTTTTACTACGGCTACGACCTGCCCATGTGCGCCTGCTATCCCAAAAACACGGCCGAGCGCCTCTTGTTGGAGCTGGGCCTGGGAAAAAACTGCTACTCGACCGAGTGTCGAGAGTACCTCAACGCCAACATGTATACTTTTGACCCCCTCGTCCATGGTAACTGTGACGGGCCGACGCAAGTTGCGATCGTTTTGTTTAATAATTTTCTCCTCAACGCCCAACCGAACGTGGAAATTCTTCAAACGCTGAACCAAGACACTTGATGGCCTCCTCCGACGGCGGAAACGACACTGGCCCCGACAGGGTAAAGTACCAGGAAAAATTTCGGTCGCTCTGGCGCGCTCTCGAAACACACACTCGAACGGCGGCCGAGTTCGACTCAACTGTTCTCAGCGTGTTTGAGGAACTGGCCAGTCTAAAGTGCAGCTGCATCATGGCCGCCCCGGCCCTGTTCGCCGGCGCGCTATCACAACCTCGCCTAGTGCCACCCAACACGGCGAAGTACAAGCCCAAAGGCCGCGCCGCGCTCATTCACTATGTTCACAATCTGGTGAATCTAAAGCTCGGAAAGCCCATCTATAAGGATTTGGCGAGCGTGCTAAAAGAGAACAACAGCTCGACACAACAAAACGAACCGGCCACAGCAATTCGCCCTCGGCCAGTCCCAATTCTGGACCGGGGAGTCGACAGGCCACATCTTAAAACGCTAAAGCGCCTGCAAGCAACAGGCCGCAAACAACTATAGATAAAAAATAAAAGCGTGTTTTTTAATTTTTTTTTATTTTCCGTGTTTATGTTTGTGTATGCGCTCGCTCGTTCGGAGCGCGGCCCAAGCGGGCCTCAATATCATTCGGCATCTTTGCAGTCCTCATCTTTGCAGTCCTCATTTTTGCAGTCCACAAAAGGGGTCTCCATTAGTCTGGCAATTTGTTCGGCCGAAATACGTATGCGTTTGGGCTCTTCCCCCTCCCCCTTCTCATCCTCGTCGGGACTCCTCGAACGCTTCTTGTTGGCTCGGGTCTGCAACTCAAACCTGTTTTGTCGGCCCTTGTCATCGGCGTCATCGCCGCAATCGTCAAACATGTCGGCCAGGTATCTGATGAATTCGGCACGGTCCCTGAACTTGGCGAGAAAATGGTTGTCGTGGAGCCACGGATATCCGTCTTTGACGGGGAAGGCCTCGGGTATCTCGGGTAAATCGGCGGCAGAGGTGCGCAGACAATAGCAACCGTTGTTTTTGTAGAGATGGATAGCATTTTTACCTGCCGCCTCAAACATGAATTGCACGTTGCTCTCACTATTCTCATTGCCGCTGCCCTTGTCACCGGTCTTATTGCAGCCACAATTGCTCTCAGCACCGGCCTTATTGCAGCCACAATTGCTCGCACCGGCCTTATTGCAGCCACAATTGCTCTCAGCACCACCCTTGCCACTCTTCGTGTCTACAACATAGTACACAAAGAGGGGCCTGGTTGGGGGCCGTTCATTGACCGGCTGAGTCTGCCGAGGCACCCCTCGTAACTCTACGACTCGTTGTCGCTCTCGGAGACATTTGGCCGCGCAGATAGACAGTGTAGATAGAGTAAACACAGCGGAGGCGAGTCCAACCGATTCGTTAAAAACCACATTCTCGCCGCCCGGAGGAATGAAGCCGAGGAGATTGTTGGCGAGGCTAACAACACTCGACAAGTTTGTGTAAATGCCGTATTTGCTCGGATCATTGAACAGACCCGTGTCGATTGCGTCAATCTCGTTTATGAGGCGAAAGTAAATGTCGTCGCAGAGCTCCTCGAGCCAGCCCTCGTCTTGTCGGATTTTCGCTAGCGCCTGCTGCGCCAAGTCTTTTGCCCAGCACCAGTGTCCTTCCTCGAAGCGGTCGGCGCTAATGGATTGGAGGAGTGCCCGGACAATGTCGCCGCCGAATTTTTTAAACACCAGGCCGACGGAGGACATGGGCGAGGAGCCTTTCCGGCCAGTCTTGTAAACATAGTGAGGAACTCCTTGAACAGAGTGATGGTCGAACCGCCCCGAATCAGGGTCATACGAGCCTCCTACATCGTACATGATCACATTTGGTTGATTCTCGTAGCGGTCTAGGTTTTTGCGATCTCGAACGACTTGAGCGTCCGGAAAGAGTATCTTTAGGAGGGCCGTCGTCATCACGTCGTCCCCTTGGGCGTTGCCGTCATGAGTGACGAGAAGGGGAGTTCCTACTAAAAATAAAAATTTGTATAAACGCACGCACGCTTATTACACACCCAAATCTTACCAGTTCGAGCCCGGCTGGTTCCAGCCTCACCGGCCTCGTTAGGTTCGTCTTCTCCACCACCGGCCTCGTTAGGTTCGTCTTCTCCACCACCGGCCTCATTACCGGTCTCTACAGATACACCACCGCTCCCTTCACCGGCCTCATTACCGGTCTCTACAGATACACCACCGGCCTCATTGGCTTCGCCCTCTCCCGCTTCGCCCATTCTCACTTCGCCGGGCTCGAGAGGCTCTGTTTCAGCCGCCATTCTCTCCCTTCTCGCTCCCTCAACTTGTCCAAGGCTGTCGTCTATGAGGGCCGTCACCTCACTTGTGGCCACATTTACTTCAACTGTCATTGCTATGTATTAAACAAAAAACTTATAAAAGAGTGTGTTTTGAGTGAGCAAAATTCAAATTTTAAATAGAGCCCCGTTGTCAAACAAGCACAACGAGAGAGAGAGAAATAATATGAACAAGGGTCCCACCGTAGCAACGTGCACTTACAACCTCTTTCGACACAATATAGAAGAGGCCGAGTGGAGCGTCAATAGCAATTCGTTTAGCGAGTTTCTCGGCCGGCTTAACGAGCACATTAAGCAGCAGCCTCGGCCCGCCGCTGCCCCCGCAACGACGAAAACGAGCCTCGCCGGCGGCAAAAAGCGGCCGAGTCCGGTCCAAAACTATTATATTTGTGAGCAAGTGGCGCAAATCGACATGATGGCAATACTAGACTGCACGCTCGCCACATTGGCGGGACTGTCAGACACCAAGAATCGTGCGTCGGTCGAGGTCTTTCGCCAAGCCCTGCCGAAGGAGCCGCTGCTCCGGCATGTTCGCCAGCCTTTTATTGTGACGGCCGACTCGAAAAAGATTTGCTCGATCGACTCGGCCTCGCCTATAGACCCGTTCCGTTTGAAGCGGAACCTCAAAGGCAAGAAGGTGCCCAACGAAAAGAAGAATGTGGACGCCCAGCTCCTCAAGACGCGACCTCAGGCCATGCAATGCCTCGAGGAGACTAAACACTATTTCAACTACATGACACAGCCCATCACTCCCTCTCCCGTGGATCTGACGAGCTTAATGCACGCCACCACCCTTCGCACGCCCAACATTCGGCAAATCATGTTTTTGCTGCTCTGCGATCCGCATACCTTCTACTCCTCGTTGGGAGGCCAGGCGGCTAAAAAGCAGCGGCTTTCCGAAGAGGCCCTGGAAGCCGAAGAGGTGCCAGGCGATGGCCGGCAAAACACGTACATTAAATCGGTGTACCACAACATTCCCAAAAAGAAGAAGATCTTCAAGACGCCGTCGATTGGGAGCATTTCGTACGATGCCGAGAGGGAGAGTATCATAATGTCAACTGCGAAATTTATCAACTGGTTCACGAGCAAGATGGCCACCATCAGCAACTAGCTCTCTCTTTTTTTTTTAAAATAAAAAAAAAACTCTTACTTTTTGCTCTTTTCTCTCTCAATTGGCTGCCAGCACTTGATTGAGCAAGTTTAATTGCTGGTTGAGCGGCAAGTTTGGCATGGCGATGGCTTGAGACGGGGCGCGGGCTAAATTGGCCTCGACTCGGGCGAATTCGTTCGCGTCGTAGGCAACGGCGGCCATAGACCCGTCCATGAAGACGGGCACGCAGGTTCGTAAGAAAATCATGTCGTTTAGGATCTGGCAAAACTCGATCAGCTCGCCGGTATACACCGCCTGCTCCGATCGTTGCGGGAGTATTTTTATCTGCGGATTGCGACGCATAAAGATTCTGTACAAAAAGTAGATTTGAGTGCCGATATGCGCCACTTTGTCGAGAAAGGCGCGCCACTCGGCCTGCTTGGCGGCGTCCGGCGGCGCGTAGACCCGGGCAAGGTAGTCGAATATGTTTAGCTCGGTGATGGTGATCCGGTAGGACTTGCGCTCCACTCGATTATCCGTGTACCGATAGCGCGATTCGCGCAAAAGCCCATCGTCGAATCTGTAGCGACCTGTCGCTGGGTCGAGGCTGAACCCGAGCTCGCTGAAAAAGAGCTCGAAATTGACGAACGTGATGGGCATGAGACTCGAGGCGGGCGGCATCCTGGCCCTGGGGAAGCGACGGCGCAGCCTCTGATGTTTTTGGATTTCGAGCACAATGTGCTTGACCATGGCGATACATAGAGCAGCGTACGCCGAATGCAGGTCGAAGGGAGGGTGCGGCTGCTGCTGACTCCAGGCGTCTTTGTCGAGCGCGTATATGGGCGTGACGGGCACAAACGAGAAGACGGCCTGCTGGTAGCCAATGTTGCAATTGAATATTTGCGTCACATTGCCGTCCCGGGTGATGTCAAACTCTTCGGCCAAGTATTTGAGTCGCTCGTGGTAGAGGTCCCCGGCCCGGATCTGGGCCTGGCAGTTGAGCAGGGCGAATTGGGGCGACCACACAAACACATGCTCGCGGCCGTCGTTTAAAACCGCGGCCTGCGGGTTTCCGCTGTCGTCGTCGGTCCGAAAGAAGTTGGTCATGACAAAGTGCACCTGGTGGTTGGTGGTGGGGTAGGGCCGCCGAACGTAGCAGACGAACGGCAGCCAGTTGTTCGAGGCCGGGTCCGATTTCGAGGCGTCTATGCGCACGCGTTCCGGGTCCGTAAAAACCGGCAGCTGAATGTGCCGGCACTGATCTTTAATTTTGCGCAGGCACAGCGAAATGAACACTTCGTCGTTGAGCACATTAGGGTCCCGCTGAACCGGGGCGAAGGAGCCACGCTCCAGCTCGGTCCCGGCCAGGCGGTTGCCGACGATCGCCAGGCTGCCGTCCGGCTGCCGCTCCACCATCTTCATGGACGGGCTGACGGAGTGCTGCCAGCAGTAGCCGCTCGCGTTTCTCGTGCACAATTGGCACCGCTTGTTTGTATCTCGGCACATGAATATGCACCGGCGCGACCCGGGCTGGCAGACACGCTGGTCGGGCGGCTGCCTCTGGGCGCGCCGACGCAACAAGCTTGTCCTGGGCCGGCCCATGCGGGCGCGTCTTAGTAAGTCAGGGTTCGGAATGGGATTTCGGTGTCTGTTGTTTGTTGACATGTTTATTTTTAAAAAATGTGTTTTGTGGTTAGTTGGGTTGTTGTGGTTGAGCCGAAGTCGGCGGGTTCAGGCGGCCGAGAATCGATATTATATTCTTTTCGTTTGTCGCCTCGTGGGGAGCCGGCCGGCCCGGAGAGTACCGCACTCGTCTTGATAGGTCGAGGCATACCGAGGCCGGGAGCCAGTCGACGAGCCGGGCCCCGGCCGGCTTCTCTTGGTCGCCCCAGCTCTTGACGAGCGAGTCGTCCAGGCAGCAATAGGTTTGGTAGTGTTTCCACAAGAAGAAGATGAAGTCCAGGAGCAGGTCGCCGAGATAGTAGTTTTCGTGCGTCAAAGCGCCGTTCTTGTTGATGATGGCCGCCCGCTCCTTGTCGTCGCTCGCATCGAAATAGTCTTTGACGAAGGCCTCGTTTTTTAGTTTTCCTGCGATAGGCAATAGGCTCTCTGGATCCGCATTACCCATGTCAAAGAGCTTGCTTTTAAAGCCCGCGTACCATTCGGCCTGCGTTCCAGCCTTTCCCTCGCCCGTCTGCGTTCCAGCCTTTCCTTCCGAATCCGACCGAAAGAGCTGGTCGAAATACAAGAGGACAAAGTTGTCGTGCACAAAGTTTGTGAGATGCAGTCTCGAGACGAAGGTAGTGTAGAGCGCTGCCAACACAATGCTAATCAGCAAATCGCTAAAAGTATGGCCTATTGCTTCGGCCCGGGTCTGAAGTTCGTCCGGCGACGACGGCGGTTCCCCTTGCTCATTCTGCGGCGACGGCATTTCTTCTTGCTCACGGACCGACGACCTAAATGCGTCCAAGGCGGCGATCCAGGCGAGCCTAGCCTCGTCCCACTTTTCACAAACGTAATCGAGCCGATCCCGCTCGGCCTCCTCGAGCCGATTGTCTTTGGCCGCGGCCAAGTTCGCGATGCGAGCCGAATTGAAACGCCGCACACTCGAGTAGGCGTGCGTGGCCGTATAGTCGAGGCAATTGGCGCAATACGCGCACAACTCGTATTCGATGCTCTTGGGAAAGAACATGTCTATACCGACCGTGTCGAGGAAGCCGTTGATGAGCTGGTTGGTGGTCGTGTTGAACCAAGTGAGCGGTTGGTTGTACTGAAAGATTCCGTCGCTGGAGGCTCCGGGAAGATCTTTTTCTGCCGCCGCCGCGGCCGAGGTCTTGGCTTTTTCTAGCGACATGTTTTCCTTGTGTTGCGGCTCGCTCGCTCGCTCTCTTGTTTGATATTATTTTATTTTTAAACCGGCGCCGCCGCCCGCCGCATGTGTGGCCGGGGCCTGAAACAACAAGCCTGGTGACAAATTAGTACTGGACCGAGTACTTTGGTCGCTTGCTGAGCTGAGTGATCGCGGGCGGGGGCAAGCGCGTAATCATGTTGTTGCGGGAGCTGTTGGCATCGTAGCCGTAATAGTCTCGGTCGTTGGCGTACGACTCGTGGAAGCGGCGCTTTTGGGCGCGGGAGGCCTGGGCGGCGTTCGGCACACTTGTGGGGATGAAGAGATTGTGTGGTATGAGCACGGACTGCATGAGTTGTGTGTTGAGCGAGTAAACGTCGTCGTCCGACACGGCCGAGATGGCTTGCGGGTCCGCGGTGAATTTGAGAATGCGGATCGAGGCCTGCAGAGCCGTGATCTCAATCTCCCTGCCCTGGTTGATCATGTCTTTGATGAGGTCAAACATCTCGGCCGAGTCGTAGTAGACCGTCAACGTGTACAGTTTGACGATGAAGTTTATCACGTCGATTGCGCGGAAGTCGTACCAGCCTTTCGAGTCCTTGTTGCGATCGTACAAGTTCTTGTAGTTGTAGGAGACGAGCAGTTGCGGGGACCACTTGTTGCTCCAGCTCACCTCGTCCACGTCCTCATTATCGCGATAGAAGGCCAACTCGTACTGGAAGAATTGCTCCGTGTTGGAGCCCTGCTTCTCGTAGTCCATCTCAATGACGGTGATGGGCCATTTGCCGTCCAAATCGTAGAAGGGGTGCATGTTTTTGACGAGCCGGACGAATCGCATGGCACCGAGCGGGTTGACTTTGTTGAGCGCGGGCAGGCGCTGTGAAAACAGGTAGTCGAAAGCGAATTGGCTCGGCACGAGCAGCGAGCTCGGCACAATGTTGGTGACTCCCCAGAAGGCGGTCTGGTTGACTGGAGGATTGGCCGTGTTCGGGTTGAATGTGTACTGGCCGCGCACGAGCTTGATGGCCGGGCCGAAGGTCTGCGCTGGCACTGTGGCGTTGGCGACACTCGTGTCAGTGGCCTGGTACGGTTGAATGTTGATCGTAAACGAGTTGCAGTAAAAGACGCCGCCGAGCTGACGAATGTCCGAAATGTTGACGCTCTGCAAGTTCGGATTGTACGTGGAGATGTCCATGTACAAGTTGCCGAACGAGTCGACTGGCACGGGCAAATTGATCGTGCAAACGCTCACATTCGAAGGTGTGCGGTTCCAGACGAGCTTAAACGAAGTGGCTCCTGCCGCCCAGCCGACAATCTGCAGGGTCCCCGAAGTGGCCGTTCCTGTGCCGAGCCAAGTGCCGGTGTGAAAGTTGAACGTAAAGTTTGGATTCACGTTCGTGGTCAGGGGCGTGATCATGCCGCCCAAGTAGTTGGCCGCGGCCTCGGCCACTGTCGTGCCGGCGTAGTCGTAGCCGGTGGACCACTCTTTCGGGTACACGTATGCGATGAGATTGTAGGAGAGCGCGGGCTTGAGCTGCATCTTGAGATCCGAGTTGAGCGGGAAGGTCTTTATGTTGCTCTCGTAGTACTGGTCCACAAAATAGTAGTCGTTCGTGGCCACGGCCTTGTCCAGAGTGTAGGGCAGGCCGTTCCAAAAATTGCTCACCTCGTTCGGGTTCAAGTAGACAATGTACAAGTCTATGGTGCCTGAGATTTCGGTGGGCGCGCACTGCTTTGTGTACGAGAGAATCGAGCCGATCTTGTTGAAGATGAACTTGAACTGGATGGGAGAGTCGCGGCCGATGAAAAAGTTGAACTTTTCCTTGTTGAAGAGGAGGCACGCGGGCACGGGCAGAGCAATGTCAATGGCCGGGAAGATTTGGTTCTGGGCGGGCGAGTTGGAGATGGAGGCCACTTGGGTGAGGCCCGTCAGTTTCTGGAGCACCACCGAGTCGGGCTTGAGCGACAAGAGGCGCGCCTGCTCGTTCACGTCCTCGTAGCCTCCCCAATAGCGTCTAGCGTAGGCTTTGAATTGCTTGATGCCGTAGTATTCAATGTAGCGGCGCACGATCGCAATCGGAATCATAGTCTCGAGTTGCACGGCGCTCTGGATGCTCGTCTCGATCTGCGAGAGGCAAAATATGCCCGGGAGCGAGTCGTACTTCATCTGGTCCCAGGCGTTTACTGCGTACTGGGCGGGCAGCTGAAAAGTGGCCCAGATCATGTCAATCTTGTAGCCGCGGGACACGAGGATGTCGATGGTGGGGTTGCGGCCGGTTCCGGTAAAATCTGTGTTGTTGGTGATGTATTTGAAAACTTGGCGCTGAATGGGGATGTACTTTTCGGTGTCACACGACAAGTCGACCGGCAGGGTAGTCGAATCGACGCCGCGCAGCAGGGTAAGAACGGCCGAGCGGGCCTTGTTATAGCTAACCACAACGGGGGTAGAGGCCATTTCGTTTGTAGGGGAGAGTTAAACCGAAAGCAAAAAAGGTCGAATGAAAAATACGACTTGTGTGTTCTTAGGAGGGAATTTATTTCAAAAAAATCAAGTTGGGGCGTTTAGGACGTGATTTTGAACTGGAGCGCTTGCGTCTGGTACATTGCGGGCGTCAGTTGAAACGACATGTTGTTGGCCACGGGCGATACCAGGGTGAGGCCCACCATACAATTGAGCCAGTCGAGGCTGGCGAGGAAAGCGCATTTTGGAATCAAGTGATCGACGAGCGTGGCAGTGGCCTTGTTGCTCGAGAGCGAAGAGAACTCCGTGGCCGGCTCGACTTGTCCGACAGACTCGCGCCGCTTCACGTTCGTCATTTCGACGTAGTCGAGCAGGTTGAGCGGCGGAGCGGCGGGGTCGGCCTTGAACATCTTGTCATAAAACTCGGGTTTCACAGTAAACTCCTCGGTCTCTTTGACTTTTTGCTCGTTGCGGCGCGCGCCAAAAGTGACGAGGATTTCGCCCATTCCCGACGAGCTGATGATTAGGTTGTAGACCATTTCGAGCGCCTTGGTCCATTTGGGTTTTTGCGTGAGCGCTCGGTCGAGCAAGCTGTAGAGTCGCGCGTCGGCTACATGGAGCGGGTTGGCGGTTGGTGAGCGCGGGTTTAGAACAATCAGGGAGGCCAAGAGTCGAAGAACAGGGGTCTCGAACATTTTGGGTATGCCCTCCGTGTCGCCGTCGCTCGCCGATTCGCCTAGCATGTACTCCAAATGGCCGTAGATCAGATCGATCATTTGGTCGACGTTGCTGACGAGCTTGAGCTGCACGCCAATCAAATTGAGCAGGATGAAGATGTCGAGACTGTAAATGAAGTTGGTGAGCATAAACATCGAGGCCGACTCGCTCGTTCGCGCCACCACGGACGAATTGGCCACGGCCGCTGCTGAGGACGAGGAGGAGAGCCCCGAGGTGATGGCGGTGATGCACTCGATATAGTCGTGCGGTTTGGCCGCGAGCTCCTTCTCGACGAGCGACGTGTTCTTTATAAAATCGAATTTTTTCGAGCCCAGCGAGCCCGATATCACCGAAGTCAGTTTTGGCCCGGCCGTTGTCGAGCTGGCCGAGCTGGCCGTCGCCGAGCTGGTCGTGAGTGAGTTGGTGGCGGGGCGGTCCCCGTTCTTGATCATCATCTTCTCGGCGAGACGAGGCGCTGTTGCTAAGGAGGTGGTAGTGGCGGTGGGACCTTGGACTTGCTGCCGGAACATGAGCGCCGAGTACGAAACGGCGTAGTCAAACATTTTGGCCAGGACGGCCGAGTACGTGTGTTTGTAGCGCTCAAACAGGCCCTTGTTGTCAAAGTATCCGCTGCCACTGTTGCCGCCGGCTCCGAGCAGGTAGTATTCGATCGGCACGAGCATGAGTGCGTTGAGCTGCAGCAGGACGCGCGATTCAATGATCGAGTCAGCAATGGCTGTGTAGAGAGGGACGATGCTCTGGTTCATGTTGAGCTGATAAATCAAAGGAATGGCTCGGACCGGCAAAGCCAGTTGTATCAAGTACCGCGGGTTGGCTGTCATGGCGTCGTACACTCGCTGGGCGGCCGCGTCCGTCACGAGGGCGCGCGCGATCAGTTTCGATTCGAGCAGAGCGAATTCGGCGGCCTCGCGCCGAATGTAGTCTAGCGTTTGCTGAATGTTCTCCTTGAGAAAGAGGAGCATGGGCAGCTTTTCTGTGTAGAGGTCGGATATCCGGCGGCGCACATTGTTGAGGCTGCCCTCGGTTGCCTCGTCCTCCTCTTCGTCCTCCAGCTCGTCCTCCTCGAACAGACTCCCCGAGTTTGTCTCCCGAATCTTGTCCGCTAAGCGCGTGCGGAGCATGTCAGTCACGAAGGTCTTCTCGGTCGTTAGCAGAGAGTTGTTTATGATTCGGACCACTTGATTAAGTTTCTTGTACGCGGCTCGTAGATATTTCGTCAGGGTGGTACTCGAGACCTGGCCCAAAACGTTGTCCATTTCCCCGAGATTATTCGACACCTCCTTGGCCAGGTCCTCGAGAACTTCTTGAACGTGGTCCTTGTCGGCCTGAGAGGGCTTTTGTGGCGCATCGGCCCCTGCGAACGACGAAAAGAAGCCATTATCGTCGTCATCGTCGCCGTTGGTCCAAGGATCCGGCTTCTTTTCGGCGGTGTGTCGGCGGTGCTTCTTCTTTCCGACAATTTTGCACTGCAAAACGCACTCCTTCTTGACGCCCTCCTCCTCCTCTCTCTTTTTCTTCTTCTTCTTCTCAGATTCATCCTCACTGCTACTGCTACTCTCGCCTTCACTGCTGCTGCTACTGCTGCTGTCCGAGCCGCCTGCCGCCGCCTCCTCCTCCTCCAATTCATCCTCGTCCTCTCCCGCCGCCTCGTCTTGGGGCAGGGACGAGCACATGAAGTTTTCGTCGGTTTGCATTCGCTCAAAAAAGTCTGGTATGTAAGAGGCCGAGCCGGCGGCCTCGAGAAGCTCTTGGTTGAAGTGGTCGTTAATGTCCTCATCGTCGCAGTTCATGGTATCGTCCTCTCCGCCATTGCCACTGTTCCCACCGTTCTTGCCACTGGCGCTCGAAATGTTCTTGCCCGGTAGCATGGTCGGGAGGATGCCGCGAAAAGGATCCCGGAGGCCAATGTCGCTGCTGCTCAAGAGCATCGAAACAAAGTTATCGACAGCAGCGAGCTTCGGGTCCGAGGCGTCTTCGATGTCGTTGGGGTCGAGAGCCCGGCGCACGATTTTAGCCGGCACTCCTTTGGAGTACTGCTCGAGCTGCTGAGCCGCCTCCTGGAACATTTCGTGCACGCGCTGCAGTTTCTTGTTGTTGTCGGGGCGCAGACTGGCCCTCAAATAGTCGGTGAGCTTTACATAGAGCGGCACCAGAGGGGCCAGCTTCGATTTGTTCCGCTCTGCGCGGTAGGTGGGCAGGAACGCCGTCTGAAACGTCTTGTCGATCAAGACGGATTGGTGTGTGAGCGGATCCAGCAGAACGTCCGCCTTGTGGCTCTTTTGAACCTGTTGGCGCAGCTTTACATTGTGCGCCGAGTAGGCGTAGCCGATTCCGCGATAGACCATGAGCAGGCTGGCCATGGTCAGAATGATGCTCTTGAGGAGGTGCGGATAGGTGCACAAACGCATTGTGTAAAATTTTGGTTGGCTAATCGTCTCGAGATTGACCTCGGCTTTAGAGTCGCCCCAGTAGAAAATCTGCATGAGTTGCTCAGCTGTGCGGATGGCCGCCGGGAAGAGCGTAGAGGTGAACACGTCCGTGTCGTTCGAGGAGGCCATGAGAACGTTGAACGGATCGTCTTTTGTCGCTTGATTTTCTAGAATAATTTGCAGTTGATTGATAAACTCCTGAGTTCTACTCGTATCCGTCTCCGTCATTGTGAAAATTATCGAACTTGTACTCTGAAGACGCTTAACATTTTTTAGCAACTCGACGAGCAAATTTGAATCGAGCTGCAGCTCTTTCCGCGGAATCAAATCTTTGGACTCGAGCCGCGTCTCCTGGATCTCTTCCAGTTTTTTGTAATTCTTGGAGCAAGCCATATTATTGAGGGGCGGCGTGCTAACTATGGCCAAATTAGACTCAAAATATCACGACAACTCGTTTCGTTCGGTTGATACGATAAACACAATTTATCAGTTGATGAGGCATGCGCTCGAGAGAGTAAATTACTCTTTTTTAACAAACGGACAGCCGCCGAACGCGCGAGCCAAACAAGGCGCGAAGCAGAGAATAGCCCAGCTCGACGAACAAGACATTTGGCCGATCGTGGGCTTCATGGGTCAGGCCTACTGCATCTGCAGGTCTATCCTGGCTGGGCAGGCCGAGCGCGGGCGCTTTGCTGAGCGCGTCCAGCAGGCCGAGCGCACGCTGATTGAGACGTACGTGCCGGGCAACAAGACGGTGTTTTTTAGTTGGCGGGAGAACGCCCCCGACAACGTGCTGCAGGAGGCCGAGCCCATTTCAATCGAGAAACTCGCCGGACAGATCCTTCAAACCCTCGCCACGGCGGACCGCTCGCCGGCAGCGGACGAGATGCTGACTAATTTGGGCGCGCAGGCGCAGAGCTTTCGGCTGAGGAACGCGCATAGCTTCAAGATCAAAGAGTCGGACGGCTACTTGCCTCGGGAGTCTCAGGCCCGCCAAGACTCGGAAGCGAAGCGGAGCCGAGCCTCGGCCGAGATGAGCGAGGCCGAGGCCGAGAACTTGTTTGTGTTTTTGCGCTTCCTCTTCTTTCTGCTCACGTGCGACAATTCGCGCATATTCATTCAACTCCTGGCCATTTACTACGTCATGCTGCAAGAGCAACACGCGGCGGCAGCGGACGAGGACGGGGCGGCGAAAGTGTCCTCGCTGGCACACGACAGCATAGAGCAAACGTGCCGGGCCATTTGCCGCATCGACAAGATCGAAGAGGTCTTTTTGCCCAGCGTGGAGCGCCTCTTTGAAATGGTTTTTTATCAAAGTTTATCTAATTTGAACGCCCCCAAGGTCGACCCGGCCTCGGACACCAAGTTTCAGGAGTTTTACCGCATTTTCGTTTCCTGCGGCCAACAACAACAGCATCAACAATTATTGCAAAACAGCTTTACGGCGCAGCTCAAGCAACCGGCTCCCCAGCAACAGCTCTCGCCACAACCGGAGCAGCCCTTCGCCAAGCCAAGCAGCAGTAGCAGGAGCCTAGAATCCGCGTACGGCCGGGATGGGTTTTTATTTTTCTAGGCCGCCCCCATGTGCCAAACGGCGGGGACAAACGGACCACTTGAACGCCACCGGACGGGAACAAACGGACCACTTGAACGCCACCGGGGACTATGAAATTTCCACCGACTTCCTCTCCCTCTCGCAGCTCAGCTCGCTCAGCGAGGCCAAGCCGGAGGAACCGCGACTGTGCTCCGGCAGCGGCGGCGGCGGCAGCAAACGGGCCTCGGAAGTCAACTTCAAAATCACGTCCGAGACGTTCTTTCAATCCATCGTATGGCTCATCAACTATCTCATAGTTGCGCGCGTGGCTCGAGAGCTGTCTCGTAACCACCAAGGCATGGGCTACATTGTCGCCCTGTCCATGTGCCTCTTCTTCTTCACGTTCGCGACCGCGCTCATGAAGCGAACCCAAGATCACACATTCTATCATGGATTCTTGTTCTTTATTTTTGTGTGCATCTATCTCAAATAAAAAAAAAAAAGTTTTTTGCAAAAAGTCTTGTTTATTTTTATAAAGTTAAGGCAGTGGCGGAGGCGAGTCTATTGCCAGGTTGGCGAACGACTCGAACTCGACGAGGATGGGCGCGGGCCCCGGCACAAAGTCTACGCCAAAATCTATGCGCAGCCCATTGACGTCAGCCAATGAAATCTCTATTGGCTGCGTCTGGTTCCGCCTATAGACATAGGTGTTGTTGCAGTTGGTGTGCGGGCAGTCCCGCAAAGTCGAAGTAAACACGGGCTTCGTCAGACCCAGTGGGGTCAGACTCAGCTGAACTTGTTCGTAGGCTTGGGTCCGCAGCACGTACAGATTGAAAATCCGGATATACGGTCCGTACCCACGCGGCAAGTCGCTCCACGCGTGGTCGCTCCGCTCGTAAGACGTGTGCTTGACTTGGACGGTCATGGCCGCGGCAGGCGCCAGCCACCTGTACAGATAGGGCTCGGTCTTGCCATTTCGCTTCTCCGTATTGGCGAGAAAAATGTGCAGCTCGTTGGCCTGCTCATTTGACGAGCGCGGTTGAGACATGGTGCTTTGCTCGCTTCGCCGGGGGCTCGCCGGAACTTATCTCTTTTCGCCGAGACGGTGGCGGGCCCGGTTGAGCGCAATAGTCTCGCAATTTGCCGAGGAGCTCAATCATACAGGCTTCGTTGTGGAGCTTATAGCGGAGAGCTGGCGACAATTCGCCAGGCTTCGGCTCGTGCCTCCGCGCCGCCCGCTTCATTTGATCGAGCTGCCGCGTCAAGTGCGGTTTGAAGCTGCGTATCAAGTGAAAGGTGCTCGCGCCGAGCTCGCAGCGGTCAATTGAAAATTTTATAGCCATATTTGAGAGTAAAAAAGTTTTTTTTTTTATTTAGGACGAGATTGCCGGAGAGGCCAAGTTATGAAAATATTGCATGACCAAAGGCGACGCGAATATGTCTTCGACAGCGCCCCAACATCGTGAGCCCTTGTGCTGGAGATCTTGATAGCTGCTGCGAATGACATACAGCGCGTCGCAAATGAGCTTGTCGGTTTCGAGCCGATTGTAAATGAAGAAGTTGGAGCCGAGCAGTTTGCGGACAAAATCTTGATAGGCGGCGGAGCTGTCGATGGTGAGCAGGTACTTGAAATGGGCGACGACTAGATCGCAGACCTGGTCGACCGTCATGTGCTGACACGACTCTTTGATTTGCGCTGTCAGCGCCTGCTCGCTCGCGAGGAGCCGTCGTCCTTCGTCGTCGTCGTCGTCGATGATATTTTTGCGCGCATAGATCGCGCCCAAAACGCTCGAGTAGTCCTTAATCATCTTGACACGGGCCTCGTCTGGGCACGGGCCAATCTGAATTGTGTTTTTGACGAGTGTCTCGCATAATCGAAACAAGGCCGTGTTCAGCCCCGTGAACGCGCCCCAGACGGTGAAAATGTCGTTCGGGTTTCGCAGATTCTCGATTGACGGCGACAGGAGCGACGACAGGTTGCCAATAAAAGACGAGACCCCCGACAGAGCGACGGTGAAAGGCGACGCGGCCGGCCGCTCGTTACTGTCAATCTCAATCTCGCTCATGTTTATTCGGGTTTTTCTTTTTCGGGAGGCAGGAGGAAGTTAATGTCCAAACAATAGGCTGCGGTTGTGAAGTGTACTTGGCGAGAGTAGTGCTCTACCGAATTGTCTTTGATAGGAATGGTTCGGATCCGCTTCTGCTGTTGATAATTAAACTCAATTCTGTGCGACGCTGTGGTGTTGTAAATTAGATACAAAAATAAAAGAAAAAAGTTGTTGAAGTTGTTGACGACGATGCGCTCGAGATGGAGGCGCTGAGCCGGCGCCAGCCTCTCGCCAAAAATGGACGTGACAAACTGCAAAAAGTTCTTTTGCACAATAGTCAAACTAAAATCGCAATACACTCCGTCGAGGTAGCCCGCCAATGTATTGTCGCCGGTGGCAGTGGCGGCCTCGCCGGCAGCTGGTTTCTCGGCCGCGGTGCTTGTCGTGTCGCCGGTCCTTGCAACGCCGGCTGTGTCGCCGTCGTCGGTTAGTTGGTCAATCTTTCGTTTCAGCGACATCATGCTTGCCCGGCGGTCGTACGAGACGGAGGCCTGCTTGAGGGCCGCTTCGACGTAATGTTTGCGAAAGGCTTTGTGTGCGCTCTCGAGCAGCGGGTTGACGCTAATCTTGAACTGCTTCAAAAAGAGGCCCGGTTCCGGGTACTTCACTTCGGCCGCCCGGGGCTCCTGGCGCGCCGTGGTCGTTTCGTTGAGGCGAAAAATGTTGGCAGCCAAGCGTTCAAGAGTCGGAGCGAACGAGCTATTGCTAATTTTCTTGCTCTCACTCCTCTCACTGCTTTCGCTGCCTTCACAGCTATTCATTTTGCTGCTGCTGCTGTCACTGCCGTCCATTTTGCTATCCATTCTTTATGTGCTACTGCTACTGCTGCTCTCTATACCCACACAAAAATGACACTCAACTCGTCCTAAAATAGGGGTATAAAAAGGCTCGGTGTGCGTGAGCGGGTGTGTCATACGAAAATGTCAAATAGCGTGCGCGAATTGAAAGCCGAGCTCTGCCGGCACTACAAGATCCCCGCGGACAAGGATATTTATCTGCACTTCCTCTTGCCCCTGCAGAAGAGCTTGTCTATTCGGGACGCGAGCCAGGCCAAACTGTACGCGACGTTTACGTGCAAAATCTTCTTTGCCGACTCGGACCCGGGCCGCCATTTGAAGAACACGGGCTACGTGGGCAAGATCCTCTTGTCACTGCCCTATTTTGTCCTCTACTCGATGCCGGCCTCCGGCTACGTGTTTCTCGTCCGCTGGCTGCTAAACAACGAGGCAAAAACGGGCCTCTCTGCCGAGGACTTGCGCACCCTCCAACAACTGCGCGACTACCGAGTCTTTGAGTACGTGGGTCGGAGCTGCGACTTGACCAACCACCAGCCCATCCTGGTTGCGCGTTTCTTGGCCCGGACCGAGGCCGACGTTCGCTTCTTCAAGCAGGTGAACCGCTGGCACTTCCTTGTCGACTCGCACCTGTTGCACACGGCCCTCGAAGATTTTGAGATCCAAGAGCAGCTCAACATGTGTCAGACAATCTCTCTTGACGAGCTCGGCCGCTCCCTCGACCGGATCGTCGACCAAACTGGCCGGACGCCGGTATTTGGCGTCTCGTTCAAAGCAATGTCTCTAGATGGCCTCTTTTACAAGTCAAAAGAGCACGAAATCGGCGTCCTGGCGGCGGGCGGGTCCGGCGAGTATTATGCGACGTCGGCCCGCATTTTGAACGTCTCTGTTAATTTCCGTCAAAACTATCCCGACTCGGTGTTTGTTCGCTCGATCCGGACTCTCTGGCACTCGCTCTTTAGGGGAGGAACGACCAGTTTTCCCAGCCTCGACGACTTTCTCTTTGTCTCGTGCACGTTCGATATTGAAGTCGGCTGTATTCCTCTGGATCAATGTAAGTGTTTTCCCTTCTCTTTCTTTCTCTGTCTCTGACTGTCTCTCTCTCTGTCTTGACTTTTTTTTGTCTATAGTAAGGAACGAGCAACAAGAAGAGCCGCCGGCAAAGAGGCGGCGCACTGTTCGCCGGCGAGGAGGGCAGGAAGAGCAAGAGATGCAAGAGGAGCCGGAAGAGCAAGAAAAGCAAGAGAGGCAAGAGAGGCAAGAGGAGCCGGAAGAGACGCAGGAGAGGCAAGAGGGGCAAGCTAGTTTGGCGCAGCAACCCGACCGCTTCCCCACATTTATCACGGGCTTCGTGCAATGCATTTGTTTTCGAAAATTGCTCTATCGCAAAGGCTTCCTCGACTCACAAGACATGATTTTTGTCCATGTGCCGGGCTACTACAATTTTGATGTGGCCGAATTGCGTGACATGTGGATGCGCCGATTTGTGGCCTCCAAAAAATTTTGGCTCGGCTCGGCTCAAATAGTGTTCTTCGAGAGCGAGTTGGACATGATCAGCGAGTTTTTGTTCTACTTGTTTACGCACGTCGACCTCTTTATGGGCTTCAACTCGATGGGCTTTGACTTGCCCTTTCTCATTACGCGGTGCAACTACCTCAAAAACAACAGCCAAATTTCAATCATTCACAAACCCTTTTTTATGAGCATCACAACCCATTGCTTCACCATACCGCCCAATCCGAAACAATTGCTTTATTTACGCAACACCTCGACCGGATTCTCTTCGTCTTTTTACATTGTCTGCAAGTCGTGCAGGCGGGTCAAGCGCGACACAAAGTTGGACATTTCCACGGCCAACGATGAAAATTTTGTGCCCTGCCCGGAATGCAAGCAGAGCCAGCTCATCGACAAGGCTGAGCTAATTACCCAGAGGGCCAGCACCAGGTCCAGAGCGGACTCGCTGGTAATTGTCTCTCTCTCTCTCTTCCTCCCTGAAACTTTACGCACACACACACACTCTATCTCTTTCCTCTCTTAGGCGTTGAGCGTTCATTTTGATTTAATCAAGTCCAATTTTGTGCAAATCACTTGTACGCGGCGCAATCTCGAGACCGTCATAAACACGTCGTTGCAAGAAGGCGTCCGATCCACGAGTTACGATGGGAGCAACAACACGCTCACAGTGGTTTGCAAGAGCGTTTTCGAGCTCAACAAAAATCTCCTGCCCTTTCTGCGCACCTACATGATTGACATTTGCCTCGCCATCTTCTTCTTTCGTGGCACCTCCAACGAACTCGTGCGTCTCACCAACGAAAAGAACCGCGTGCAAGCCATCTGGCTCGAGTATGAACAGGCCGAGCAAATCGAGCAGGCCGACGGGGCTGACGGAACCTCGCAGGTCGGGGCAAAAATGTCAAAACGGCGTGTTATCTTTGAGCACAATAGTTTGGAGGTGATGGGGCAATTGCAAAATTTGTGTGACAAAAAAATCTCGATCGCACTCGTGGTCTCGAACGTGAGCGCCGACCAGGAGCGGCAAATCACTGGAGCGGCCGTCAATAACGCGCTAAAAATCTCGCCCGGCAAGACCAGCGACATTGACTCGTACACGCAGCGAAATTGGTGGCAGCCCAGTCATGTGGTCGAGACGGCCTTTTACTGCTTTGTCGACACCATGCTCACGGCCATGCTCGAGAACAACATCAAAATGTACATGAACATGTACAACGCCAATTATCTAGAGCTTTTGCCGGGCGTGCTCGTCTATAGGCCCTCCGGCGCCCTGGTCCTTCCAAAAACTCTCAAGAGCCTGATTGAAGAGTGCATGGTGTTTTGCATGAAAACGCCCCTCCAATGCTTCATATTATTTAACCGGGCTCTCGCGGTCCAAGGCGTTCCGCGGTCGTTTCTCCAGGACAAGAAACGTTTGCCCCTCTACCGGGATCTCCGCGCCTACAGCTCCATCGCCAAGGAGGAACCGCTCGTCTACGACGAGAGCCTCGTCGAAAAGGTTGACAACCACCCGTTGTGCACGAGCGAAAAGACAATTACTAGCTTCTTCGCCAACGAGCAAAAGACGGTGGTGGGCATGCGAGCGCACACAACCGCCCGGAGCCTCATGGAGTGGAGCGACAATATTTGGAACGTGGACGAGTTCTCGCTCGGCATAATGGGCGAAA
Organism: Candidatus Moraniibacteriota bacterium; assembly: GCA_008012175.1. Lineage (GTDB taxonomy): Bacteria > Patescibacteriota > Minisyncoccia > Moranbacterales > UBA1568 > SSEF01. The sequence goes on along the minus strand of SSEF01000011.1, from coordinate 71,125 downwards.
ACTCACAGACTCTGGAGAACGCCGAACGGGCTATGGCTAACATATCGGAGAAGGGGGCCAGCTCGCCGATCAAAAAGAGGACCCTGCCTTTGCACGCCGACCGAAAATTTCTTAAAGTCTCCAAGTTGAATTTTGATCAATAAAGTTTTTTAAAAAAACAACTCTCTCTTTTTCTTTCTTACGCTCGCTCTCTCTCTCTCTTCCTTACGCTCGCTCCCTTACTAGAGCCGGCAAAATTCAAAATGCGGATCGAAGGGCTGGCTCACCGACACACGCGCCTTCTTCGTCAGACTGACGTCGAGGAGGTGCAGCGATAGCCGGCCCTCCCGCCTCAACAAATACAAGAGGCGCTGCGTGAGCAGACCGCCCTCCCGGTCTTCTTCGGTGGTTTCAAAATCAGAGCAGCCAGAAACGGAGACGAACAGGTGCCCCGCCGCGAAGCGCTCGTATTTGGCGACCGAGGCAGGGGAGCCGTCGCCGAGCTTCTTGTAAAAGTAACCACCTTCGTAAAAATAGGGCAGATCGAGCATGGTGCACGAATGGCAAAAATCAAAAACACACAGGCTCGTCCTATTGCTCGCCTGGCTGCTCTGACGGCTCTCGGCCAGCCGGAGCAGTTCGGCCGTGAACTCTGGTTCGGTCAAGGCATTGGCGGCGGGAAGTCTGTCGATCGGCGGGGCGTTCGCCGGCAGCGTTCCGCCGTCGACAATGTAAACGTTTTCGCCCTGGCCATTGAGCATGCCGTGGCCGCACATCCAAACGACGCTCGGCTGAAAGGACGAGAACGCGTCGAAAATGTCACTTTTAGACGGGTTCTCGAGTATTCGCAGAGCAAGAGGCGAATCGGTTGCGTTTTGTGTAAATTGGTATAAGTTTAGTTTATCGAGACTTACGCCCGGCAAGCAAAGACTGGTTCTCTCATAATCGGAACAAACCACGAGCAATCTAAATGGATTCTTCAACGATGACAACGTCTCTGCCATTGGCGGCCCAGGAACAAGGAGGGACCCACGACAAACTTTTGTGGCGGTGTTCGCTAGCTGCGTGCTGCTTTGGCGAGTTGCTTAAAATCCTCGTCATTGGCCTCCTCTTGTTTTATTATGTAAAAAACCGCCGAGCGGTCCAACGGTTCAATTCGCTCCTCCAGAGATTTGCCGCTCCTCCAGCGGACCATCCGGAGGGCGGATTCCTCGGCCGCATCATGGGCTCTATGGCCGGCGGAACGAAGGAAAAGGAGTGGCCGAGTCCTGCCAATAACGAACTCTTACACGATCTGCTAGCATCGGTCTCTGGTCCGGAGATTAACAACATCAAAGAGCCCGAGACGCCCCGGACCGAGCCGACAGGACCCGAGACGAGAGGGCCCGAGACGAGAGGGCCCGAGCAAGCGCGATCCGAAGCGCCGTCCGAGGGCCCGGATATTGGGCAGGGCGAGCACATTGTCCTTGAGGACTCGGTCTCGGACAGGCAGCCTCATTTTGCAAAGCCGCCAATCCACCAGCGCCGCAAACGAAACATCATTCGCGGCTGTGGCGGGGAAAGCCCTCTCAACCTCATTAACCAGAAGGCCATCGAATCAATGGCGACCGAAGTTTTGCGAAATCTAACTAAATCATAGAGCACGCGTGCTTTTTTTTATGAATAAACTCCCTTTTACGAAACTTGTCTCTTTGTCTCTCTCTCTCTCTCTCTCATTGCTCTCTCTCTCTCATTATTGCCCATGTCAGCCAACAAACAAGACTTGTTTGCGCCGCTGCAGGCCAACCTGCTAATCGACAACTACAACAAACTCCTAGAGGAGCTGCTTGCGGCGAAAAACGTCTCGGAGGAGTTTACGAGCAACCCCAAGCTTACGAACTCGTTCGTGATCATCGAGTTGCTGAATTTGTACTTGATGGAGTTTGTTGTTGCCGACGACGAAGGCCTCGCTCTCGACGCGGCCTATGTTCGCGGCCTCCTTCAAGACACCATAGACGACAACGACGACGACGCGTCGCAGCAGCTTCAGAACGCTATAAATATTTTTTACTTGCAGCCAAATTGGATAATGATTGCGAGTCAATCGACGTACAACGAGAAAATTGTTTGCTTCTATTCGACCATAAGCCGCATCGACCCGCTCGAATTGAAAGTGTTTTTTAGCCGCATCCTCGACTTTTACAAGCAAGTCTCCAACCCTCGTTTGGCCCGCTCCTCTGTTGCCGACGAAGAATGTATACGAGTCAAAGCTGCGACGGCGCCACCAAAGAAAGAGGAGCCAATGACGTCGGTGGCGTCGACAAAGAAAGAGGAGCCAATGACGTCGGTGGCGTCGACAAAGAAAGAGGAGCGGTTGGTGGATGGCGAAAAGCGAAGGGCGCTAGAGGCGGCGACGGTCCCGCGGAAGAAAAAGAAGGTGACGTGGGACAACGAATCCATAAACGCGCAGCGTCTAAGCAACCAGGTGATGCGGTTACGATCAAGAAACCTCGTCGACTAGAGAACCTCACTTTTGTAGACGACCTCTCCGAGGACGAGAGCGAGGACGCTTTGGCAGCGGACAGCTACTCCGTCCTCGATTTGGACGGGGCGCCCATCCCCGACTATAATATTCCTTTCGATCCGACCACACACAAAACTGGATTCCAATGGCTCGATAATTACCTCAGCGGTCTCGTTTCGGAGGCCGCCAAACGCCAGTTCTTGGAAGCGCTCTGCCGCATGTGCTGTCCGCGGAGCGAGGACGACATGCTGCTCCTGCAGGCTATGGCCGAGGCGCCACATGAAAAACTTGTGCAAGTGAGCTCAATGATTGAAGTGGGCGTTCTCGCCATGTTCCTCTTCTTTGTCAAATTCGAGTACGTCAAGTCGCCGGACTGCTGGTTGGTGATTGACCTGCCGCCAGGCGTCGGCAAGTCCTTTGAGATTGAGCGGCTCTGCCCGCTCTTTAGCGAGTACTACCGACGGCAGTACAAGGACGAGCACTTTGAGCGGGTGCTCATCACCACCCCGACCGCAAAGACGCGCAATGCCTATTCTTTTGCCCGGGTTTTGCATTCACAAATGGGTCTGCCGATCCGGAAACCCGGCTGCGACCCACGCCAATACGCCGCCGCGATCAGGGCCGGCCTCGCCAAACCATGTAAAACCATCCTTTTTGCTCATGTGCTCTCTCTCTTTTTTCATGTGCTTTCATGTGCTCTCTCTCTCTCTCTCTCTTTTTAGACATTACGAACCGCATCAACCTGGGACGAGTCTTTGTTTTTGACGAAATGTCCATGTACAACCAAGAGCTGCTCTTCCCCGTGCTCGACGCTTTGCGCGAAAAATTCTGCATCCTGATTGGAGACTCGTGCCAGTTGCCGCCTGTGATGGGCGGACTCATAAACTGGGACGTCGACAGCGGCGAGCTCTTTCACAAATATCCGTGCGCCTACAAGTGCGAGAACGGACCCAACATTAGAATTGTTCGATTTGCAAACAAACAGGGAGTGGCGGCGCGGGGCCATGGGCGGGGCCAGAAACAAGAGGCTGGGGAGGACGAAGAGGACGAAGAAGACGGAAAAGACGGAAAAGATGAAAGAGACGGAAAAGACGGCTGTGAGGAAGGAGAGGCCGAGCGCAACAGTCGTTTGCGACAGTTGCTCCTCCAGCTGAGGCAAGTGATTGCCCGGCAAACGCGGACGAAGCGCGAGACGAGCCAAGCCGCGTCGTCGAAACTCGAGAACAAGTGGCTGCACATGTGGGTCGAGAAGATCAATCGGAGCATCAATGTGGAGCGCGAACTGACTCTGGACAAAGTTCTCGAATCGCTCGTGGAGGCGCAGCGCCAGGCCAACTCGCTGGTGGCCTGGCTTCGCTCCGAGCTCGATTTTTACGAGCACCTGGCCGCCGCCCTCGACGACATGCCGGCCGTCCTCAAGAGCGCGAGCGCGAGTCTACGCGAGCGCTTCTTTTCGTTCCAGATACCCATCGTCATTGGCTACGAGAACAGCTTCAACTTCACCGTCTTTGACCACATTGACGGCAAGGGCCTCATTAACCGCTCGTCGGCTTCGCAAAACTGCTGGCTCGCCTCGCGGGCCCGAGCCCTGCCCGTCTCTCTCAGGAACGTGCTCATGTTCGCCTCGGACGCGGACCAGAAGCAAGTGGCCTCGATCCAAAACAACGTGCCGGCCAACTTGATGAACAGCCGAAACACCTTCTTCCCGGGGATGTTTATCCGCTGTCGCGAAAACAACTCCCAGCAAGGCAACTACAATGGCCAGGTCGGCGTCTTTATCGGCTTCTTTTTTGCCGACGCCGAGCTGGACGCCGAGGCCCGGCCTGTTTTTGAAACCATGCTCGTGGCCAAACTATCCGCCACAGCCGCCCAACATAAACTAGCGCTGGACGAACTCACAATCATGAAGGTGACGCAGCGCCTCGCTCCCGATATGCAGTCGATGGCGCGCTCATTGCACATGGTGTTTTATGACCTGGAGACGCGGCAATTCGCATCGTGCCGGCCGGTCGTTCGCTACCTTTGCGAGCAATGCGATCTCGCCCGGCGCAACGAACCGACTTCGTCCTCGCACGCGCCTTGTGCCTACCATTCGCCGCTCATGGGTCGCCGCCAAGTCATGTACATGTGCTTCAACTGGACGAGCAACTACGCGCAAACAGTTTTTTGTGTTCAAGGAGCCACGCTCACCAACGAAAAGATGTATTTGCTCGGGGACACAGTCCTCAAGAACAACATACTACGGACTTTGTACGTGGTTTTGTCGCGATGCCGATCCAGTTTGCAGATCCACGTCGACCAGGCCTTCCTCCTAAAGGCCCTGCGAGCAATTTTCAACCAGCCCGCCACTCTTGTGGCTGACCGGCTGCGCAAACTAAACCTTTTCCCGACCGAATAAAAAAAGCATTTTTACACAAAAAATTTTTTATTAACTCGTAAAAAAGGCAATGAGAAATATAAAGGCGGCCGCTGTCAGGGCCAGGTGGATGTCGCCTCCGTATACCATGGCGTGGCTAAAATTTTGGCAATTGCTTATTGTCAAATTGTACGCCGGCAAGTTGTAGCGGTGCCGCCGCGAATTGAAAAATTGCTCGAGCCGGGCCAGGCAGCGGCCCCGCGAAATACGCGGATCGATTGTCATTTTAATGTCGCTCCCGGAGCCGGGCCATTTGGCGATCTCGTAGCCGGCCAGTGTTTTGTAGCATACGTAGACGGGTTCGAGATAGGAGGTGGCGTCATAGCCCAAAATGATTGCGCTGTGGTTGAAAAAGTGAAAATTTCGCAGAGGTCTCGAGATGATTTGGCCCGTCAGCTCAAAGATTGTGAGCCGGAGGGGGCGGAGCAGCTGCCCGTCCCTCAGTTCCCAAGTGTAAATGAACTTGTCGTCGAACGTAAACATGATGATGTGTGCGCGCGCCGCCGCTCTCAGAACGGATAATTTGTAGACAAATTCTTCAAAGTGTGCTTCAATCCTTGCTCCGGCTCCGGCCTCGATTTGGCGCGCTTATTAGCGCCGATCTTTGGGAAAGCCTTGCGAACGCTATCGAGAGCTCGGCGCGACCCCGTCGAGAGTCTCTTCTTTTTGGGTCGCTCTTTATTGGACGGCTCACCCTTTCTAGAGGGACAGGCCTTGCCTTTTCTAGAGGGACATGCCTTGCCTTTTTTGGATGGGCAGGCTTTGCCCTTTTTGGACGGACACGTCTTGCCCTTTCTGGACGGACCACTGCCCTTTTTTGCCGCGGGCGGCTGGTCCTTAATGAAACTACGACAACATGAAACCATAGTATTTGTGTGCATTGGCAAGTGTATATTAAAAAAATTTATTTTATTCAAAAAAATAGAGACGCGAGCAAGCGCCGATTTAGCGTGTTTGGAGGCGTTTCACTGCCGGCCTCGCCGCCTTCACTTTCGCGGCGGCTTCTTTCACTGCTGCCTTCATTTTCGCGGCGGCCACAGTTTCTTTTGTGACCGCAGTTTCTTTGGCAGAGACTCGAGGCTTCGCCGGGGCCTTTGGTTTCTCCGCAGCGGCCGCCTGAGCCTTGTTTTTCGGCTTCGAGGCGGCCTCTGTCGTCGGCTTCACAGCACTCTTTGCTTTGCCTGCTTCTTTGATGGCCTTTTTGACGGAGGCGCGCGCCTTCTTTAAACGGGCCACTCGCTCGTCCACGTCCTTGAGCTGTTGTTTCTTGCCCGTCGCCGTAGCCTTCTTGATTTGCTGCTTTTGTTGCTGCTTTTGTTGCTGCTTTTGTTGCTGCTTTTGTTGTTTCTGTTGCTGCTTCTGTTTTTGCTCCTTGCTCATAAACAAATAGTCGTACTGGCTCGAGTTGGAGGCCGCGTACACACTTGGCAGCCACACGGCCGAGCCCATGTTGTTTAGCTTTTTCGACTGCGTAATCTCTCTAATCTTCTCGGCCGGCTGAAGGTGCGTCGTACAAAAATAACTCATCAACTGCTTTCTGCAAGGCCGGGTGGCCGGCTCAATAGACGAGCAGTTGACCAGTTGCTCGGCCGCGATCTGACTAATGTTTACGAGCTTCTGGTACGAGCCGTCCACGAACCGTATGACCGGGTGGCGGAAGGAGATTTCTTTGCGAAGCATGTAGAGTTGGAAATAGCGGTCGAGGTGGCAGTTTTGTTCGGCGGTGTCCTTCGACAATTGGGCCAAGAGCTTGTTCTTTTCGAACGTCGTAAGACTTGTGTAATGTTTCATGCTCTTGCTCATGGCCTCCAAGGTCTGGCCCTCGTTGTAGTCGAAATCGAGCGTGCTCGGCTCACTGTACAAGTCAACATGCAGTCTGCTAAACTGCTCGACGAGCCGCAGGCGCCGCCAAATATGGGTGACCCCCTTCTTGGCGCAGTTCCCGGGCTTGCCATTGTAATGACCGTCGATGCGTCTGAATAAGAGGCGCTTCTCGTCAATCAGGCTCTTGGCGGCGAGCTCGCGCATGCGATTGTGCTGCTCCGTCACAATGGCAACAATGCGCGGCAAAAACTCCTTGCTCTTGCGAATATTGTCCTCGACAAACTGCGGCAATTTAACGGCGTGTGTTTTACGCCACTCTTGCACGAAACGAAAGAAATCGTGTTGCTTGAGGATCTTGATCTTTTCGATAGCGGCTGTGGTGATGGTTAGGCTGAACGGTTCCTCATCCTCGTCCTCGTCCTCGTCCTCGTCGTCTTTGGCGTCGGGGCCGGCCGCGATTTTGGTCGCCTTTAGGATATTGTCGAGGCACGTGCACAGCGCGAGCTGCTCGCCGTACTCAGGCGAACAGGGGTCGCAGGGGCGCAGCAAAACTTCAAAATTAATGGCCGCCTTGTCGTCCTCGGACGAGGCAATGCGCCGCGGAAAATTGGGATCTTTGCTAATGAGCGCGGTCACCACGTCGCGCCATCTCGAAAGGCGGTTTTCGTTGGAGAGCTGTTTGTGAACGTCAAACAGGAACGCAATTTTTGGCATGAGCGGCAGAGCAATCGAGTAGGTCTGTTTGGTCGTGTTGATAATCTCACCGCAAGCGGCGCAGTACCAGCATTTGAGCTCGTCGTGATAACGTGTCGTCTCCAGCACATTTGGCGGCGGCGTCTGATTTGCGGCCGGTGCGGCGGCGGCCTTGCGGCGTTTCGGGAGCACGAGGAACTGGGCGGAGCACTTGGAGCACTTGTCCCGGCCGGCGGCAATAAGCAGGGTGCGGATATTGCGAAGATTGCGAGGCTTCGTCCCGGCGGCCACGACCGGCGGCGCCTCGGGGAGCAGCTCGTGGTCTTCAAAGTACTGCAGGGCCTCTTCCAACGTCTTGTCGTTAAAAGGAATGTCTTCCTCTTCTACGGACGGGGCAGGTGCCATCGGCTCAGCGGATTCCGCGAGCCCCATGGCCTGTTGTTGTGGTTGGCAGGGATCCATCTTTCGTGGGTCGGCTATGCGTTTTTTAGAGGGCTGGTTAGCGAATAAACTGGTAAAAACTAGTACTTTTCGACAAACAATTTATTAGAAAAAAAAATTCACAATAGCAAACAAAATCTTAAAAGTAGTCTCGAGGTCTTCGCATGTTTGCATGCCGGTGACGATCATTTTTCCGTTGCGGAAGATGAGAATGGCGAGCCTTTGCATGACAAAATTGTTGTTGTTTCGCTTTCGCGAAGCCGGGCTCTTGTAATTGGCCAGCTTGGCGTGGTCGGTCCGCTGAATGGCGAATTTCACCAGGTCCGAGGGAAAGTTGTCGTGTTTGCACGAAGCGCTCGACGTGAATTGGTAGTGCTCGGCGGCGAGGACCGACTTCAAGTAGTCGTGGAACGCGCTCAAGCCTTCGGCCCGCATGTTTCGGGGCTTCCGCAAAACCATGGAGAGCGTGCTCTCGCTCTCATGGACAATGTTGGCGAAGCGGCGGTCGAAGAAGTGGGGCGCGATTTGGAAGGAAAATATGCAGTTCTCAATGAGGAACAACATTTCGATCTGCCTCCGCTGCTGGCATTGGCTGCAGCTGCCGCCGGTCTCGTCCTCGTCGTCGTCATTTTTACATTTTTCGCAATACCCCGTTCCGGGTTGCAACTTGGCGATCCCGAGGGCGTACAAGAGCTCGAGCAGGTTGACAAAGAGGTTGTAGACGGCCGAGTTGTTGATGAGGAAAAAGTAATTGGTTAGGATGATTTTCCCCGACGAGTACGTGATTATGGTGTATCGGTGGCCGCCAATCTTGACGACGAGCCGGTTCGCCGGGAGCTTGCCTGTGAACTGGCCGCCAAAGACATTCGTAAATAGGCGGAGATTGAAGATTAGATTGGTGGTGACGGTGCACACGGCGTTTTTGAAGCACGTCGACGCTCGAAAAAGCTCCTCGTTGGCTATGGCCGCAGCTTGTTCTCCGCTCCCGGCGACCGTTCTCTCCGTTCCAGCCAGCCGTTCAAACAAGCTATCGGCCACTTGGGAGTGCCCGGGCCTGTCGTCGATGCGGCGGATTTTTGGGGCCGGTTTCGGCTCCGTCGACCGTTCAGCAGGCCTCTTTTGTCTCGGCCTCTCTGCTTGAAGTTGCTGCTGCCCATCTTGCCACAATGTTTGCTGCTGTAGAGCGTGCGGCTGCCGCTGTTGTTGTTGCTGTAGAGCGTGCGGCTGCCGCTGTTGAGCTTGTTGTTGCTGTAGAGCGTGCGGCTGCCGCTGTTGTTGTTGCTGTAGAGCGTGCGGCTGCCGCTGTTGAGCTTGTTGTTGCTGTAGAGCGTGCGGCTGCCGCTGTTGAGCTTGTTGTTGCTGTAGAGTGTGTTGTTGATGCGCTTGCTGCAGTTGTTGGAGAGTAGGTTGCGGCAGCGGCCGCGGATGTGGCAGTCTTTTCCTTACTGATCCGTCTGGTATTGGCGAGGCGCTTAATCTTGCGAGGCTCGTTAGAAGAGAGTTTTTGACGGGGCACTTTTTTACGCGCATTGATAGCCAACAAGAGCACAGTGTCCACAAATTCGTCCGATTTGGCGAGTTCGAAAATATTTTGTGTTGCTTTGAGTTGCAATGCGGGAATATTTATATGGTACCGCTTCCAGCCCGTTACGAGTTGCCGGAACTTGGGATTCGTGTCGTGAGCCAGTTTGAAGGCTTTCCGCGTACTACACTTTACATAGGTCCAATCCAGCTCGAGACGACACCATTTGTTTCGAGTGAACGGCGCGACGCCTATGACGCGGCCGGCTCCTAGGGCGTGGAGGATGCCCCGGGTCAGCCATTCGATACGTTGGTTCTGGCACGAGGCCCGTTGGTTTTCAATATAGAAAACGGCCGTCGACGGATCGATGACTGCAAACAGGCTGCGGAAAAGTTTGGGTAAATTTCTCTCTAAATTTGCAAACGAGTCGTAGTCGAGGCACAAGTGAGTGAGCGACTCGAGACTCGAAAAGCCAAAATTTCTAACGCCCGGATCTATCGAAAAGCTTTTGCTCGAGGGAGACCATAGCCTACTGAGGTTTGTGTAAAATTCTTGTTCACTGGACATTTCGTCTTGCTATCTCTAGTTCAGTCGCCGCTTTCTCTTGTGACTCGAGAATTTATGGCCGCAAGGGAGGAGAAACAACAGCCGCCCATCTATTTGGCCACGACGGCACCGAAGCCGCCTGCTGCTGCTACTGCAGCCTCTGCTGCCGCCGCCGTCGAAATGGAGCCCCTTGTCGACGGCCGCCGGGGCAAGAAGAGATCGGTGCGCTACCACCAAGTCTCAGACGGAACGCCGCCGCAAGCCGGTGATGGGTGGGGAGTTTGCTGCCGCAAGTTTGTCGGCGAAGTGCTGCAAGTTCTCTCGCCGCGCATGCTCATTCTCCTCGCCGCCCTCATCACACTCGTTTTTGTCAACCACAACGACTCGCAAGCGCTCTCGCACATTCTACAGAAGGCTGCGTCGTGGAACTGGCTCGGCTCGACGGTCTCGACCCTCGAGTCCGCCCGCGCCGAGCAGTTTGAGTGCCGCTACTACAACAATGACACTATCCACGAACTCATCGTGGCCACGTATAACCTGAGCTCGGTCGTGGCCCAGTGCTGCATCAATCAGAGCTCGCCAGAGCACGTCTTGCCCCCGCACTTGGCGTTTATCGCCGAGCAAAACAACAACACGTGCCAGACGTACCCTTGCCGCTACTGCTTCTACTTGATGCAGCACGGCGGCGGCGGCAGCGAATCGAAACAATTTTAAAAATAAAGATTTGAGAGTTTTTTAAATTTTATTGTTTTTTCTTATTGGCTGAAGCGAGGGCGAAGCCCAGCTGAGTCAGCTTCTTTTGCAACGGAGCAAGCTTGGCTAATTTCACCTTCTTAGCGGCCGCGGCGGGCAGCTTCTCCCGCTTCAGGATCGCTCCTTTGACCAGCATCTTGTCCCGCTCGTCCAAAAAATCTGTGCCATAACGCTTAAAGAGAGAGAGAGAGAGAGAGAGAGAGAATGAGAGCTCTATGAGAGAGAGAGAGAGAGAGAGAGAGCGAGAGAAAAAAAACAATAGAAAGAGGCTGCTTACTCGTTTGTAGGCGGCGCAAAAAATCTTTTGAAACAGATCGGCGTGGTTGACGTTGCTGCGCGCAAATGCCTTAAATAATCCCATGATGGCGTTCTTGAGATCGCTCTTGAGCGTGAGTGTGCGCGACACGCGGTTCACGAAGCCTTTGCAGTGCCTCAGACACCATTCGACATTGTCTTCGACGAGAACCGTGCTCCGTGGAAACTTGGCAATGTAGCGCGCTTGCTCGACATTTTGCGGGTCCACGGGCCCGGCGACTTTGGTGAGCGAGGCCGAATTTGGCTGGTAAAACACAAAGACGTAGTCGTAGTGCCGGGAGAGCAGCTCGTAGCCGCGAAGGTAGCTCTTGGACGGGTCTCGCTGCTCAATGTGGCGCAGTTGCCGCACGATATTCGTGTTGGTCGCGTACTCCTTCAGGTCCTTCTTCATAATCTGCCGATTCGTAAAGTTCTCCTCGTCGGCCGCGTCAAACGTCACAAAGACCTTGTCAAACTCGGCCTCCACCTCGGCCAAATTTTCGAAGGACGACAGTCGCAGCACCTTGTTGAATAAGAGCCGCAAGACCTCGGCCAAGAAGGTTCGGCACGGCGGCGCGTAGCTCCTTTTGAAGAAGCCCTTGACAAAGAGAGATAGAGTTAGCTTGCACACACACACACACACACAGAGAGAGAGAGAGAGAGAGGGGAAAAAAGGGACGGAGACAATACCTTAATGATGTATTTGCCGTTGCCGTGCATGATATAGTTCTTCTTGCCCAGAAATACGCCGTCCCACATTTGCTTCTCCAGCTCGACGACGTAGACGCCGCGGTTGGAGGGCCAGCCCTCGAACGTCTTTATGGCCGAGACCATCTCAGGCCGGGTGCATCGCACAAACAACGAGTCCGTGTCTCCACCGAGCACGCCGCGCTCCCCAATATTAACATTTGCCGAGAATAGGGCCCAGTGGAACGAGAAGAAGAAGCGGAGCAGGGCCATCCGGCCGTAAAACGTCACCAGCGTGCCCAGGTACGGCCGGTAAGAGGGGTACTGGGGGGACAAGTAGATGCCGTAGAGCGTGTTTATCAGGAGTTTGTAGGCGTTCTGGAGAAAGTCCAAGATATGGTGCTCAGTCGAATCCGCGCCGAGCTGCACCTTCACCTCGGCCATCTTCTCCTTGGTTTCCTTGCGCCGTTTCTTGACGTCCGCAATGAGCGCAGACGTGCACGAGGTCCAAATCTCGGGGCGGATGATGAACGTCGCCACGGACGTAAAGTCCGTGTTGATTTTGAGCGGGGCCGCCACCTGATTGAAACACTGTTCGTCGAACGGATCGTACAAGTAGTTGCCGATCCGAACCGCGTAATGCGGGTTGTACGCTGCAGTCGACTGACAAATGTTAGCGAACTGGCACGTCGTCGGATACAGAGAGGTAAAGTCGCCGGTGAGCAGGTCGACGGGAGGCCGGTCGTCGTCGAAGCGGATCTGCGAAAAGACCGGGCTCGTGTTGGGTACAACAATGCCTCCCGAGATGGCAATCGAGGGCTGCTCGGCGTTTCGGTAGTTGCCACTCAGCCGGTCGTAAATGTCCGCCGAGTTCACAGCATACACATGTTCCATGTCCGTGATCTGGTAGGGAGACGCGGCGTCCTTAAAGCCGTCGAACGTGAGAAATATGTTGCGCCTGGCGTCGGACAAAATCGAGATTTTGAGTTTCTTGTCGCGGCCAAAAAGCCCGTGCTGAAGCCGCTGCGAATAATTGCCGAGCCCTTCCATAGCCTCCGGTTGCCGTCCTCCGTCCTCCGAATCCCCTTCCATAGCCGCGGCCTTTCGCTTCCTCCCCGGAACCTTGTCCAAGTCCTCTCCGTCCTCTCCGTCTTCCTCCCCCTCATCAGCCTCCCTGTCCAAGTCCTCTCCGTCCTCCTCTTCCTCCTGCTCGCGGCCTTCCGCCTCAGTGCCGCCAGTCGGCTTCTTGTACGTTGAATTGAGCTGAGTCAGAAGACTCGGCCGGAGTTCGTGAGCAAAGCATTCGTCAAATTGACGCTGATAAGCGTCCAAGACGGACTCAATCTCGGACCGATGATACGAAATGTATTTCATTTTCTCCCATAAAAAGCAAATTTTCTTCCCCCACACTCTGTGCTTTTCACACAAATACACACAATTCCTCTCTCTCTTATATAATTTGTATCGTGTTGTCAAGAAGTTTTGTGTGTTTTGTTATTGCGATGGGAATTGTCGGCTTCAATGATTTATTCACCGCCAGCCAAGTCAAGGTGCCGAAAGCGTCGTCGAGCCATGTGTTTATCGACGCCAACCTCTACTGGCTGAAACTGCGCACGCATCAAATGGGCGCTCGCTTCGCCAACCTCACTACGAGCGAATTTAGCGCCGAATTTGTGGACTTTGTGTGCGCCGATCTGCTCCAATTCGAGCTGCTCAAGTCCGACGATCTGTATAGGCAAGAGGCTCGCACGATCGAGCTCATTTTTGACAGCAAGTTCTCGCGCAACTTTATGAAAATGTGGCGCTGCTACCGACGCGCCGAAACCAATGTGCGCACGTCCAAAGACGTACGGGTCGAGGCGGACTATGCTATGCTCGAGTACTATCTCGAGGAGCTTCGCGCGGCCCTGCACCTGCGCTACTCCCAGTACGACGAGAACGCGGTCGGGCTCATCAAGATCAAAGAGGCCGAAATGGACACGGACGAGTATATCGTGTCGCGATGCCACCAATTGCTCGAGCAAGAAGAAGAGCGCGGCACGCGGGAGCTCGTGCTCGTTTCACCCGACTCGAGCCTGCAAAACACTTTTGTCAGCCGGATCTCGATCTTCTCGGACGACACCGATTTCGTGTCGTTTTTCCCGTCCTGCCAGCGCGCCGGAGTCTATTCGATACGGCGCTCGGAGTACGGCGAGAGCGAGGTTTTTCTGCTGAACGCGGCCATCAACCACAGCCATCCGGTCATCAAAGACTTGGACGAACTTTCGGATAGGCTTGCACGGACCTATTCGCGGATCGAGCGCGAGTATGTGTTTAGGCTAGCGTTGAAGGTATATGCCATGCTCTCGGCCAACGACTACATTTCGTGCTCGTTCTTTGACATTCGGTATCTGCGCCAGGCGTTCGAGTCCGTCTTTCTCTGGTACCGAGGGCCGCTCGGAGTGGTGAAGACGCCCTTGCCGCCCCGTCATCCTCTGAAACGGAAGATTGACTATTGCGATGACTCTGAGACGGAGGCCCCGGAGACGGGAGCAAATAAAAGGAACGTGGAGGCAGTGGCAGATAAGAGGAGCGTGAACAGTGGTGAGGGTCCGGCCAAGAAACGGCGAGTCGGCGAACGCGGCGAGTCGGCGAACGTGGCGAGCACGGCGATCAAGGCAGTGGACGGAAACGAGGCAGCCAAGGCAGTGGACGGAAACGAGGCAGCCAAGGCAGTGGACACGGCGGTTAGAGGAGCCAAGGCAGTGGACACGGCGGTTAGAGGAGCCGAGGCAGTGGACACGGCGGTTAGAGGAGCCGAGGAATTGGCTTTGATTATGAACGAGTTGCCCTTGACATGCGTTTTTGCCTATTGGATGTGCTATCTCGACGGCATCAAGTCGGACGGGGCCGCCGCTCGGAAGCACTTGGCTCTCGTGAACAATATTTTGCGAATTTTTATCGTGCAATTCACCGAGCCGCCCGTCTTTACCGCCGAAGCGGCCCTCCTCAAATTCGTGGACGGACCCCTCAAAGAACAGCCGCCCGAAACGAGCGGTGGCGGGGGTCTGCTCAGTCTCGACCAAAAAGTGAGCCTCTCGTTATTCGAGTTTCAGAATGTGAGCAAAACGGCCCTGACGGCCTCCGCCGCCCCGCCGGGTAAGTACTTATTCTTCAACACACACTCTCTCACAAACTCTAAGTTTGCCGTCTCCCTCTCTCACACTAGCTCGCTTGTTGCACACGATAGAGGAACTGGATTGCGCCCTTTCCAACCGCTGGCTCACATTCTTCGATCGGCCGTTTTGTTCGTTTCTCGAGAACAACTTTAAGCAACTCTTGAGCGACTCGATGAGGAACAGTCCTAGCGGCCTCCTGCCCAAAGAGAACCTGACGGGCGCGCTCGAGGTGTGGTCCAAGATGCGCTCTTGTTTTTTGCAAAACAAACACATTTGCGGCCTCTACGACACAGACCGAGAGGTGATTAGCAGTGGCACCGGCCGCGATAGCATATCGTGTTTCCTGCGCATCTGCGGCCACTTGACCAACTATTTCGTCGTGTTCATGATCGGTCTCAGCCGGGTCTGGTTCTTTTCCGAGTACAAATTGCTCACGCAAAATCTCGAAATGGCGCGTAAATGTGAGGCGCGCCGTCTCTCCGGTAAGTTTCACTCTCCTCCTTCTCTCACAAATACATTTTTCTCTCTTACCCTCTCTTTCAGTCTCGTCTCAATGGTTTCGCCTTTGCAGCTTGGCCGTCTACGACTTCTTTATGCCGTGCTCTCGCCGCGGAGGCTTTGTCGTCAACCTGGCCGAAACTGTCTCCCCTGGGAAGAAGCGCGCGCCCGCGCAGCCTCGAGCAGAAAAAACACAAGAGCTCGTGCACGGCACGAATACGTATAATTTTGAGAGGTTTTACGAGAATGCGATTGCGCACGCGCGCCAATACATATAAAACGGAGCCGTTTTTTCTTTTTTTTCTAAAATAAAATTATTTTATGCAAACAAAAACATGACTTGTCTTTTAACAGAACAGCAACAGCAGCAGCAGCAGCAGCAGGAAGAGACCTGCTTGTCCGCGTTCGAAACGACCATGCGCGACGCCTTCCTATTCGGAATCTCCCGCCCGTTCTCGGCGATCGACGGCGTCGACTTGCCGCTCTTTTTGGCGATGCGCGAGGGCGGCATCGCCAACTATATAAATGTAAAAAACTCGGCCTGCAAGCAAGCGGCGCTGCCACCCTTTGAGGAGGCCGTGTATCGAATGTTGCTGCAGTCTCTGACCGACTTGACTCTTTTTAAATTTGTTGTGCGGAGCGGCCTGTACCCGGCCCGGGTCGAATTGCTGCAAGAGGTCCACAATGGCAAGGAGGCCGCCCTAAAGTCGCCGCACAGCCGCCTCCGTCACTCGTACCCGAAGCATGTCGAATTTGTGAGGCGCAAGTACGAGCAGATGTCGAGCGCCTACGAGCGGGAGAGTTTTTTAAAGTATTATTGCCAATTGGCCCTCGCGAGCGTCTACGACTATTCTTTGATGGAGCCCTGTCTCGAGCGCCTCCAGCACGTGTTTTCGCTACGGGCCCTGCCCATAAACACCAACCTAGTAAGTTGACTTTTTCCTCTCTCTCTCTCTCTCTCTCTCTCTGCGCCCTCTATATGTAAATGCACTCTATATCTCTGATAATTTGACCAACAGATTTCGATCGACGCGTTCTCGAGCAACGCCAAGGGCGGCTACTCAAGATTCTTTCGCCTCTCGTACCTGTCTCGAGCTCCGGCCGAGCTCGAGCAGCTCGTTTTGAGCAGCCCGGATCTCGCTCGGCAGGTCGTCCACGTTGATTTTTTGGCTCTCCTAGCGAGCAAGAGTGGCTCCTTCACCACCTTGACCGAGCCCGTCCGAGCGCTTTTGTGGCAGCAGCGGCTCGAGGAGCAAATTGTGCGGGACATGCAACAGCAGCAAACAAGTAACTATCTTCTCTCTCTCTTTATCTCTTTTCTTTAGAGAGCTCTAAACAATTTGTCGTCGTTGTAGAGCGACCCCAGCCCCTCTTCCACGAACTCAACCAATCCCCGGCTATAGCAGCGCCCGGCGTCCACGCCCTGTTTGAGTGGCGGAGCAACGAGAAACTGCGGGTTCGATTCATGTTCTGCAACGTGACTATGGGCAACATGTGTCTATTCCGCCTCTCCAAAGGCGACTGCCTCCTCGTCCAGAACGCGGGCCAGATTTATCGAATCGATTTGCGAAGACGAAAATTCGACTGGGTGACACAAGTTCCCGTCGAGTTGATCTTTTGCCAGTTTGTCGACGACCGGACCTATGTGTGCTTCGACAAGGCCGGCAATCGCTATCTGCGGCAGCGCCTGGTCTCTTCGGAGGAGCTCACGAGTCCCACGCTACCGTTCCAGCCAACTCGTTTCAAGAGCTTTAGAGTGCACTCGATCGCCGAGTATCTGCGAATGCGGGACGCCCCCGAAGGCTATATTTTGCAATTCTTCCAAGCTCACACGAGCTCGCTTTTCTATTTAAACAAGCCCCTTGCCATGCGCCGGCTGTCCGGGCTCGAGGCTTTTGTCAGCGCCGATTTTTTGCTTATTTTTAAATAAAAAACTCTTGTTGCTTTACTCTCTCTCTCTCTCTGTCTCTCTCGCTCTCTCTTTCTCTCTAACATGGTTAGAAGCCAGGAAGCGCTGCTATTCGCCGACTTCATGGCCGGGCTAGAACCCGGGCCACGGTCGCGGCGGCAGCACCCGGACGATAAACTCCAGAGTTACGATTTCCCCGTGTCGCTCATCGACGAGGCCACGCTCCCTGCGCGTCCCAACTCAATCGTGGCCTACTACCGAAGGCCAGCCTGTCTCCGAACCGCTCTGGCCGCTTACCACGACCTCCGCCGGACGCCCTGTGGCGGAGCGGAGCGGCCAATTTGTCTCGAAATCCAAAGTATTGGCCGACACCGCTCCACCTATTTCATTCAATTCTCGCTGGACCTGCCGCAAGCGCGCCGCGCGACCGGAAGCGAGGTACTCGCGCGCTCGGAGCAGTGCCGGGCCCGGGAACTGGAGTTGACGAGGAACGTGTGGCCGCGCCTCCACGGCATGTCAAGTCGGCCACCGCGGCTCGCTTACTATTACGACGCAGAGCAGCAGGTTTTTCCTGTGATCGCCGAACTAAAATGCTCCCCGTGCACACTCGGCCGCGCTCGAAGAGCCCCGGGCCGACAAAATGAAGATAATTTAGGCACGTGATGAATTTGGCGACCATAATCGAAATTTTGTCAGTTTCAGACAAACATCCCCAATGCAGATCCTCGACAAACTAAAATTACGTTACAAGACGAATCGGGACATTGTCTACCCGAACAACTCGATCCCGCTCATCAAAGGCCCGCCGTCCTATTCGTACACTGGCGACGGGATGGACTACCGGTCCCTTCCAGCCCCGGCCGCCGAGCTATCCCAGCCGCGTGACTGGGACCCCAACATTTCTGGGAAATTCAACGGCTCAGGCCTAGACGCGCGGTACACTCAGGCTCATTTTACCGCCAATCGCGATGTCGTGGAAGAAAGGGGTGACCTCGGGGCGGGCTACGTCGCGCCCGGGCAAGTTTTTCGTTGCAGCGGCGGCAGCAGCGGCGGCGGGGGCGGTAACACGACGGTCGAACAGGACGTTCTGTACGCGCTCATCGGCTCGGCCATCGAGCAGTACATTCAAAACAGCATCCTCATCTGGCTCCTGAGCGTCATCGGTCTGCTTGTTTGGCTCGTCACAATCATTCTCATCGTGCAGCTAGCCTTCCCGCAATTCATGCCCCGCCAACTCACAAGCATGGCCGCTTGGCAGCAGATACAGCAAGTAAACATTCAATGGTGGCTCATCCTGGCCATCCTGCTCACTTCTCTAGTGGGCCTCAACTTTCCCAACATTCAAAACTACCTCATGGTAGCGCTCGGCCTCTGGCTCGTTATTTGGTTCGCCATACGGTGGCAGAGCCCCGCCGCCAAAAACTGGATCATCCTGGCGGTGGGCATCATCCTGATTTTTAGTGGCGCGATCCGCGAATTTGTCGACTACTCGGCCAACATCTTCTTCACCACGGCCATGCGCTGGCCTAGCATGCTATGCTGTGTCCTCTTGCTCGTTGACATTTTTTATGTGTCTCGGCGATAAGAGTGTGCCCTCTTCTTCGTTTTTGTGTATTGTAAAATTTAATAAAAAGAGAAACAAGAGAAACGAGTTGTTTTTTAAATTTTTATTAAAAACGCTTCCAAAGAGATTAGTTGGGGCGGCTTGACAGCCTCAAAGTTGGCGAGCTGCCGGGGAAACACGAGCAGCACCCGAGATTCGGGGGAGACCAGGACCTTGTCGGCCTCAGACTCTTCGGCCGCGGCGGCCTCGTCTCTGAAAATCTCTTGCAGGTCTTGGGGGCAGGTGAAAATTTGGCAGGTGGCCAGGTCCAAAAGCACCGATATTTTGTCGGCCCCGCCGGCCAGGCTCCGTATAAACTCATGGACGGCTCCGTCTCGGCCGGCCGGAACAATAAGCAAATGGGTGTAGTCTTTCTTGTTGGCGTCATCGAGACATCTTTTGAAAAGGTCCACATTGTAGACCTTTTCGCCGCCTCCGTTCGTGTGGCTGTAGCTACGCGGCGAGTAGGTGAAATGCTCGGATGAGTAGGCAATCGACTTGCCATACAATGTGTATCGGGAGGACAACAAGTCTCGCTCGTAAAAACTATCGTCCGACTCGCTGTCAAAAGTAGTGTTTGATGTGGGCGGACTAAACGAGTTGCTGCTCCACCTGTCGGCTCCCTCATCCTCCTCATCCTCCTCGTCTTCCTTTTCTTGCCTCTCTTGCAGCTCCCTTTCCTCGGCCTCTTGCCTCTCCTCCCTTTCTTTCGCCTCTTGCCTCTCCTCCCTTTCTTTCGCTTCTTGCCTCTCCTCCCTTTCCTCGGCCTCTCCTGTCTCCTTCTCCTCGTCATCAAAAAACTGCCGCGCCACCCTTTTGCTCAGCGCCACCCTTTTGCTCAGCGGCTGCCCCTCCTCCTCTTCTGCCTCGGCGACCCTCTTTCTCTTGGCACTAAGCTCGCGATTGAGCTCGTCGTAATCACAATCGAGTCCCTCGTCTAGCCGCAACGGGAGACGCAACTTGGCCCGGTACTGAGCTAAGCGTTGCCAATTCGACGAGACGCGCCGTAGTTTACGCAGGACACTCGCCACGGCGATCAGCTCCCCGTTTGAGTGCCCCACCTCCTGCTCCTCCCTCGTTTGATTGCACCGCAGCCATGTCTCTGTGTTGGACGGGGAGGGCGGTTCGGTGTCTGGAGGCGGCGGTCGGGCGGCCTCACTCACCATCGATCGGATGTTTGTTACCAAAAAGAGACTCGACTCGGCCGGGCCTCCTTCAAAGACGATCCGCCCGTGGCTCAGGCCGTTGCTGGCGGACAAGACGACGGCATGCGATTTAAAGTCTTTGAGATGAACGGGGAGCTCAGAGGCCTCGGACCAGCAAAAGCGAACGCGGGAGCAATTATTGTGCACGGCCACAACTAACGTATCGTGAAAAGGGTGGAGTGGCACGTCAAAGACCTTGCCCCGGGGCACTCGAACGAGTCGCGGCGCCTCTTGAATCTCGATGGAGCGCCGCAGCACGTCGGCCACATTATGGCCAAGACCCAAAAATTCCGTCGAGTAGACGAGGCGGGCCTCCTGGCAAAAATCGTCGTCGACGGGCGGCAGATATCTGCTACTGTAGAATTCCGTTCGGTACTTGATCATGAGATCCGAGATGGGGCAGGTCACATGCATGACGGGTGTTTCGAGGAGGGATACCGCTCGGTACCAGTCCAAAGCCGCCTCGTCCTTAAAGTTGGTAGACACATTGCGTAGGCGCGGCAAATGCGCCTGGAGGTTGTTTACTTTTAGCACGATCGCGGCAAGTTTGTGGATGTTTGTGCTGCTTTTTTGCATTTTCCTTTTCTATATAAGAAAGTAAATTTTAACGAGTTGCAATAAAACTTGCACATACATTTATATACAACATGACTACGACGAAAGGAAACATCAACAACTGCGGAAGCGGTAATGCCGCAGCCGCAACTAGCATAAAACGGCGGCTGTCTTACAAACGGCGGTCTGGTTGGTCCAGGCAGTTTAGTGACCAATCCACCCAACTCAACAGCCAACTCAACAGCCAGCCCAGTAGCCAGCCCCAACTCAACAGCCAGCCCAGCAGCCAGTCCCGTAGCCAGCCCCGTAGCCAGCCCAGCAGCCAGTCCCGTAGCCAGCCCAACAGCCAACTCAACAGCCAGCCCAGCAGCCAGTCCCGTAGCCAGCCCAACAGCCAACTCAACAGCCAGCCCAGCAGTCAGCCTCGGCCGCAGAAAAAGGGCAATGTTCCCGAGACCACCGATAGACGAAATAAAAAGAACCGTCCTCACGACGGGCAGCTGTCGTGCTCGCTCGACATGGTCTTCGACTTGATGGCTGGACTGGATATACGTGCCAAGCAGGCTTTTATTTTACTAGCCGAAATCAAAAAGAATCTGGCCAATCTAATCCAAAGTTAGCCCTACCCTCCTTCTCCTTTCTTTTTCTCCACATTTTACTTACCTTTCTCTCTTTTTTTTTTTCATATATAGAGCATTGTGCGAGCCGACTGATAAATTGTGCCGAGAAACTGGCTCCTCTTGGTTCCAGATTGGGTTTCACAAAAAAGACTCACCTGACCACTATGGCTCTGCTTTGGCCAGAGCGAGGAGCGAGGCCGGCGAAGATGGCGAAAGTAGCGAAGGGAGCAGGAGCAGGAGAGGCGAGGGTGGTGAAGGAGGCCGCCGGAGCAGGAGAGGCGAAGCGGGAGGCTTTCGAGTTTTATCGCAACATTAACGAGCTATTTGAAGCGGTCGACCGCATGTGCAAACACAAAGTGGCCTCCTTCATCAATATCGATGACAACTCGAATCTAAAGTTGCACGACGATCTATGCCTTTTCGAAGACTGGTAATCCTTGTCGGCCTTCTCGCTCTAAAACGAGTCGCTCATTACATCTCTTTCTCTTTTAGGTTTACCCGCTTCGAGGCCGATTTGCCGAAACTCATCGTCTCGCCGGCCTGGTACGATTTGGAGATGAACGCGGCAGAGATTCGAGCGTGCGTCAAGAAACAGTTTAACCACGCCAAATCAAAGACCCGCTTCAAGTCGGCGCTCAAGAAATTCGTTTATCAAGACGACAAGGACGAGACGTTCTCGTTCGCTTTTAACGCTCAATTGTATGACTTTATCATGCAGGTCCGCGTCCAAGTGATTATGCCTTTCCGCCGCCTCTTCTCGCCCCTCATGCCGGCCGACGATTTTTTGGCCGAGCCTAGCGTCGAGCGGCTTTTTTCTCGGCACCGCGAACACTTGAAGAGCAGCAAGTGGTGCAATTTGGACGTGCCGTCGTTTTACCGAATGGCTCGCCATCCGAAACCTCCGAGCCGTCCGATCCAAGTGGCTCACTTGGGCTCCAACCTGGCCAACCTGGCGAGGGACGAGGCCGTTCGAGATTTGGCCGGAGCGTTGGGACGGAAATTTGAGATTATGGACCGAATTTTCCCGCCGTCAGCAGAGCGAGTGGCGGATCCGGTGGCGGAGCAAGCGAGACCGACGGAACACAAGGGAGTGGCGGAAGTAGAGGTAGAGGAGGTAGAGGAGACGGTGGAGACTACAAACCAGGCGGATGAAGACCCGAGACGGCTAAACGTGCATTTACTGGAACAAGCCTTCTCGATACATCACGCCCTGGGCCATGCCAAGCTCATTGAGACCGGCCTGTCTCATATGTTGGGAGCGCAGCAGCGATTTTGGAACGATTTGATTTATATTATCGCCGAGCGCATGTGCGATTCCAGGGAACAGCGTGCGCAGCAGCTGGTGCAGCAAGATCTACAACAAGAGGAACAACAAGAGCAGTTTAGGCTACAAGAGCAGTTTAGGCAACAAGAGCAGCAACAAGAGCAGTTTAGGCTACAAGAGCAGCAACAAGAGCAGTTTAGGCTACAAGAGCAGCAACAAGAGCCGCAAGAAGGGCCTCGCGAGCATCCGCCGTCGGCGCCTCCTCCTCCAAAAATAATGGAATGGACGCCGGACCGCGGACGAGTCCACGTGCAAATCCAAAACTATTTTGTCTTTTTTTAAATAAACTTTATTTATTATTGAGCTTTATGGTTTTTATTATCGTCGCCGGGGAGGCCGAAGAGGCCGAGGGGACCGACGGGCGGAGGGCGGGCCGCTTATTTTTCATGTGCTCGTTGACGCATTCGTTGGCGCTCCGCTTCAATCCGATTCGGCGGGCCTCCTTGGCCTCCATCTTCTTTATGTACTCGAGGGGCAAAATGCCCCAATAGATGGCGTCCGGAAAGCGCTTAGAGAAGAGCTGTGCGGTGTAGGCCGGCTTTTTGAATATCTGGGCGAGCCCGGCGTTATACAGCGCCATGTTGGACTGCTGGCCGAAACGGGCCTTTAGCAGGGCGTTGTATTTTTCAAAGACGGTCGTGTCGATCTCGTTAAACGGGCCGATCACAAACATGTTGGTGAGGTTGCCGCAAAACACCTCGGACTTGATTTTGATGTTTTGCAAGCTGTACACGGTCGTGATGAAAAAGTGCCGATTCGTTGTCTGCAACTTGGACAAGAGCTCCTTGGCCCCGTTCGCTTTCGGGTTGAGGACGGTCTCGAGGCAGTCGTCAAAGTAGAAGATGTAGTCGGTGAAGCTCGCCAGCTTCTCGACGAGCCCCAGGTCGAAATCGCGGTTCTCCTGCTGGAGCTTGCTAAACACGAGCTGGGGCAAGTTGGTGGCGGGCACGTCCCCGCTTTCGGTCAGCTCTTGCAGGGCCTTGTAGTAGGCCTCGATCGTGTTGAACGCCTGCTTGATCTGCTCGATTTTGTTGGTCCACACGGTGAGGTTCTTGCGCTCGCTGCACGCTCGGTCGTAGTCGGAGACGACGAGGGGCGGTTCGTCTTTTAGCAAGATGGATTGAATGTCTTCGAGTTTGGTGAGCGCCTGGCTCGTTTCCGAGAAGATGAAGATGAGGAAGCGCTTGTCGCGGTGCACGTGCATCAGATTGAGCAGGAACCACGAAATGAACATGGACTTTCCGGCGTTCGTCGGCCCGCAAATCATGTTCGAGGCCTTGTAAAACACGTCGTCCCGGCGCATTTGTTTCACGAGAAAGTCATCCTCGGTCCAGTTTCGAATGACACTTTGCCACTTTTCTGTGGCGGCCTTCCGATTCGGAAAGAATTTGAACACGTTGCCCCCGCATCGCTTCACATGGCAAGTCGGGGCGGTGGTAGAGGCGTACGATGAGCGCGCGCTCTTTTTGGCCTTTGAGCTGCCGAACCAAGTCTTTGAAAAGGACATGCTGTGTGCGAGAGTTGTTGATCATTTGCTAGGTAAATTTAAGATAAATAAAAAATTGCAACATGGCAAACTTCCTCTCTCGCACACACACAATTTATTGCTAAAGTGAGACTCAACGCTCCCTCACCGAACCCGCGCATGCAAATGCCTCTCGACAACAACTACACGTTAATTAAATCGAATCATGGTCGCGCCGGCGGCAGCAACCGGTTTCTAGACACGCGTCTTTTGGACACGCGCCGCTACGAGACCGAGCAGCAGGGCAATCTCCTCGGCTCGGCCGACGACGGCAGCGAGGACGGGTTTTTATTCGACAACTCGATAACGTCCTGTCAAATCGTCGAAGTCTCTCGTACTCCGCCCGGATTCACCTCTACTGCCGCTCCGGAGCCGGATCAGCAGCACGATCTGCAGCAGCAGCAGGGGCAAGAAGAAGGTCTCGACGAAATAGCAGCAGTTCAAGCTGCCGCTGCCGCCTCTACTCCTACAACTATTCCTGCGGCTATTCCTACATCCACCCCGGACCCGGCCACTACGGCAGCGAGCCATATTCTTGCTTTGAACACCACAATAACTACTCCCGCCTCGGCAACTATAACCATCCCGACCGCCGCCTCGGCCGCCAGCCCTAGCATGGACCTAACAGATCTCGCCGGCGCGGCGGCAACAGAGACCGCGGCTGAAACCGTAGATGAGGCCGCGGCTGAAGCACGCGGCAGCAGGAAGCGTAAACTATCCGCCGCGGAGGCGGCTTCCGACAAGCGTTCGAAACTCGATGAGCGCGCGGATGAGTCGACCCATAGATGCGCGCGGATCATAGGCCAGGCCGCCGCCGACGTCGTTATCGAAGCTTGCGGAGGCAGCGCTCCAGAAAGGTCCCGCGCCCAAATAAGCTCGGATCTTGCGGACGTGTGCTCGAAAAACAGCCGGCTCATCGAAGAGGTGGTCGAGGCGCTTACCAACCAAATCCCCACATCTGGGGCCGGCGCAGGCACGGACGGCAACGAGGGCCGCGGCGCCAGCGGCGAAGGCTTGAACAACCCGACGCGGGATCAGTACATGAAGACGTTCGTTACGGACGAGCGACAAAAAGACCGAGCGAATGGCGCCGGCGCGTCGGAGGAGCGGGCGGGCGGCGAGAAGGAGCGGGCGGGCGGCGGCGGCGGCGAAAAGGGCGAGAGGGGGCCGAGGAGCGGCGAGGACCACGATCAATTCTACCGCGAGAGCACCAAACACGATATCGGCAATAATGTCGTCAACATGGTCGTCGACCTCTTTGTGAACTTGGACAAGATGACGGCGAGCGAGCGGGCCACGTATCGTTTGATCGCCTCGGCCGTCAACAGCGTGCTCAAGCTAGCGTTCGAGCAATATTGGACTTTTATGAGCCGGCCGGAGAATTTGGCCGACAAAATGTCCATCTTGAAGACGCTCACGTGCCTCATTTACACAAATTTCGGAGAGTACGCCCGTGAGATTTTCGACCCTTCGGTCGGAGCGAGCGGTCCCGGCAAAGCCAGATGCTACGTTTTGGTTGTTATCGTCTTTTGGATAATCGGTCGCTCGATTCACGCTTTCCGGCTGAGCCAGGACCGACCTGCTGACGCGTCCTTCGACAGCGAGACTCACGAGGGGCCCTACGCAGCCCAGCAGCCGCCCCAACAACAGCAGCAGCAGAGGAGGAATAGTTCGTCGCAGCAGTCGAGCCGCCGCAGCGACGCGGAACCGCCGATGCCGCCGATGCCGCCACAAATGTTCTCGCCCCGCCCGTCCGAAATATACCATTTGCCTACGCCTCCGCCGACCAATATGTATCAACACTTCCAGCCTCAGCCGCACTTCCAGCGGCCACTCCAACCGCCTCAGCCACTCTTCCAGCCTCAACCGCCTCTTCAGTTCCAGCCTCATCCGCCCTTTCCGCAAACAGCAACTACAGCTAAACCGCTAAACTTTACTGTGCCGCCGCCGCATCATCAGCGCTACTAAAATTTTTTTAACAAATAAAAAACTTACAAGAACCGTGCTCTCTCTCTCTTTTTTTTAGTTGTCCTCGTCAGGGTACTCCTCTTCCTCATGCGGCTCCTCGTCCTCGCCGCCCCGGGCCGACTTTGCTCGCCGGCCCTTGCATTCTTTACGGACGACATTCATGTCCCGACGATACACGTTGCTTAGTTGGGGATTGCTATACAAAAGAGAAAAAAGAATTAGTTGTGTGATCAAAAGGCCGGCAAACATTTTCTGGCCGGGTTGGTTGCCTACCGTTTACGAGTCATGTTGGCTAGAAAATTTAGTTTTCGGATTATAGGGACCTTGCCATATCGTTTCGAGGCCGCGCATACTGCCTTTTTACGGGAGGCGCGGGAGGCCTTCGAGCTATAGCCAAATTTTCGCAAGGTTCCTTGGCGTACGCGGCCGATAGGTCGGCGGGGTTTCTTCGTTGGGGGCATTTTTGTTTTTTCAAAGAGGAGCAAGTTGACATTTATAAAAAATAAAAAGAAAAAAGTTGGGCTAACTAAATTTTATTGAGAAAAAACACACGCACACTCAAGTTAATAAAAAAAGTTTAGTGAGCCTCCCCGGCTTGCCACTTCTGGCGACTGGCCTCACGGTTGTGCTCGAGGGAGCAGTCAAAGAGGACCTTGATGTCGACAATGCTCTGCTCGTATGGCGAGTCCTCGTTAAAAAGAGGTTCCGGCGAATCCTTGAAATACAGCAGTTTGATGGTCTTGTTGTACAAGCGAAGCAGTCGTTGAGCGAGCTTCAACACGGGTTCGGCGTACAAGCCGTCGTTGGGGCGGACAGGAAGGACATGGCTGGGTACGTTTCCCATCAAATGGAGAAACAAATAGTCCGAAAGGTCGAAACAGTATCGCTCACCATAAGCCACCAGGTCCATCGCCTTCTTACGCCGAGTGGCGCCATCCATCTCGTGGGCAGCGCAGAGAAAGTCAGTGAGCGGGCCGCTTCGGTCAGCCTCTCCTTTCGCGATTTGGACAAGAGCCTTGGCTACAGTCGAAAACTTTTTTAAAATGGCTTCTTTGGGCCACTCGAAAGGATTGTTCTCGGCGGTTATCTTTAGGCCGTCAAAAGCTGTCAAGCTAAAAAAGAAAAAGTATATAGAGGTATCTAAAAGAAAAAGAGAAGTTTTTGGGAGGGCCACGTACCATTTACTAAGTTCAAAAGTCTGCCGAACGTCTTGAAACGTCTTGTAGCATTGCGTTTCGATTGTCCTAATCAGCTTGAAAATGAGAGCGTATTCGGCCGATGAAAAGCTCTGGCTCGTTATCCACGAATTTATGAGAGTTTCGAGGCTCTCCAGCTGGTCGAGTCTCTCGCTGCTGCGTACTTTGCCTCCGCTCTCGTCGGCCGATTGGTTGGACGAAGCTAGAGTGTCGGCTAGCCAATACAAAGCACTCTTCACTTTAGAATAGTGCTCGCTACGTTTCGTTTGCTGTCCCAACTCGTCCTCCGTCTTGGTCTCGCCAGGTTCTTGGGCTTCCCGACCCGTCGTTTCCTCGACAGCACCCGGCTCAGTAGTCAGCTCCTCCAGCTTGGTCTCTCCCGACTCCTCCAGCTTGGTAGGGCCAGGTTCCGGTTTGGACTCTTTCGGCTCGGTCTCACCAGGCTCCACCGACTTGGACTCACCCGGCTCCTCGGCTTCCCGTCCCGTCTGTTTCTCAGCTTTGGATTCTTTGGGCTCCTCCGGCTTTTCGGTAGGGCCAGGTTCCGGTTTGGACTCTTTTGGTTCGGCTTCGCCAGTTTCTTTGTCAATAGTCTCATTGCCTCCCTCTGGCGCGGTTTTTACAGCCTCTTCATGCGCCGACAGACACTTGATCTCGACTAGTCGGCGCAACGCCTCGGCGTTCAATAACCTGGCCTCAAAGAAATCATCCTCTTCCTCGGTCCAAGGCTCCTCTTCCTCGGTCGAAGACTCCTCCTCCTCGGTCGGTTCTTTTGGCCAGATATCTTTCATGGGAGCCGGCTCCATTCCTTCTGGCCAAACTGGCTCTTCCTCCTCCTCCGACTCTTTGCCATCCTCTTTTAGCGGAGTCTCTTTGCCATCCACTGCCGCGGGCTCCTCATTCACTGCCGCGGGCTCCTCATTCACTGCCGCGGGCTCCTCATTCACTGCCGCGGGCTCCTCATTCACTGCCGCGGGCTCCGGATTTGGAATAACTGGCTGCGCGACCGACTCCGATTCTATATATTTGCAGTATGTCACATTTACAGATGGCTTATGTATAAAGATTTGAAAATTCGAACCTGATAAAATGTGCTCGAATTGGGACGGGGCGGCCTCTCCATCGGTTTGCCCGGCCTCTCCAGTTTTCACAACTCCTTCAAGTTGTTCTTTTTCCGTCAAATTCGTTCCCGGCTCGGCTTGCGCTCCCTCAATTCCCGACTCTGCGCCAAATTTCGCCTCTCCCGGCTCCTTCTCCTCTCCAGTTCCCGACAGCTTTTCCTCCTCTCCTAGCTCCTTCTTCTCCCCAGACAACCTAGCCGCGTCAGATTCGGACATCCCAACCTTTTCCTCGGCCGCGGATGACTCGTCCTCCTTCACTTTTGCATAGAGCGTCTTCAACATATCGTTCAACAACATTGGGACGTGCAATCGTTCAAATGAACCCGTCTCCGGATTCCAATTATATTCCACCAACTCAAACGGGTTTTTGTCCAGCAAGACATCAGCCGTGGCCAGTTTCTCCTCTACAGCCTCTTGAATGCGGAGAGCATCCTTCATTCCCTTCAATAGGAGGCTAACGATAAAATCGATAGACAGCAACACCTCCTTTTGCGAAGACAATTGCATATTCTGCAATACGGCAATGATCTCAATAAACGTATTAACAAAATTCGAAAACTGTTTACGTTTGCCCGCGCTCTTCAAGATACCTGAGGCGATGAGGGTGGTACGTGCCAAGAAGGTGGTTTGCTCTAGGGCGGACAGACCCTTTCCGTTCTTCGTCACGTATTCGTATAGTTTGGCCGACAAATCGGCAAACTGTTGTGCTCCTTCAATGGACGATGGCGAAATGGACATGATGCTTTGCTAGTGCTTTGCTAGTGCTTTGCTAGTGCTTTGCTAGTGCTTTGCTAGTGCTTTTTGTTATCGCTTGGTTGTGTGTTCAACTTTGCTAACTTTATTAAATGAGTGCAGAGATAGTTGTGAAACTTCTATTAATACCCCGGCCGGAATACGTTAATGAAACGGGAGCACAATGGTTTCTATGTTGCTCTCTTTTGATAACAAGAGCGGCGTGGAAACCGAAAACAAGAGCGCTGTCAGAACCACCGAAAACAAAGAAACCGAAAACAAGAAATCGAGTCATCGAAAAACAAGAGCATGGAAACCGAAAACAAGAGCGTAGGAATCCTGAATCGAAAAAACAAAAAAGAAAAAAGAGACGCAACCGTTGTTTATAAAAAGGAGCCGTTTGCGCCTGCCAAACCGACAACTAACTAACCGGACCAACTAGCTAACTGGACTTGAAATGCACGCCTTAGAATCCATAATCCGTTCCGATCTGCGCTTCAACTTTAAGGAGCTGGGCAGGAAGAATGCTCTGCGAACGAGTTCGGAGCGCAAATCCATCTCTCTTTGCTACCCCTCTTGTGAGTACGGCATCTTGCAAATTTTTCAACGGGGCAAGGCCACTGTGGTGGTCTCGGTTCTCGAGCCTTTGCTCTGGCACACGTATTTTGTTGAGAAGAGCAAGAGTTTCGACGTGGCCGCTCGCAATCGATCGCATCTTCCTCCCGACGTTCCGGCGTACATTTGGCGGGCCAGCCAAAAGAAGAGTCTGACCGATTGCCTGGCTGTCGTTCAAACGGAGCCTTGCCTCCTGTTTGTGTCGCTCTCGAATCTGTTCTACGACATCGCCTCGGATAACACTTTTTCCTTGGTCTCTGACCAGGAGGCGAACGAAATTGTCGAGGCGTCGGGTTTCGCGATTTGGCAGAACCTAATCCCGAAAGAAGCCGCCGCGGTCGTCGTGTCTCCGAAAAAAAAGTGCCCGCCAAAGAAGTTGCCACAGGGCCGCCAACAGCAGGGACCGGGGCCGCAGCAGCAAAAAGAAGCGGGGCCGCAGCAGCAGACAGGGGCAGAGCAGCAGACAGGGGCAGAGCGGTCCGCGTTTACGATCGACGACCATGAGAATTGCTTGAATGAGCTGTATCGCTTGTTTGGCGTTAGTCTGGGGCCTATTTTTCCGCGAGCCTACGACATAGAGTTGACGTGGGCCATGAATTGCGCCACCGACCCACCGAGCGGTTTCCTGCCCCTGCCGCCACAAGAGGACCTGAGCCTGCAGCTGGCGAGCGACCGCATTTATGACGTGACTTATTATGAAAGACGCAATCGCTACATTAGTTATGAGAGCGACGGCGAGCGGTCGACCGGGCTGTCGTGGCCCATTCCCAAGAGCCTTTTGTGTCCGATCGAAACTTTGTCCCGCTGGCGGCGAGAGTACGCGAGCTCGGCGAATATCTTGGGCCTGCACCACACACTCCCGTTGCCGTGCGCCGCCGATCTGTCTATGCCCCGGGCGGTCAGAGACGAGACCGGCGCCAGAGTCATCCGGCCGGCGCTCAAGACTCCTGTTGACAAGAATAAAATTCGCTTGGCTTGGTCGGAGTACGAAAAGATCATGTGCATGTACGAGTGGATGTGTGCCATTTTGCGCAACGTGCCTGAGGATCTCGCCCGGCGCATTGCTGAGCGGCTATGTGTGGACTACAACGACGCGTTGAGCCGCCTACTTGCGGTGTGCCACAAATTTATTGTGTTTGAAGGCGATCAAGACCAGGTGCGGTTCGTCGACTGGTACCTCCGAGAGAACCCGAACCTGACGAGCCTGTTTATGTGCGACGGCAAGCTATTGGCCTGGCCCTTCTTGCTCGGGAAGCTCTGGCCTGACATGACCCGTTCCATGACGTTTCAGGTAAGCTTCCCTTCTCGTTCCTTCTCTCGTCTGCTGACGAGTAAGCTCCCTCTCCTCTCTCTCTCTTTCTCTTTAGGACTTTGCGGAGAAACTGTTTGGCTGCCAGACGCTAAATGCGCGGATCCTACCGGCTGAAACAATAAGCACTGGAAAGCCGTCCCCCGGCCCGGCTGATGCGTTCATGGCCCTCCAGCCGGCTCCCAGGCTGTCGGTCCCTTTGCGCGCGCTCGGCCCCTTCGTCCGTGAGGCCGACGACGGAAAGCTATATGTGTCGTGCACGGACGTCACAGGAGCCCAGCTCTTACTCGACGTTCTCGACTTCTTTCAAAAGAACATTTGCTTTTGCACGTTCGAGACGGCCGCGGCTATTTCGGCGCAAATTCGAATGCGGCAGGCATGCAATCTGTGGCTATTCAACATGGACGACCGCGGCAATTGCAATCTCGAGCTCGCGTCTCAATTGAGTTTTAGGAACGACCACGACTATCCCCATGACATGGACATTCTCTTGCCGCCGCCGCTGACCGCCGTGAGCACAGTCCTCGAGCACATTCTCTTCCGCCTAGGCGGCTTGTGCCTGAGAGACAACGTCGACGGCAGCCGCTGCAATTTGGACTTGTCCCGGTGCTCGGTCTTTTGCCTTGGTCTAGAACGGCCCCAACCGAACTATGTTTTTGCGGACGACTACACGCCACGCACAGAATCCAAGTCCTGCGCGCTCGTCGACAAGAAGTCAATGTGCAAGTTGAGCGGCCTCCCAAGCGACGATGACTTGGTTATAAACGTGGAGTTTCCGTGTGCCTACAACTTCCAGCTCAGTTTGCACGAAGTGGTCGCGCTAGTGTACGTCTTTAACAAACATAACCGCGCCGAGCCGATTGCGCGCGCCTGCTCCAAACGAGAGGGTCCAATGGAGCCCACTTTTGTGATACGGCCGGGTCCTGGAGGCCGTTTCTCGTTACACTGCGTCGAGACGAAAACCTACGTTGTGACTTTTGTGGCCCTCTCTGCCGAGGCCGTCGGCCAGAAGGTTCAGGTCAGCTACTTGCTGAATCCGTTTCTGAGCCGCCAAACTGAGGCCGCCGCCTCTTCTTGAGCGCCCGCTCGCCCTCTCTTTTTTGACTTGAAATAAAATTTTTAAAAAATACTCAACTCTCTTTTTTTGTCTCTCTCTCTCTCTCTCTCTCTCTCTCTCTCTCTTTTTGCCTGTCAATCTCTCGCCTCTCCGAGCAAAGCTACTTGGTGAGCAGAGCGCCTGGCGAGCAGGGCTACTTTACGAAGACTTATTAAACAAGAAAAAATTGTGTTTGTGTTGCACATAGCAACATTGTATTCTTGTTTGGCTGGCTCCGTATAAAGGAGACTCTGCTAGACGGTTTACTTATCAAATATCTGATCTATAAGAAAAGTGTATGTGCGCAGCGCAATAATGGTTGCTCCTTTAAGCGAACAGGCCCTAAAGTCTTTCTTCAATTCGAAACGGCGCCGGCGCTGTCGGAGCTGGCTGTCGAGTCAGTCTAAGGTGCTCAACGAATCGCCCATCTTTCGAACGTACCTCTTTCACAACCACCCCAACATGTACCGCATGTTTTTCGGCGACTCCCTGCGCGGCATCGAGTTTGATTTTACGCGCGCGCACGAGTGGGGCCGGTTGCTCAGGCCGTCGCAGTTGGCGGAACGCCCCGACCTGCTCGACAATGAGGACTTTTGCGTGCTGCTCATTGAAAGAGACTTGTGCCACTTGGTGCCGACCGAGAAGTTTACGCCAAAAGTGGCCAAGTGCTACTTCTCTTTATTGGTGGGGCGGGCGGACATGTCAGCCCGGCTCCGGCTTTTGGCGAACCTTTTCCCGTGCGAAGCGAGCCTATTCGACGAATCGTTTCGGTTCTTGTCACTCGACAACGTGACGTTCGAGACCGTCTCTAATCTGCTCGACGGGAAGCCCTACCCCTCGTTCGTCTTCCAGACCCCGGTCCTCAACAAAATTCGCGAAGTTATGGCCGCGCACGATACACAGATTGCCGAGCACATCGCCAAAAACAACAATCTCGTGCAAATGAATCTGAGTTTCTTGTTCGAGAGCCTGAACGACCCTCCTCCGGCCATCACCCAGCTCATTTGCGACCAGGCGGCATGGGAGGCGACCGGATTCGTCGAGAGTTTTTTCACCCGCGACCGCTGCCGGCAGATCCTCCAAAATGTGCGCTATACAAGCATGCCGCGGAGGATGCAACAAATGCGTTTGATGTGCGAAGAGGCGCTCCAAGCGGACATTTCCGTCTATCCGGAGATCGATTACCCGGAACAGTGGCCGGACCATTGGCCTCTATGGGTCCTGCAGTTAGCGCCGGACACGCGCGCAGCCTGGTCGTTTCTGAGCTCGAAAGAGCACCTGCCAAAAAGTGCCACGGCGCGACAAAAGTTCTATTGGGGAGTCTTGCGGGACGCGCCCGGAGCAAACCCCTCTTTCATTTCGATGGAGCAGGTCGCTCGACTCAACTTGACTCCGAGCCAACGACGCTACTATCTGTCGCATTATAAGCTTCCGACCCCTTACTATTTGCCTTCTATACTAGAGGCCTGCTCCAATTTACCTGAGAGCTCGTTCACGGAGGCGATTTGGGAGCGGCTCATCCGGGAGGTGCACCACATGTTTTACATGCATAGCCAAAGAACGCCAATCCTGGGCTTCTACTTTATGGAGAAGCAACGGGCCTGCTGGAAACACATACCCAAGGACCCCGAGTACTTGGAGATGTGGCTAGACATGTACGGAAACGACGAGTTTTTCGACAAGGAAACGTGCCGAGAAATCCTATCCTTCCCCGACCTCACCAAACTGGTCCCGCGACTCGCAAAACTGGCCCCATTCCTTATTACTCAACCGGACCTGCGAATTTCATTTGTCGCAGCCCTCTGTCTCGAAAACGACAAGTGCCTAGCTCCGCAAATACTCGAATCGTGCCCCTATGCCGACGTTCTAATGCCGCTGTGCTACGGTGTACGACCCGGTCAGGACAATAAAGAGGTGCAGCCGCTCCCCGAGTGGCGAAAGAACCTCTTGTTTGTGCGGGAGAACGAGCAGGACGCCTTCAAGACGTACGCCCTGTGCCAATCCTACGACCCGAGTTTTTAGGCATCTTGGCGCGGACATAAAGCCCTCATCATTTTTAAAACGTTAAAATAAAAAAAAACGCAAAAATATTTTTAACATTTTTTATTGAAAATAAAAATTAAAAAACAATATTAATGTAGAAAAGAGTAAAAGAGGAGCATCTGGAACGGTTTGTGGCAGTGCTCCTTTAGAAAGCGCAAATTCTCTTGCCAGTTTTCTCGCCACTCCCCGCTCTCGTTCTTGGCGCATTTTGTTAAAACGTTGGAGAGGGCGGGCTCTCTAATGTACTCGAGACATTCTCGGTTCTCCAAGCAAAACTCGGTGGCCACAGAGAGGTCGAGATTGGAGAGGCGCGCAACCACCTTGGGGAAGTGAGCTATAATCTTTCGCGTCTCGGCGCAATCCATAGGAAACTCTTCCAAGTACGCGTCGCAATTGGCGGCCGGTTTGTGCGTTTCAAACCACAATTTTAGATTCTCGCTCGTCTTGGGCACCCGCGGCCAGCAGTTGAGCTCATGTTTTATGTAGTGCGTGCATAGCCGCTCCGTTTTGAACTGGTTCGGAAGCAGGATAAAAATATTGTTTTGCACCAGTTGTTCCACGCCATTGGAGGGTTTCACCGTCAAAATCAAGTGATCGCAAATTTCCTGCGTAAGCACGTCGCCGATCCCACCAAACATCTTGAGCCATTCGAGGGCCACGTTTGCGACCTTCAGAGATGCGTACATCAAAAAGTAGCGTTTCTGCTCGAGCGTGAGCGCATCAAAATCCTCGTCCTCCAAGTGGCCCGGGCTCGCGTTGGGCGCGTCGCGTATGAGCAGCCAACAGAGCTCCTCCTTCTCTTGTTGGCTCATACTGCTCCGGGGCAGGTGCTTCGGATACATGAATCGCCAGGCCTCGCCCGGGTCGGAGGCCCGCGACAAAATGGCCATGATCCACTCCAATGGCCAGTGCCCGGTTTTCGCAATGTACCTGTAATTTTCGACGTCTTGCATCAAAGCCGCTTGACACATGCTTTCGAGCATACGTAGCCGCTTCGCGAGCCGCCTAAACGCGGTCTTGGCCAGCAGGTCTCGACAGACTTGGTCGGTGAAGTAGTCGGCGGGATAAAGTTCGACTATTTCGAACTGGCGCGCAATTTCTACTATTGGCCCCGGCACTGCCCTCCTCAGATATAGGCACTGCAAAGAGCGTAAGGTAGCTGGTGGCGCGGCCGCGGCCAGTGCGGGTCTCTGGTTCAGCACTTGCCGAAAGCAAATGTATTGTGTCGGGTCGAGGTCCTTCGCCAGGTCGGCCCGGCCGGTCGCAAAATAGGTTTCAATGATCTCGGGGGTTATGTGCTGTAGCTTCATGAGAAACATAGAATTGGGGTACAAGCAGGCCACGTGCGGGTACTCGTTCACAGTCTCCGCCGAAACCCGATTGGTTTTGAAGCAATAGTGTACGAGGCGCATCGTCCTCTTCGCCGCCGGAATGTAGGAAAAGAGCCATTTACGCACGAGCATTTGACAAAATTCTTCGTCGTCGTAGAGCGCGCTCTCCGGCGGCGGCATATCCCGTTCGGTTTGGATGTAGCCCTCCCATGCGTCCGCGTCCTTTTTGTCGTAGGCCAATCCGGCGAAATTACTCTTAAACATGGCTCGGTACAAGTTGGGGCAATGGAGGAACATGTGCGCGCGCAGGGCGCTCGACTCACCCAGGTTCATGTTGGTTAGCGGCCGGAGCCTTTTGAGATTTTTGATGGTGCACAAGGCGCTTCGAAGCGAAATGTCTCGGAGAGAGGAGAGGACCATATTTGTCGTTTGTTGTTGTTTGTAATTATTTAGAGAGAGAGAGAGAGAGAGAGAGAGAGAGAGAGAAATTTCTTTTACACAAGATCAAATAATACCAACTGCGCGAATTTTTCAAGTTAGAAATACTCTCTTGATTTTACGCCAACGTAACTCGGTCGCTACGGTAACATTGAGTTCGATTTCGAGTTGCTACGGTAGCATTGAGTTCGATTTCGAGTTGCTTGTTCTATATCGTTAACGTTTCAGGTTCGAGCTCGCCGACGTTTCTAGCGGAGCAACTCAGCAAGTATAAAAGAGTTTAAGCTCGCTTGTTTGTATATAGATAAAGTTAAACTGATGACAACATGAGCTCAAAGGAAATTTGCGAATTCTATGAATCGTATCTCACTCAAATTCGCGAAGCGCGGGAGCAGTTTTTGAAGTCCGTAGATGAGGTTATTGCTGAATGTAACGAGACACGGGCAAAATACATGCGCGGCGAACCTCTCAGCCAGGAGAGGTGGGCCAGGATTCGCGGCAATACGAGCTTTAGTTATAAATACTCTTTGGATTTCAATTCGAAAGAATACTCGAACGATTTTCTCATCGACAAATGCAATTCCTTGGATAATTACACGAGTTTTTACCAAGCGCGGAAACGCAAATCTATGAGCGAGATCGCTGGCCCGCAAAAGAAAGTCTGCTCCGATGCTCCGCCTGATGCTCCAATTCCTTCGGAAGCACCAGAGTCAGTAGTCCACGAGGCCCCGCCTGATGCTCCGGTTCCTTCGGAAGAGTCAGAAGTCCACGAGGCGGCTCCGAGTTATCATTTTGCGAAAATAGAAGACGACGACACATACTACTCCGATGACGAGGAGTCGGTCGCATCGGGGAACTCCACCCAAGACGATTATAAGGCGTCCGAGCTGAGCGAGGTGAAGGCGTTTTTTGTGGCGTACAAATCACCGCCTGACGTCTACTCTAAAGAGTGGTGCAAAGACGAGAAGCTGGCCGTCATTCTGGAAGAACAGTATCCTCTCACGGTCGAAAACCAGGTGAGCGACTTGTATGGTGAGGACGAGCGGCTGCGAGACTATATAGAGAAGAGTGGCCGGCGCGCGCGTATCGTAGAGATTGCAGTTAACGTGGATTTGCATGCTTATTTTGGCCGGCTAGACGAGATCACGTCGGAGATTTATTTTACTGTGGAGACGATGACGTGGAAGTACAAGTTGATAAAAACGAGCAGTAGTCTGAGATGCTTGCACGAGGTCCGGGAGACGGCGCCGACGAGTAAGGAGGGCGCCGAGAACTTGTACCTCGTACACGCGTGCCTGCTCAACTAGTGGGCATGTTTTTTCTTTTGCAAATGGGTTTTAAGAAGTTTTTTCAAATAAAGTTTTCAAGTTTTTGTTTTCAAGTTTTCAATTTTGTTTTCAAGTTTTTGTTTTCAATTTTTCAAATAAAGTTTTTCAAATAAAAGTTTTTTGTTTTCATTATCAAGTTTTTTGTTTTAATGCCCGTCTCAAATCTAAAACCGGCCCTCTTTTTAAAGCTCTCTTTGAGCGGCCCTCTTTAAGGCGACTCTCTTTTGGAGCGGCCTGAAAACCCGAAAAAGACATTTAGTTTAGAGTTTGCTTCTTTTATTTAAAAAACATGGGCGGAAATAGTCACACAGCTCGTTTTTCTTGGCGGAGCGCCGAAATGAGCGCTTCTACTGAAGGGAAAAGACGACGCTCTTGACCGTCAAGAGAGGCGCACGCGTAGAAGAGTTGCAGATTCACGGGCAAATCAAACTCGCAGGTGCGCATATCCGAGCGAATGCCATACACTGGCTTCTTTTTCGCATAGCAGAAGCCCATTTCAAACGCAACTCCGTCGTCGACCGACATTCCGTTACCGTCCAGGAGGGCCACGACCAAGTCGCACATCTCCATTTCCTCAATGTTTTGATGGAAGATGCGCTCGGCTCTCCCCGCTGACTCGGCCGCTTGCTGTTGAGCGTTCGCGGCGGTGGCAGCGCTGAAGGGTTCGAATACGGTGAAGCCGGCGGTCTCCAATTTCCCTACAATTTGGGTTAGGTTGTTGTTGTTGCCGCTGCAAAAGCCGAGGCAGTTGGCCAGGTAGACTCTTTTGTTCATTTTCCTTGGTTGTCGTCGTCTTGGCATAGCTTGTTAGATATGTGCTGTGTCCTCGAGAAGTGCTCTCTTTTATCGGCGAGCGCCAGTCAGACAACAAGCGCTAAACAATCTTGATGATGTAATTCAGCGATACGTTAATTGGGCACGTTTCCGCGTCTCCGCCTGAAATTTGATGGGAGTGCGCTCCGTTCATGGTGGTCGGTACATTGACCGATCCGCCCAAACTCGACACGGCCACAAAGTTTGAGTTGCCGGCTCCGGAGAGTGGCGCGTACCAAAAGAACGTAGTGTGTTGATGGTTGCCCGCCGGGCTGACTTGAAACGGGCCCGAAGAAGGCATGCTCGTCTGGCTGGCCTGGACGGACCCGAGCGGCCGCTTCTTTTGCGAGTCCACGCCCCGGTCGTAGTCGTGGCCGCGCACAAACATGCCACGTAAATCGGGAATATTAAAATAGAGTTGAGAGTTGGTCGTCGTGTACGTGCTGCCGACGGCGGCGAATAGCTCGGGGAAATCGGCTTTAGAGAAGGCCGAGCCGTCGCACAAATGAAAATTGGCCGGCACTTGGCCGCTGGAAAAACAGAATATCGAGCCGACAGGCACGAGGGCGCGCTGTAGCGAAGCTAGCTTTTCGTCTACGCGGGCCTCAAGGCTCGCCACAATTTGCTCTGTGACGGCCAGGTCCGTGCTAATATCGGCCACAATGTTTTGGAGCTGCGGCATGCTGAGCGGGCTAAGAATAGCGCTCGCGCTCGGCAACTTGGACAAGTCTCGTTGCATAATAAAAGAGAGATAGAGAGAAAGAGAGTACTGTTAAAAACTTTTTATTAAAAAACTATTCAAAAATTAACGGCTCGTCGATGCGAGGCAAAATAAAGTTTCTGAGGAGCCGGGCCGTCTCAGCAGCGCTCGCCCGGCTCTTGTTGTCAAAGTCGAAAACGGCCCGCCACAGCGGGTCAAAAAGCGCCAACTGCTCGCGGCTAAACTGTTTGTCCGCCAGCCGGGCCAAGCGCCCTTCAAAGGATTCCTCCTTGTCCTTGGCGTTAAACAAACGAAGCAGTTTTTCGAAGCGAGTGCGCCGCTGCTCCGCCTTGGTCTCGGCCCCGGCCAAATCGATCAGAAACTGGCCATGAGTCAATAGAGCAAAACAAACGGCGCCTGCACTCCAGACATCGAGCTTCTCGTTCAAATCGGGGCTTTCTAAGAGAGACAAGTTAGCGTGCTCGACATTAGTGTTAGAGACACACACACACACACAAAATCTTACTTGCGGAAATTTCGGGGGCTCGGAAAGGGACGCTCGTGACTTCCGGGTTGCCCACGAGGCGGCCAATGTCGGGGCATTGCGGGAGGATGGCAGATGGCCGTCTGAGAAGCGCGCAGCCAAAATCACCCAATTTGATGGCGTGCGAAAAGACAAAAATATTTTGCAGTTTGATGTCGGTGTGAACAATGTCGTACTCGTCGTGTAGCGCGGCCAGGCCCTCAAAAATTTCGGTAGCCATGCGGGCGATGCGGTCCAGAGAGACCGAGAAGCGGACCACCTGACTGAGGTCGCAAATGGCTCGGTCAAACCCGAGACCGGGCGGCATCCCATTGTTTGCGACGGGGCACAAAAAGCTCAAATAGAGTAGATGCGGCGACGGCGTCCTAGTGAAGCGGCGCATATAGTTGAGCAGGGCGTACTCGTACTCAAAATCTTTAACGCTTCGGTTAAACTTGACCACAATCTTGGTGGGGTTCGCTCTATTGGCTGTGCCCTGCCATACTTGCGAAAAGTGCCCCGAGTAAATGGGGCCTGTGAAGTAAATGTCGTCCGAGAAGGGCTGCGGCGGCTGGTCGGCTGGGACGCAGCTGCCACAACTGCCGTCCACCGCCCCTACAGACTTGACCGAAGGGGGCTTGCTGGTGCCGGGCCTCTCGGTGGTCCTTCGCCACCGCGGATGCATTTGCTGGGCTAGACTTTTAAACAGCTCGTTCGCTAGAGTCTTTGCTCCGCGTGGCAAACTGCTTCGTTTCTGTTGCTGCTGTTGTTGCAGAATATTAGTGTTGCTCATTTTCTTTGGTTTCATTTAAAATCGTTGTTGCTCGCTCGTTCCCTTTATATCTTTATAGTGCACCCGCATTACATTAACGAAGCTCCTCGCTACGCAACAGAAGGAGTGCACTTAACGAAACACAACGAGCTGTTGCCATGGAGAATGGAGTACGTCATAGAATAAAGTATAAAACCTATGTTCCCACGCAAACGCGAATGCACACACACACACACACACAATGACTAAAAAGAAAACTTCTGTATTGTCGGAAGGGGCGCCGGCAGCGAGGAAGCCGGAGCAACCGAAACCTCCTGCGACGCCAAACCCGGAGGCGCAAGACAGGCGGCGCGAGCGCAACCGGATCGCGGCTAGAAAGTGTCGGCAGCGGCGGCAGGAATACATTGACGCGCTGGAGCAGCACATTCGTGATTTGACCGCGAAGCTCGAGCTGTACCAGTGCCTCCATAACGCCAGCGAGGACATGACCATAATCACGCACAATGGTCTCGCTTGCAAGTGGGAAAATAGTCGGTTGTCGGCCACCATAGCCATGCTCTCCTCGATCGAGCCCCCGGCCGCTCCTCTTCAGGCTCCTCAGCCGGCCTCCGAGGAGTTTAAATGCGAGGAGGAAGAGCAGCTGCTGCTGCTGCGGCTACACCAACAGTTTTCTTCTTCTTCTTCTTCTTCTTCGGAGGACGAAGAGCCCCGACCGCAACAGCCCTCTTTGGAAGATGGAGAGCAGGAGCGCTCTTGGGAGGACGAGTTCTGGATTCTGAATAGCGAAGACGAGTACGACGCTCCAGCCTCGGAATAAGGCTCCGGCCTCTCGTCGTCGTCGCCAACCTCGAAATAATTTTTTAAAATAAAGTTGTTGCTGTTGTAAACTTTTTTATATTTCATGTGTTTACGAGGCCCTTATCAAGTACAAGGTGGAGACGGCAGTTAGAGTGGCCGTGGCCGCTTGCTGAGCCGTATTGAGCTTTGTAAAGCTCGGGCTGTCCGCCACTATTGAAGTAGGTTGCGTGGAGCCATATAGCGTGGCCCCTCGCAGATCCGGCACTTGAAACTTGCCGGCCGGCTGCTGGTCCGACGTGTAGGTCGTGCCAATGATCTCGAAGAGGCGGGGGAAGTCGGCGGCACTGTAAACGGCACCGTCGCAAGCGAGATAGTTTTTGGGCAATTTGCGCGCAGTTACAGGCCACGGTACAATAGAGCCTATGTAGACTTGTGCGGCCTCCAGGGCGGCGCGGAAGGCGCGCTGGTCGGACGCGTACAGCTTGGAGAATCCGTTGAGCTGGTCCTGCAGCACGTTCACCGAGGCCGTGAGCGCGTTCACTGAATTTGTGAGGGCGGTGGTCATGTCAATGGAGTCGTCGGTTTGTACGATATCCAAATTTATGTTGAGATTTTGGCCGGCGAAAACGTCTAGTGAGACGAAAGCCGCGTTGAAATTCACGTTCTCGCAGTCGGTGTGCAAGAGGTCGCTGAACAAGAGCGGGTTGAGTTTGAGTTGGTTGCGACACGTCAGGGAGACGCAATTGAGGCCGATCCCGGCCGAGAGAGCCGACAAGTCGTTGAGCGTCTTGGGATAGCACGCGCAGTCCACGCCGAGGGACAGGTTGAAGACGAGGCCGAAGCAGAGGCACGTCATGAAGCGGAAGGCGGCTAGTTCGCCGACGCTCAGGAACTGCTGGCCGGCGAAATTTAGGTTGTTTACGATCGATATGTCGAGGCCGAACAAGAGCTTGCTCGTGCACGTCAGAGGGAAGGACGTGCCGAAGGCCTGAAAGTAGTTGGCGTTAAATTTGCCCAAGTCATAAAATTTCTTGAGATTGAGCTGAGGCAAGTAAAAGTTGGTAAACTCTTTATTGAGCGCTCGAAACGAGACTATAGAGCTCATGCTGTCGCTCACAACGACTTTTACAACATTGGGAATCTGTTGCACTATTGTGCTCAAGTTTACAATCAGCGAGCCATTTAGGTTCGTCTGAAGTATAGACGAGTCTAGCGTGCTAGCGACTAGAGACGCCGCGGCGGACATTTTATATAGTAAAAAAAGAGAAAAACGTGTTGTTGGCAAATATTTTATTGAAAATTAATAAAAATCTCTCTTATAAAAATAAAAATATGTTAAACGTCGCGGCCAAAGTTTTGTGCCGATCGTATGAGGCTCTGCGTAAACTCCTCGACGTCGGTCGGGTTCGTAGGGTCGTCGCCAACGAGCTCTTGTAAAAATTCGTACTGGTTCTCCCCGGCGGGCTCCCCCGAAGCTGCGAGGGACTCTGTTTGGGGCTCTGCGAGTGTTTCTGTTAAGGACTCTGTTTGGGGCTCGGTCGCTGGTGGCTTCGTGGGACTGCGGCGCGTCGATTCGATTAAAACTAGAGAAAAAGAGAAAGTGTGATGTGTGCTGCGTTGATAGCAAGAAAAACATCAATTTACCTCTACAAGCCCAGTGCCTATGCTCAAAGGATAGCGAAAGAATCATCGGGGCAAACACGTTGGACCAAGGAAAATAGTCTGCCCATATGCCCAGCGCGTTTCCGAGATACTGGCACAGGCCCTCAAAATTCGGGTGTTCGGCGGGCAAAATGGATTGCACTAGGGAGGGCGAAATTGGATTGTACTTTCCGATCGCCGGCGGCGGCTCGACTATTCGGTCCGGCGACTCCATGAAGGGAGCCATCAGAAGACCGGCGACCACGTTCGGATGAGCGAGCCGCTTCCATGTTCCCGGCGCGACACTATTTGCTAGTTGAACGATCGCGCGGAGCGAAATCTTGGCAACATTGCTGT
Source organism: Candidatus Moraniibacteriota bacterium (assembly GCA_008012175.1). Classification (GTDB taxonomy): domain Bacteria; phylum Patescibacteriota; class Minisyncoccia; order Moranbacterales; family UBA1568; genus SSEF01. The sequence goes on along the minus strand of SSEF01000011.1, from coordinate 28,289 downwards.
TGCTGCTGCTGCTGCGAGGGGCCTTCTTTTGCAAAGGCGGCGCGTTGGCTCTGGCTAGGAATTGCTCTTGCAGTTTTCTCAGCTCTTGCTTGGCCGTCGGAACTCGTCCCATTCTTTTTCGGAATTGTGTGTTGTTTTTGTGAAAGAAAAAAAGTGAAATAAAAACACTATATAGAAATTTGAGAGAAAATGTTGCTCTCACACGCATAAATATAGTGTTCCTCCAGACGCAACACAAACGTCGATGTATGATCGCGCTCGCGCATAAATAGTGTTCCCCGGGAGCAACGCGAACGTCAATGTATGTTCGCGCCCTCGAGCTCTCGTTAATGTATCCGTTCACAGACAAACGTAGCGCAGGCGATACATCGAAGAGAGCGGGGCGATACATGGATATATTGCTTGTTAGCAACGGTCCCCTATAAATTTCCGCGCTATTGATTGTGTGATCGATAAATAAGAGAGGAGGTGATTATAAAAACTCTTTTTTAGATCGAATAGTGTTATTAAAACAGCCCACATGTTTCAGCCAAGCACCAGCGAATTTCACGAGCGAGTTCAGCTCTACAAGAAGGAGGCTCATCGCCTCTACAACGCCTTCTTTCGCACCGTGTTTAGTCTTTGGTACGGCGCGCCTATCGACACTGGTCACTGGAACGCCATTTTTTATAACTTGACGGGCCCGCACGACGGACCCCGGCTCCAACAGCTCATGTGCAGTTTTTGGACGCAGTCCGCCATGACTGTGCCTCGCCGCGGCGGCGCGGCGGAGTGCTCTTTATCCTGTGTCACATGTCTAGGGCTGGCCGACCCGGCCGAATACGTGGTACTGGGTCCTATTGAGCCGGTGCGGCGGCTCGTTTATCAGAACCAGGCGGAGCGATATCTGGTGCTTTCGCAGCGTCGCATTGCTCGGAGCCGGTGGGTCAAGATGGTCGACGGCAGTCGGCCACGTCACGACCCTGACCTGCTCGTAACCGCCTACAGACAGTTTAGTTATTTTGCTCCGCCTCGGCCGATCGTCTTTTTCCTCGAGCAAGTCTTTGTCGATTACGAGGCGGCCCCGGATCCGGCTTCGAGATTGGGTGCGGCCGAACAACCATTGGTTGATCCAACGAATCGGGTCGGCATGGCGGAGGAGCAATCAAGTAGGGCATTTGGGCTGGCAACGCAGAGAATGAGGAGAAGAAAACACAAATTCAGGGGTCGGTCGGTCGGTCGGATGCCGGAGCGCTTGGATTGGCTCTACCGTCTCGACGACACGGACTATTGTAATTTGTTGCTCGATCCGAAATTCGTCGACAATCTCGACCATTATTCGGCCAAGTCGTCGGCCTACTGGCGAGCCTCTTGGGCTTCGGCTGCGCTCAGAGCTTACAAGGATGAGGAGGAAGAGGAGGAGGAGGAGGAGGAAGAGCGACATGTGTGCTGGAAGTCTTTGTGTCCGCAGAGCTGGCACAGGCATGGGGTCGGGAAAGCGTTCGCCCTCGCTCGCCTCTCGTCCTCAGCGAAGCTCGTTCCGAAGCCGCCGCGCCGCCGCCTCCTCCTCAGCCAGCCGAAAGAGTATCGTCTCTTTTGGGACGGAAAAATGTACGGCCTCGTGCATTTTGACGGCGGACCATTGGCGGGTCACTATATACTGCGAGCGCGGCCGAGCGACGAGTGGGCTACGAGCGCGGCCATAAAGATCAACTGGCACAATGAGCTTGTTGACCGCCAGTGGACTTTTCTTCTTTGGATTCGTAGCCTCCTGCCTCTGGGAGGGCCGTTACCTATTGCCGAATAATTTTTAGAATAAAAATTTTTCATATGCAACAATTCTCTTTTTTTATTTCAAAACAATACATTTAAGAAAAAATACTGCCACTGAGTGGCAAGTTGTAAAGTTGTTTGAACTGCGCCGTGTGCAGCTTGTATTCGTAGCCGGCTAGCGAGCGCGGATAGAACCACATGTCACCCAGGAAGTACGTAAACACGCTCGTCGGCGTGCTCGTTCGGCCGACCGTGAGCGAGCTGAGGCCGTTCCCTGCGGCGGCGTAAGGGAAGGCGCACGAGCCGACTATTGTTAGAGAGTCGACGCGCACGGCGACGAAGCCGAAGGACGTTTGATTCTTGACCAAAAAGAGCACGAGCTCGTCGTTTGTGCCCGCCACATGCGAAATGGCCGAGCTACATTTTAGCGTGCCGTTCATCACGAGCGAGAAGGTGTGCACGCCGGCGACGTAGCGGGTCAAGAGCTTGATGCTGTCGGACTGCACCACCACCGTCAGAATTTCGTTGTCGTTGGCCGCGCTCACGTTGGGCAAGTACGCTATGGCGAAGGTGCCCGATACGAGCGACTCTCGAGCAGGGATCGCGCTCGTGGTGAGCATGTTGGCTTGCGCGCCTGAAAATTTCAAGTTGTACGTGGGAAAAACTATGCTCCCGCCGTAGAGCGTCACATAGCTGGGTTGGTTGGCTGGCGTGGTCTGATGCAGGTCGAACGGTGCCGTGCCAAATAGCGAAACCGAGCCGCTTATGGACGTGGCGCTCATGCTGGGCGCGCGAATGAGTGCCGTGGGCGCGCTGGGATAGGGGATGCTGGCGGGCAAGACTTGCTTGGCGAAATTGAGCGCTTTGCTCACCGAAATACATTGTTGATCGGAGAGCGCCTGGGCATAACCGATCATGGTGAGCAGGGACATGGAAAAGGAGGCCGTGTTTGTTGAGGAGCCGAGGCTGAGCAGGCCGCCGAGGCCGAGCGATTTGGCCGTGAGCGTGTTCGAGATGGCGTTGGTGTAGACCTTGTGGCCGTTGAAGAAGACGTCTAGGAGGGAGGTGAAGGCGGTCGTGAAGGACACTCGAAACACATAGATTCCCGTGTTTTGAACATAGGGAATGTAATGAGCCTCGCCGAGATTATACACGAGAGCGTCCCTTTGCAGGGTCGTGTTGCCAAACGAGAGCGGATAGATTGTCGTCGTTCCCGACAGGCTGAAGAACGTGTTGGACGCGGTCTGGTCGATCGGGAACGTGCCTGCCAAGACGATGGTGTAGTCGTTGGGGTAGGCCAGGCCCCCTGTGGCGTACCTGGTGGCGGACATTTTCAAGTCTTGTGCGGCCGAAAATGAAGTAGCATAGATAGAGTCTCCGTTCAGCGTGGCCGAAAGCGCAGCGGTGGGCGCGCTCGCGGTGCTCTCGAGGTGCCAGGGCAAATTGGAGACGCTCGATGAGATCGAGACGCTCAGCTCGTCTTGGAGCGCGGTGGAATTTGGGTCGGGCGCGTACTTGAAGATGAAGTTGTCGGCGGCGAGCTGGTTCGTGTCGACAAACTCGCGGCCGTTGTAGGTAAAGTTGACTCCGTCGTTCATAAAACTCGCGCTCGTGTTCGTATAGGTGCGCGTGCTGTCATAGTACTTGACGATGCGCGTGTCCGGTATCTCCAAATCGAGTTGCGTGTTTCCGTTGGTCCGAGTCATCGTGATCAATGAGCTGGTGAGGACCGTGTCCAAAGGCTCGTTGACGAGCGAGCCGCCGGTCGTTCCGACCAGAGTGTCCAAGGGCTGCACGTTGGCAATGGAAATGGCGTTGGCGGAGATGATCGTCGTCCGATCGGTCTGGCTCGTGTCAAATGTTATGTTGTGCCCCGCCAGTAGCACTTGCCGCAGTTGCCGAGTGAGGGTGGCGTTGTCAACGCGCAGCTTGCGTCCCGCTCCTATGCTCCGCTTTTTGGCCGGTATCCTGCCGGCGCCGGCGTCCCGGCCGCGAATATCATCAGCACTCGAAGAATCGTTAGCATCGGCCATCATTCCTTGTTTTACCGGCCGACCCACCCTCCGGCGGTATTATTATTCTTTTTATTAGCTCCGGAATAGAGCGCGTTCGTTGCGTATCGTCTCGCCCGTAAACACGTCACGTATCCTAGGACATATGCCGCTCTTTGGCCGCTCAAACTGGAGGTTGGGGTTCTTGGAGCGGCTGCATATGGTGGACAAGCAGCGATGTCGCGGCCTGCTCTCGTCCTTTTTAAAGTAGAGCGCCATGCCCTCCTTGCTCTCGCACGGGCGCCGTATCGTCTTTTTGGTCGAGGTGCCCTTCTTTTTCTTTTTAGCCGCCGTCTTCGACATGGCCGCTCTCTTAATCTTCATCGCTCGCGCCACAGCTAGTCGTGCCGCGGTGGCAATTGCTTTTTTAGATTTACGTGGCATTTGTGTACGTAGTATATAAAAAGCACAGAAGGGGCCTCTTTTCGAAATTATAAACTTATTTTCCTCCCTAGGATGATGGCGTCTCTGTCCGATCAAGAAGAAGAAGAAGTTTTGGAGTACAAGCAGCCGCCGGGAAAGCGCCCGGCCCCGGACGGCGCTGCGACCAATGTTACGGCCAGCAAGAAGCGGAAAAGTTCGAGTTTCTTTGAGGCCAGGTTATTGAACGCCGAGGCGTTGGGCCGACTAGTCGAGTCGCTCCATGGTGTCTGCGAGACGCTCGAGATCAAGTGTCTGCCGGCGCGGCAATTGAAGATTTATGCGTGCGGTCCAAACCAACACCTGGCGGCCACGGCGGTCCTGACCGAATTGCAAGACTATGTGTGCGCGAAGGAGTTTTGCATCGGCGTGTCCGTCAAGTCGTTAAACACTATTTTTCGCCGCGTCGCAAAATACAATGCCATTCGAATCTGCCTGTCGACAGAAGAGGCGGCGGCCTTGGATATTTCTAGCGAGACTCCGCACGCCGAGGCCCAGTTTGAGCTGCGCCTGACCCGCCGGGCCACCGAGTCCGCCGAGGCCTCTTGTTTTGAGATTGGCTGCGGCGAGCCGATGCTGAGTTTGAGCCTGCCGACTGCGCATAGATTTTGTGGCATGTGCAAGAAATTGGCTCTGTGGAACTCGTCATCGGACTCGGCTCTGGAGCTAACCTACTCGGAGCCTTGGCTCGAGCTGAGCATGTGCGATATCGACGCGACCGCCAAAGTGGCCTTCAGACCGACGAGTGTTTGCGGCGAGAAAGCTGTGGCACCGTGTAAATTTGCAGCGAGCAGTTTGCTCAAGGCGACGTCGTGGCAAGCCAACGAGAACAAGAAGGCTGTTTTTGTCGACTTGTATGTCAAAGGCGAGGCCGCATTGTTGCGTAAGAGAGTTGGTTTTTTATTTGTTTATAAAAAAAGCTTTCTAAACCTTCCTTCCACCGCCGCAGGTCTAGGATATGACATGGGCATCGTCAATGAGGATCTGGTCTATTTTTACATGCCGTCGCGGGTCGAGCTCCCCAAGAGCTCTTTGGCGCAGTTTATCGCTAGCTAGTACGTCAAGGACTCGCTAGAGCACCGAGAGCCAGGCTGGCTCCAAGAGCCCGCTAGAGCACCGAGAGCCAGGCTGGCTCCAAGAGCCCGCTAGAGCACCGAGAGCCAGGCTGGCTCCAAGAGCCCGCTAGAGCACCGAGAGCCAGGCTGGCTCCAAGATCTATTTTGTTAGACACAATAAAAAACTAAAAACTTTTGTGTGTGTGAAATAAACGTTTTATTGATAAAAAATTTTTGGTCGAGCCACAATTTCCAAGTATGCTGGCGACCCGCCCTCCTCCCGAGCCGTGATTTCAAACACGTTTCGGCAGAGTCGATTGGGCGGCGCCACGTACTCGTTCATGTAAGAGCGAATTTCGCACAATGGCAACAGGACGCAGCCTGGAAGGAAGAGGACGCGCACAATCGAGCCGCGGCCTTCGCCATATTTGGCCAGGTGCGCCTCGGTGTGTGTGTTTACGAAAGCGGCTCAAAGAAAAGTGGCGCAAAAGTCTGTTTATTGGCGGCTCGGCCGGTGAGCGCGGCCGCTTGAGCTCCGGCCACGTAGATTTTGCCCGTGAACGTCTGAAGGAAGGTGTTGCCAAAATTGGTGGTTCCGTCCCACGTGCTGAAAAAGAGGCCTGAGGTGATGCGCTCCTGGTCGAGGGAAATCTCCACGGGCGTGTAGACTTGCGAGTTTATGGGAAAGCCGCCGAGGGCGTTTGTCTGGGTGTTGAGCGCGCCGCCGAGCAGTGCGCGGCCGTCGAAGGTGATGGCGCCGTTGCAGCCGGTGCCTGCGTAAGTGCAGCCGAATATGGACTCGGCCAAGAGCCGTTCGCCGATCGCGCCGGTGGTCGCCGCCTGCAGTGAAGTGGAGATTGTGCCAGTGGCCGAGTCGATTATGAACCCTCCCCTTTGACTGCCCGTGGTCCAGAGTGTGCCGTCGGTTCGGAGCACGAGCAGGCCGAAATCGTCCCCGCCCCCCGAAGCGGCGACGTCGGCGACGTTCTGGCAAATGGGGCCGACAAAACCGAAGCCAGGTATGTTGTACTGCGACCCGGTGCCGGCCGCCCAATACGGACTGCTCGGGGAGTGGCCTGTCACGTAGAGCCGGCCGTCGTTGAGGAGGGCGTACACGACGCTATTTGTTACGCCATTTTTGCATACACTAACAACCTTCTTTACGTTGGACATGGGCTGGCCGGCCGCATTTATGCACTGAGTGAAGGAGGTTATGGCGGTGCCGCCGCTTGCGGCTATGCCCAAACTGTTTCCGGCGTTCGTGCCGCAGGCGTACAGTTTGTTGCCGGAAGCGGCATCCGTGATCGCGAACGAGAGCAGGCCATACTGCCAGGCGGCGGCCCAGTTCTGGCCGCTTATCTTGGGCACTTGCGTGAGCGTGTACTGCGCCGAAGTTGTGCCGAGGCCGAGTTGGCCGTTCCCGTTCGATCCGCACGAGTACATGTTGCCGGCGTCGACGATGAAGAGGCTCGAAGTGTTTAGATTGGATGGCGAGCTTACATGCAGCCACAAACTGGGACCAGCCGCGCCTCCAGCCGAAAAGTATATTGGTGAGAGGGTGGACCGGTTGGTGGTGGTGCCGTCGCCAAAGGCTCCGTAGCCGTTGTAGCCGCACGCCCAAACATTGTTGTTGATGTCGACACAATAGTAGCAAGCCCAGCACGAAATCACAGTTTTGAAGGGGATTGTTTGCGAGGGCACGGGCCAGAATTGGTCGATAGTGCCGGCTGACACGGGCACGCCCAGGGCGCCGTCGCTTCCGATGGCCGGGTCGCCTCCTACAAAGAGTTTGCCGTCGGCGCGTAAGATGCAAATGAAGCCTTTGGAATTTGAGAAGGGCGCGGGCAGGTGGTAAGATTTGGCCGGGGACGTGATGCTTCCGTCCCGCCAGACGCTCGCTTGCCCCAGCTTGGCAATTGGCTGAGCGGCGGTGAACCGAGGAATCCAATGGCTGACGCGCTGAATGTCGAGGCGCGCGCTTGCCAGGTAGACGCGTTTGTTGGCGGTGCTGGCGTTGAGGCCTTGGGTGATGCAAGCTCCTGTGCTCGGATCGATCACGTCTCGGAAGGCGTTTAGGCCCAACATGCCAGTGGGCGGCGTGAACGAGCTCGTGTAGACGAGGGCGGGCGTGATGCGAAAACAATTCATGTAAGCGGAGAACGCATGACCTGCGTTACCGCCGCCTGGCGAGTTTCCCAAAATAATTTGGCCCGTGGCAGCGATTGGCGTGTTTGTGGGAGTTTGTTGAGCGACCACGCCGTCTCGATAAACGACGTAGCCTCCTTTTCTGCTATAAGTGATGGCACAGTGGAACCAGGTCGCGGTTGTGATTGGGAAGGTTGCTTGAAAGATGTTGAAGCTGGTCGAGGTGCCAATGTTGATTTGCATTTGGGTGGCACTGTTCAAGGTGAGCACGAGCGAGGCCTCGTCGTTGGTGGCGGTTAGGTTTATAAGGTAGGCCGAGGCGGACACGGACGCCACGTAGATGTAGGCCTCAATGGTCCACTCGCTGCAGGCGTTTAGATTGGGGCACACGGGCGACCAGATCCGGCCAGTCGTGTCGTTGAGGGCGAAGGAGGCGTTGCCGGCCGGATAGTTGGGCCCGGCCACGAGGTTGCCGAACCACTTCAAATTGTAGCCGTCCACTTGCCCCGAGGTTCCGGTCAGGTAGGCCGCGAAAGGCGAGCCGACCAGGCAATTGTCTGTGTAGACGAAGGCGCTTGAAGGCGCCCACGGTCTAAGATAGGGCGTCATGATGATCTCGTCCACGTTGAAGCTGTAGCTGGCGCTCTGATCGATGAGCGGGCCGAATTGCGTCCAGTATGTGTTGTTCGAGGCGGTAAAATTAGCCAGGCCCGCCGAGCTCGCAAAGGTGGTGAGCGTTCCGTTGACCTTGACGGTGAAGTTTACGCCGTCGTAGCGCACGCCCATTTGAAACCACTGGTTGTTGGGCACCGTGCCACAATTGTACGAGTTGGCCACGTTCCAATCCGAGTTGTTTGTCGAAATGTAGGCGACGATTAAATTTGCAGTTTTGTAGAGACCAAATCCATTTCCACTAGCGGTGGAAGTGTTTGTGGATGAACTCCGATAGGTCATCATGGGAGACTGTGTCGCTGGCGACACGTTTGTAATGTAGTACCATGCGTCAATTTGCCAAAACGGGCAGGCTGGCAGGAAGATGGCCTGCCGGCTCTCGACGACGGACTTTTTTTTGCGGGCCATGATGAGCGAGTCGCCGCCCGCGATCTTGCAGCTCGTCGTTCCAAATTTGCTCTTCGACGAGTCCAAGGTGATGGCCGCCTGCTGCCCGTTGCTCCACGCGTTCCAGAACGGGTCGTCCAGGCCGGACTCGAAGTTTAGATAGGCGCCCGGCAGCTGGTACGGGGCGATGTTAAAATCGGCCGGCACCGTGTTCACATTGGCGCTCCCCGAGAGGCCGTCCGCATAGACATAGTAGATGGACGAGTTCGTGGAGAGGCCCGTCAGGTTGGTTTGAGCGATCGGGTAGCTCGTGCCGCCGACGGAGATTGTGTGCGCGCTCACCGAGATGGATTGGCGCCCGCCGGCGCTTACACATGAGGCATATCCAAATTCGTCCACGTTGCACTGTGAAACGCCATAGCTCGAGACCGTCGAGGACGAGGCCGAGGTCGAGCTCGTTTCCACGTCAAGTGGCGCTTGCGGAGAGTTCGTTCCAATGCCGACGGGACCGGGGAAAATGCCACCGCCGCCGCCACCGCCACTGCTGGCTTTGGCGAGGGTGTACGCTTTCGTAGAGCCGTCGTTGGCAATGATGCACGCGTCCCATTGATTGCTGAGAGCGAGGCTCGACGTCGCTCCGTTCAAAGTCGCGCCGGCTCCGGGCTGGACCGAGACGGTGTTGGCGGAGGCGTCTGTTTTTACGACAGCGAGCGTCTGACCGCTCGTGCTGGCCGACATGTTTGGCAGCGTGACGACTATTGGTCCCGAGGCGGCCGAAGCGGCCACGACCGTTTCCCACGCGCTCGCGGTCATGGACGAAGTGACGGACACGACGGTTCCGACAAAATCCGATTTGACAAGCGAAACGGCGGACTGATTCAGAGCGTGTCCGTTCACGGTGGTGCTCGTGCTAACTTTGGCGTTGAGGGCCGCTTGAGTGGGGTTCGAGATGGCCTTGCTCAGGTCGCTCGTGTTGTCTACATTGCCGAGGCCGACGGTTGATTTGGTGAGCTTGCCCGTCGAAAACAAGTTGGATATGCGTGAAACGAGCTCGCCATCGGATATCTTTAATTTTTTGGGCACGGGGTCGCCCCTGCCACCGTCGTTCTTCCCGCTGCTGGAGTCCATAGTAGGAACAGAGAGAAGGAGAGAAGAGAAGAATTGTGGAGGTTCTCGTGTGCGCGCACACTAAATTAAACACAAATAACTCTGGCGTTTCAGAAAATGAACTAAATAGAGCGCGGCGCGGCCTCGCCTTTAAAAGACGTAAATGACGTATCTTTTTGGACAAGAGCTACGGCGGCGGACCGCGTTCCCGCTCCGAGATGTGCGCCTCGAAGGCGACTTGCTGATGATTACGATTGACGAGGCCGAGGCCACGTCCCGCTTCGGAACGCGAGACGCATGGCTTTCGGGACTGTACTATGCTCTTTTGGATTGGCTCACGGAGCGCGCCTCGACTTTGAATTCGCTCACGGAGCGCGCCTCGCTCCTAATCAGCGTGTTGGTGGCCGCGTACGACTCCCCGGAGAAGCCGCTTTACCCGGACCAGTGGCTGCGAATTCACAATTGGTTCAACGCGCCCTTCCGCCTCGCGCTAGAGCACTGCACTCATCAAGAGCGTCCGCCGCGCCTCGCCGAGCTAAACGATTTGTGGCGGAGCCATGGCAGCTGGCGGGCCGTGCTCTCCATCGAGGTTCGGGATACGTGCGGTTTGACGGTGGATGGTAACATGATTGCGAGCACGACGGAGAATAGTTCGAGTACGATGGAGAATAGGTCGAGCGGATGGCGCCGCGGCCTCTACATCGCCGGCGGAGCGGGGGCAGCCCTTCTTTTTTGGTGGCTCCTGGGAGGCCGGCAACGACAAACATAAAAATTTTTAAAAATAAAAAATGTGCTATATACAGAATAAAGTTTTTTTTATTAGAGAGAATAGAGGTTATTGGCCGCGACATCGTCGACGATGCCGCAGAGCCGGGCCAAAAAGTCGGCAAAGTCCAGAGACAAGAACGAAGTTTCATTGTTGACGCACGGCTCGAGGCTGTCCGGTGGCTCTCGGAACAAACATTTCATGTAAGCCACGACCAGGTCGTGACGCGACACTTGTTCCGGGGCAGTCGAGGAGGCCGAAAGCAGTTGAATGCCCTTGTCCTTTTCGAATTTCTTGCACTTGTCGAGCAAACTGTTCAATCCGCCCTGCTGCCTCAACCACGGCCCCAGTTCGTCCAGGAGATTCTGCCGGAACTTGGTCGTGTGATAGCCGGGTGTCTGTGTGGCGGGAAACTCCTTGTCTTCGGAAGATTTTAGCCAGGCGATATAACTCGTGGTCGTGAGGGGGGTTTCGGGCGGACGGACCTTGCTATTGAGTGCGGTTCGGAAGGCCCTTAGGAACGAGGCCTCGAGCAGCTCGTTTGTGTTTGGCTTGCTCTGCGTTGGTTCGAAAGGCATGTGCTTGTTGTCTGGTGGCGGCGTTAGCAGCCAATTAATATAGTTTCCTTGGGGCATTTTACGTAACGGCGCCGGAGGCGGTGGAGGCGGTGGTGGTTGTTGCTGTTGTTGTTGTTGCTGCTGCTGAAGGCTCCGAATCTCCTGTTCTTTGCTTTCTAGGAGGGCCAGAGTTGACCTCAGCTCCTCTTGCGCCGCCGCCAAATCAGCCTGGGTCGCTCCGAGTTGCAACATGGCGTCGTCGTACTTGGCTTGAAGAGCGGCAAGCTCGGTTCGCAAGTTCTCCGCTAATTTTGCGGGCGCCTGTGCGGCGGCTTGTGCAGCCTGTACTGCGGCTGCTTGTGCGCTCTGAAGATGGTGGCGAAAACTCGTCAGGAAGGCGGTCGAGAAGAGGGGCCGCAAGTCGAAATGTTCAGGGTTCGGTTTGAACGGAACAGCTTGAGCCTGGGTAAAGAGCCACTGAAGATAGTTCGGGAGACTGACTGGCTCGAGGGCGGCTACGGTTTTGACAGTGGTTGGAACCGAAGTCGTTGTCGGAGTGTTCGGGGGCGGGGCTGGGATGCTTGGGACGGCGGCGGCGGCGGCGGCTATCTTTACGAGCAAGTCGCAAAGCGGCTTCTCGGTCGGGAACTGCGCCATAAAGTCCTTGGCTCTGCGCTCGCCTGCGGGCAATTTATCAAATTGCTGGACCATGCGCAAAAAGTAGTCGCGCATATTTTGCTGCCCGTAATAGTAGCCTCCATACGCGCTCGCTCCCGTCACACAAAGTCCCATAAAAAGGCTCGGGGACGACGAAGACGAGTCGCCGACCCCAGGCTGGCAGTGGCTATAGTTCATGGTAGCTAGTTGCACGGAAGCGCGTGCGCACACAAAATTAAACGACTAAATGCAACAAACAACGGTTAGAGCAAATGTGGCGGGGTGTTGAGAGTCTTGTTGTTGTTGTTAGAGTACGATACGTCCGCCGGTCCGGAGACGAGGGAATGTGGCCAGGTTGTTGCAAACTCGCTAGGCCAAAAAGTATCCGGCGAAGGATCCGGCGGCCAGTCATAGTGCTGCGGCTGCTCAAAGTCTTGCTGCCTCTCTGGCCCGGACTCGAAATCGCCCGGACAAGGGGCCATTGGAAAGTCTTGCTGCTCCAGCTCAAAAATGGGCGGCCTTTGTGGCTGACTGCCGTAAACAAATGTCCGAACCGTGTCCGCCGCCGCGGCCGACTGGTCCACATACTGGTCCCGTTCGATCGAGAAATGGGCGAGCGAGCGGCGCGCCAAGCGATTGACAAAGACGTGCTGCAGGCGTTTATGTTTGTGTGGAGATTTGGCCACGACCCGCCGATACGGGCCGAGGCGGAGTTGCCGCGCAAAAGATGTGGTGCACTTGATTTGGAGCGAGCCGAACGACTTGACTTCGTAAAAGAGTCGCGAGAGCGTATCGGCCACGGCGCAATTTTGCTGGGCCAGGGCAGCCCACAAGTCAAAAATCGTAAAATTTAAGAGCGAGGGCTGCCAGGCCGTCACGAGGGCTATGTTTCGCTTGTCGTTGAGCAGGTACCAGACGAGAAAAGCCACGAGAATGTCCAAGCGGTAAATGTTGAGCAAGTTGTTGATCTCGAACGTGTTGTACTTGTTCGCGGCCAAATGGTAGCCTGTCGCGTCCACAATCTTGACTAGAGCGGCCCGCCGCTTCGACGTTTGCGCGGACGAGGCCGAGTTGAGGAAGAGCGAAGTCACAAATATCTCCAGAATGAGGAACGCGTCCTGCCAGGTCGTGTTTGCAAAGAAACGCAGCCTCGGCGGGTTGTCTGGCTGCTCGCTGGCGCTGCCGAGACTGATGCTGCCGAGAAAATCGTCCAGTTGCTGGAGCTCGCCAACGAGCCGGTCGAAGGAGAAGTGTTCGTTGGCGCAAAAAGTGTAGAGGTCGGCCGGGGTTTGTTTGCGCCGCTCCTTGGCCGCCTCTTGGCGTATGTAGCGCGGGCACAAGAGCCGATAGCAGCGCACAATGTCGGCGTTATGGCACGTCGATATAATGTAAATGTCGTGTGGTGAGCGCTTCGGCGAGCACATGTGCGCTAACGTGGTCTGTTCGTACAAATGGCAGCGGCGCGAGTTTCGTCGTTTCTTGGTCGCCGAGAACACGTCGTTCTCGGGGAGCGAGTCGAAGTTGTGAATGAGGATGCAGTGATTGAGCGAGACGGCTGTCCGGATCTGTTCACTTTTGGTGGGGAGTAAAAGCACAATGAAAGAGAGAAAAGGTAAAGCGAGGAAGAAGAGGAAGAAGAGAGGGAGGAAACCTGAGGGCCTGCCAAGTGTAGAGCTTCTCGCCGTGTAGAAAAATCTCCTTGTGTATGCTCTCGAAGGCCTCAAAGCCCAGCCCGTAGCAGCTGGTTTCGTTGGCGGCGGCCGCGAACGCGTCCACGTCGGCAAGGAGCTGATTGCAGGCGGCGTTGTCGGATCCGTCGTAGAGAGCCACGATAAACTCCTTGAGGAAGCGGGCCAAATGTGATTTTGAGCTGCCACGGCCTGAGCCAGGGCCGCATGTGACGGCAAGGGCGAAATTGAGCAGGTGCCGGTTGAAGACAAAGTGCTCGCTGCCGGGCTGCATAAATTTAACGAGCGGCACGAGGACGGCCGATTTGAAGCGTTCGAACGTGAGCAGATCAAAGTCGGCGAAGCGGTTGAGGACGACGAGAGCGAACGCAAAAAAATTGATGTAGACCTGGTTCTCAAACACAGGGGCTGGAAAGACGAGCCATTCGACGGGCACCTTGTAGTTGATGAGGCGCAGGTTTTCGACGAGGGAGACGAGCCGGTAGAACCAGTAGCGGACGGGCCAGATGAGGGTCTCGTCTATTTTTACTTTGGACAACGCAAGACTGCATAGAGGCCGGGCCGAGTCGTAGTCGGGGTTCTGGTAGAAGCAGGCGACTACCGATGACTTGTCGGCGCGGCTCGCGGCGCAATTGACAGCGGCGCACTTGCTCGGGTCGCCGTGGCACTGTCCGCAGTCGGTTTGCATGTGCGTGTACTTGATAAAGATGTTTGCATGTTGAGTCAGATAGTTTGTTATGGCGGGCCTTAGTCCTTGGAAGAGCAGACCCATGTTTGTGTCTTTTGGCGAAATGACGTATGTGTCTAACTATTTATATACAGTAGGCAGGTTTTGGGCGGTCGCAACAATGCTCAATGACAAAGCTCCCGTGACTGTCGAGACGTTCTATTCGCTGATCGCCTTCACCATCCTCGAACACGGACCGATGTGTGTTTCCGAGCTCTACAAAGCGATCCTGGCGGAGAGCGCCCAGAAGGACGCCAATCAGAAGGGCGTCCTGCTATTGAAGGTGCCCAGCCTAACGTTAGCCGGCTCCTGCACCAACGATCACTAACGAGCACTAGCACTAGCACTAACGAGCTCCTCGTTTTTTGTTTTGTTTTGTTTTGTTTCACTAACGAGCACGCTCCCCGAGAGCACTAACGAGCACATACTCTTTTTTTAATATACAAGAGTGTGATCTTTCTTTTTCCCCATTCTCTTTTCTAGCAAGCAAATTGGAAAAATTCCGTGCGCCATGCCCTCTCTTACAAAAAATATTTTGTCAAGAGCGGTCACGAGGCCCAGCGAGGCCGGGGCTGTTTGTGGTCCGTGGACTACGAGGCGTTCATGTCGGAGCTCTCGAGCAAAAAGTCGCGCACACGCCTCAAGACCATGCACGAAATTTGCGAGTCGACCCGCAAGCGAAATCAAAAGTTTGAGGAGTACGCGAACCGGGCCGAGGCCCTCATCAAGAGCTATCACAAATTGGGTAAGAGAGAAGCGAAAGAGAGAGAGAGAGAGAGAGAGAGAGAGACGAGATACAAGTAAAAAATTTTTATTAAAAAGAGGAAAACGAAGAGTCGGACGACGAAGAATGCTAGACGCACTGTACCGACATGCTAGTGAGACGTTTTAGCATCGAGCCGAGGCTGCAAGAGACGTCGACCAAAGTGATGTTTGTGTTGTTGCGCGCCTCTTGGAGGGCCGTGCCGACGGCCGCGAAGAGTTTGAGCCACGCGTCCACGAGCAGGGTTTTTCGGGAGGTCCACACAAAGTCCCGCTGGTCGTCGTCGGCCAAGTTGGGTTTGATGTATTGAGCCTGAGTGATGCCTGCTGCGAGAGCAATAGTAGCGAGAAGAAGTAGAAGCGAAGCAAACATGATTGTATATAAAAACTCTTGTTGCTCGCTTCCTCTTTTATGCACAAAAAATGTCGTCTCGAGCATTCGTCCTGTACGCCACGCACGAAATCACGCTCGCAACCAAGCTCCCGCACGCACAAAATTGGCGTCTCGTAAACGCCACGTTCACGGCCGAGGCCGTCTGCTCCTGCTCGTCTCCGGCGCGCGGGCGCAGGACGTGTTTGCTGAGCTCGCCTGTCCTGGCCGCCTACGGCGTGGACGTGGGACTCTGCCCCGTCCAAGTCGACGGCTCCCTGTGCAAATTGGCAATGAGGAACGAAGGCGAGTTTGAGTTCCGGATCGCGCCAGGCGACGTTCTGGCCACAGGGCACCTCTATTGCGACCGCTGCCTGCCCAACAAGCGACAAGTGACTGAGTGGCTGCGCGAAGCAAAGAACACGGCGGACCCGTGGCCGGCGGCGCTGCCTACCGAATTGCCAGCTGATTTGCCGACGACGGCCCCTAAGAAGCGGCGACGGCGGAGACGGCGGCGGAAGCGCGGGGCCAAATGTAAACAATCGAGTACGCGTACAGATCGGGATGGGCGTAAAAGACTTCGAGAAGCAACTGGCCGGCGCTCGCCAGATCCTTCGCGATCGCCTCGGTCTTGAGCGCCTCGCTCTTGAAGTTGAGCGCCTCGGCGAGGACCGTGCACGATCGCTCCGTTCCGAAATGAAACGTTTTCTTTTTTTTTAAAATAAAATTTCAGTCTCACTAATCGTTGCTATGCGTTTTTTGTTTTTTACTCATACCGGAATGTTGTCGTTAGTGGCAACGATAAAGCTCCCGGGCTCGAGAACAATCTCGATTCGGAACGGATGTGTTTGAGCCACGTTGGCAACGGAGCCATACAAAAGACCGTACATTTTTCGCGGTGTATGGGGCACTTAAAAGAGTTTTTAGAAAAAAAGAGCTACTCGCGCACTTCTAATTTATACTCATCATGCCAATTTGCACTTCTTGCGGAGGCCAACTCTCGGCTTTTGGGATGCACAAATGTTCCAATAGAAACGATTTGCATAGCTTGTCCAGAAGTTCGCAGAAGGCCGACCTTCCTAAGCCGGGTTATGATATATTTGGCCAGCCGCGTCCAAAAGAGCACATACACGCGGGACCGCCCTTTTTACATAAATGTTGGAACTGTTCGGCCATTTACGCCCCGGATTGGTTGAATTCCGCATCAGCCAAGCAAGGGGATCACTATCACAACGGGCCAAGCTTTTTGCATATTTGTAGAGCCTGTTCGGCTATTTACGTTCCGGACCCGCCCAGCCCGACGAGCCCGCCTCGCACGACAAATAGGACCAGTACGACAAGTACGACCGGGGGCGGATTGTTTGGATCAACGACAGGCACGATAAGCACAACAGGCAAGATTATCACGACAAGTACGACCACGACAAGTACGACCGGAGGCGGAGCGTTTGGATCAACGACAGCCTCCTCTGGATTCGGACAATCCCAGTCCACGGCGAACATGGCGAACACGACGACGGTGAGCAAATTGTCTACACCGTTCACTTTCGGACGCTCCCAGCCTACAACGACGACAAGCACGACCGGAGGTGGTGGATTTGGACCGTCTAGTGGATTTGGATTAGGGCCGCTTAAGGCTAAGGAAGATGAGGCCTCGCAGGACAAGATCTCGCAGGACAAGGCCGAGGACAAGGCCGAGGCGGATAAGACTTCGCAGGACAAGGCCGAGGACAAGGCCGAGGCGGATAAGACTTCGCAGGACAAGGCCGAGGAGAAAGCTGAGGAGAAAGCTGAGGTTGACCAGACTCCGCAGGACAAGGTCGAGGAGGTGGGCAAGATCTCACAAGAGAAGGCTGAGGAGGTGGGCGGCAAGACGGCACTCCACCTCGCCGCTCAGGCTGGCCAGTGGCACATTGTCAAGTCTCTAGTAGAGAAAGGTGCTGATATTGGAGCTAAAACTAATGATGGCAAGGTCGAGGAGGAGAAGGCTGGGGCGTCCTCGGAGGATGAGGAGGAGGAAGACGAAGACGCCGCTTCGAAGGACGAGGAGGAAGACGAAGACGCCGCTTCGAAGGACGAGGAGGAAGACGAAGACGCCGCTTCGAAGGACGAGGAGGAGGAATCGGTAGAAGTAACGGAAGGCGAGCCGGGGAAGGCAGCCAGTCCGCGAAGGAAGAGAGCGACGGAGACTTGTAGCGACGGAAACGCCGGTCCCATCCGAGTGCCAATCAGCAGCATGGCGCAACGCATAATGAAGATTGAAAAGTACGCCAGAAGTACTCTCAACGCCACGAACGAATTGAAGCTGCTCTGGCAGCAGGGACGAGCGAGCCGGGCTAACTAGCTTTTTTATTTTTGAACTAAAATATTTCTCTTTTAATAAAATTTTTATGTAAACCGCTCTTTTTTCGTTTTTCTCTGTTTTGAGTGCGTACACACACACATTATGCTACTGAAAGGCCTCTTTGGCCCGTCGATAGATTCGACGACGCTCAAGTCCGAAATAAAGTACCAGGTCCGGACCGCCTCGACCGAAAGCTGGGAGCAGAAGAACGCTGTTCACCTCGCCAACATCCAGCAGACGCTCATAGCCCAGTCGGTGAAGAGCGCAGCCACCGTCTTCCAATCCTCGACGGTAGAGCTCGGGTCGGTGGCGGATTCGGGCCCGGTCCAGATAAGGCTAAGGCAGCGGGCCCGCCTCATCAACCTGGCCGAGTGCACCAATCAATTGTTCCAGAGGTCCCTGATCACGGAGTTTGCCAGCTTCCTCAACGAGATCGACGAGGCGTTTCGCCGCGAAAACGTGAGCGCCTTGCGCTCGGCCATCAGCAGGGAGAAGAACACGTCGATGGTCTCGGAGTTTTTGCAAGCGATTGGCGGCGGCGACAAGCAGCAGACCGACATTGGCAACGTAATTTCGAGCAGCGACGAGCTCTCCCGCAACTACTCCACTCGACTGGAGCGGCTGCGCGGCGAGTTTGCAACCAACATTAGTCGAATCGACTTTGCCTCGCTCTTCGAGCAGAACGCGCGCCAAAGCCACTCGGTCTCTATCAAGAGCGCACACAACGTGCAGTTTGTGTCTATCGAGACCGAGCAGGAGGCGGACGCGCTGGCGCAGCTCTTTGCCAACTTCCAGTTGCTGGCGCTCTTTGAGCGCACGCTCGACACGAGCGACATATTCAAGATGGTCCGCTCGGCCGACCTTCAGACCAACAGCACGGCGGACACGAGCACGAGCACGGTCGAGCGCACCGAGACCTTTGGGGACATTTTGCAGGGCCTCTTCTCCGGGCTCATGATGCCGCTTGTGGTGATTGGACTTGTTCTTGTTGTTGTGCTCGTCATGTACGTCTCGTAACTCCTCTTCTCGCGCTCTCTCGCATGCAATATAAAGCCGCCGGCGAAATGTTCTCACAGAGCACACAATAAAAGAGCAATGACGACAGAGCGGCCGAGACAATGGTTCGAACCCACGGCGGCCTATCAAAAGATTGTACTAAGCGGGCGCGGCGAGCACGAAAGCTGGTTGGGCGCGAGGCGGGTCGAGGGCGCGCTCAGCACCCAGGACTTTGAGGATTTGTGGCGTGCAAAGCCGCTAGAACGGGCGGTCGTTCGCATCGGCGGCGTCGTCAAGCAGGCCAACCGCTATACGAAAAACTACGGGGTTGCATATAGTTTTAGTGGAGTGGACCACGAAGCCGAGCCCATCGAAGCCCTGCCCCCGTCGGTGAGTCGCCTCTTTGCGGAGGCCAAGGAGTGGGCGGCCGCGGAGAAGGCGGAGCCCCCGAACCAGTGCCTCATAAACTGGTACGACCCGAGCGGCTCCATCGGCCGCCACGCCGACGACGAAAAGGAGCTGGTCTGGCGGGCGCCCATTTTCAGCTGGACATTTGGGCCGGCCGAGCGGGAGTTTCGGCTCACGTCCAACTGGCCTGGTCGGCCTGGCCTCAGCGTCTTGGTCAGGGACGGTACCTTGCTGATAATGGGTGGCTGCTTGCAGCAGACCCACAAACACGAAGTTTTAAAAAAGAGCAACGTCGTGAAGAGCGACCCGAACGAGCGGCGCATAAACATTACTTTCCGCGCGTTCAGGACCTGAGCGAGCCGTCGGCAAGGCGCACTTTTTGGCAGTCATAAGGGCCCTCCTTTACAAGAGCTTCACCCACACGCAAAAATAAAAAAGAGATTTTTTATATACAAATAAAACATTTATTTAAAAGCACAAAATATTTCCGTCTTTAATAGTTTTAAACGGGTCGTCGAGCAGGTCCTGGCGAATCTGCTCGCGCGGCCGCGAAAAAATGCGCAAGAGATATCTCGCAATCTCGGAGGCGGCCGGGCCGTAGAGCGAGCACGGCAAAATGTGAAAGTCGAGGCAAATGAGGCCGTGCGCAATCAAGAAGACCTCTTCGAACGAAACGTGGCCGTAGAGCGACTTTAAAAACTCCTTGTCTTGGCGGTGCAGGGCTGGCGATTGCAACAAGAGATTGCAGGCCTTGTGCTGTGGTTGCGTCTATAGTACGAGAGAAGAGAGCGTTAGACGAGAGTGAGAACGAACGCGAGAGAAGAGAGAAAAACAAGCGCGCAAAAACCTACCCAGGCGTCTTTGCAGCAGGCCTCCCGAGCGGGCTCGGAGTCGGGGTCCAGAACCAAATATGGCTCGGGGCCAAACTCGTCGGCCGTCGTATCGAGGTCCAGGTTCTGGCACGCGTCCACAATCGTGTTCAGGTCGACAGTCTCGAGCCAGTCGTAGGCCGGGAACTTTGCCAGCAGCGAGCCCGCCTCCTGCAAGTAATACTCGTTGTAGTAATTGCGAGCCGTGTTGCGGCGCCTCAGCTTGACAAGATCGGTTCGTTTCGCCACGCCAGTCTCGAGCGCAGCACATATATGAGAGACGCTCACGCGCTCGTTCACCTCGAGCGCTCGCTTTTTAATCGGCTTGGAAGTGTTGAGCATCGTTTTTATACACAACGCAAATATAAAATCTAAATTTCAAAAAGAGAGAGTTCATTTTATTAGAGAGCTTATTATTCAAAAGAGCTTTCGACTATTTCGTTCTGCAGTCTAGAGTTATAGACTAGACGAACTAGTTTGTGATTTATTAGAGCGGGGATGAGAACCGGGCCTAGAGATTTGTAATCTCTTTGAAGCCAGGTAAATTTCTCCAGGGCGCCGGCGCGCGTTCTCATGGCAACTTGATCGATCACAGGCGCGCGTGGCCGGCCAAGAGTGCTCAGCTGCTGTTCCGTGCATAGTTTTAGCTTCACTTTCAACAGGCGAACGAGGCCGGCTCAGCTGTACTGTTGTTCTAATCTTTCCCATTTTCGAGTTGTTGGTTGGTGATATTTTCTTCTTCTTCAAATTGGTGTTTATATATCCTCTGGCGTTCATGTAACTTGTTGAAGCGAGGAGGCGGTTTCGTTCATGTATGATGCTCTGTGTATAAAAAACAGCAATTACAGTGTTAGTATAGTAACTACTAAAAATCTTTTTTAGAATATGAATTCAAATAAGAAAATTACTAAGCGCACTACTAAGCGCACTACTAAGCGTAATCCGGCTGTGGCTTTGCTCCACTACGACAGAAGGATGGGGCACTCTGCTTTTATCGAGTGGGTCCGCCGCGATCTTTTACCACTACCGGATCAGGAGCAGCTCCAGGCGAGCTCCAGGCGGGCCGCAATAGTGCATAGTCTAGATCAACTTTTCGCTACAGAGACCACTTCTCCAACCACTTCCACGGCGACCACTTCTCCAACTTCCACAGAAATGGAGGATGACGATGTTTATGAGATACCCACTAACGAAGGAGGGTCATCTTCACGAACTCGCAGCCCCTCCGTTGAAGCAATTCCGCCGAGTTCCGAAAGAACTCGCGCTCGCCGCCCAATGCAAGCTCCGCGTCAGAGGCCCTTGCAAACACTGAGCCGCCCCGTGCGAACTTCTCCTCCCGCTCCAGCCACTCCTCCCGCTCCAGCGACCATAGACAATGACGAAGATCTGCCGTTCCTGACGTGGCCGACTGCCGTCGACCATCTTGACCCACCGGCTCCGAGCAACGACTCTCCGGCTCCGAGCAATGACTCTCCGGCTCCGAGCAATGACTCTCCGGCTGTGAGCATAGAGACGATTAGAAACTCGAACGGGGAGCCGATCATGTATCAGAGGATAGAAACGGTGAGAGCCCCGAACGGGGAGCCGATCATGACTCGGGACTCGGCTATAGGAGAGCCGGATAGGGCTCTGATCTGGGAGCCGACAACGATTGAAGAAGAAAAGCCCCAGACGCAACAGCGGAAAGAGGAGAAGAAAAAGCCCCTGTCGGAGGATATTGAACGGTTGTTCGAGTGGCATAAGAAGAATGGCACCGCGCCGGATCAAGTCGAGTTGTTGGAACAGCGTTGGAACAAGTTTAAGAGCGACAACACTTGCTCGATTTGCCTCGACATATTTGAGGAGCCGGTGAATTTACCATGCGGGTTCCCGGTGGCGCACGTAGTTTGCAAAAGTCACTTGAGCGAATTGACCAAGACTCACCACTGCCCACTGTGCCGCGCCTACCTTTTTTGGTGGCTTCGACATCTTTGGGAGCCGGAGGAGCAAGACGATTTTGTTAACGAGGCGCTCAAGAAGCATGTCAATCGGACCCAAGACGGTGAGTTTTTTTGTTTTTGCATATTCGTTTCCGAGCGAGAGCTAATTGAGTTTTTTTGTTTTTTAGAAATCTACTCCCTGTTGACATGGTTATCGCACGAGGAACAAGACTAATATTTTTTGTGTTTTTATTTGAAATAAAGTGTTTATAAAAGCATCTCTCTTTTTACTCTTTTTTACTCTATTTACTCTTTTGTGCTAAATGAACTCGATACAAAAAATTGAGGCAGCGGCAGCGCCCTGCAACCTGGAAAATAACCTTTTGATTATAGTTGGCCCCACTGACTATGGTAAATCTGGCCTGGCTCAAAAGATTGTTCAGCAGAGCCCGGAACATTACATTCAGTTGGAGAAGAGCTTCATTCCGCCTTCTGTGTCAGCGGACGATCTTGCAAAGAACTATTTCTGCGCCACGGAGCCTGACCGGAACTGGTACCGAAGGGGCTATTTGCTGAGCGCCTTGGACAAGTTCTTTGTGGATCCGCAGCACAAAGCAGCTCTGTTGACTATAGACGACAGGACCTTTTTCTCGATCAAAACCGAGGCCTGGGAGCGGCTCCTGATGATGGGTCTCGACCGCCTGATGATTGTCTACTTGCGGAAGCCCGGAGCAGGGCCAACCCCCTACGAAAAGACCGTGGAATGTAGAGTGCAACTTTTTTATAAAATTATGCGCAACAGTGTGGTGAAGCTAAAATACGAGATTCGGCCCCTTGTGATTGAAAAGACAGGCACAGGACTAGCCGCCGGAATAGGCACAGGAACAAGCGCCGCCTCGAATGACGGCCCGTATGACGAGGCCGCCCTTGAGCTCATGTCTTTGGCGGGCGACTACTTTTGGGAACCAGCCCCTCGTTTTTAACTTTTAATAAATTTTTATAAATGCTCAACGACTTGTCTCTTTTTTTTCTCTCTCTCTCTCTCTCTCTGTATAACCATGTCTCAACCACCAAGCGAACCAGTGTCTCAACCGGCTGGCGAACCACCGGCCATGACTCAACCAGCCACCGCTCTGGACCAGGTTCTGGCCAGGCGACCTACCCCGAAACACAGGTACACTTTGAAACACGACCGGCTCGACAAGCGCGATCGGCTCTACGAGATTCCGAAGCGCTTGATGGCCAAGAAGCTGCCGGCCAGCGTTGATATGAGAGGAGTCTATTCTCTCGTCTACGACCAAGGCTCACTCGGCTCGTGCACGGCCAACGCGCTCGCCCTGGCCTACGACTTTACCCGGACCAAATCGAGCCTCGCGCCCCTGCAGCCCTCGCGCCTCTTCCTCTACTACAACGAGCGGGCGCTCGAGAACACCCTGGCCGAGGACAACGGGGCCGAGCTGCGCACCGGCGTGAAGGTGTGTGTCAAGATTGGCAACTGCCCGGAGCAACTGTGGCCCTACGACATTGAGGCGTTCAAGACCCGCCCCCGCCCGGAGTGCTTCGCCGAGGCGGAGCGCAATCGGATCAAGACCTATTTGCGGCTGAACAACAGCAGCCTCCGGCAGCTCAAGGCCTGCCTCGCCGACGGGTTCACGTTTGTATGCGGCATCTCGGTCTACGAGTCGTTCGAGAGCGATCAGGTCGCGAGCACGGGGGTCGTGCCCGTGCCCGACGTCGCCACCGAGGAGCTGTTTGGCGGCCACGCGGTGACTTGCGTAGGCTACGACGACACCAAGAGCTGTTTTATCATGCGCAACTCGTGGGGCCCGGAGTGGGGCGACAAGGGCCACTTTTATTTGCCCTACAAATACTTGACCGACCCGAAGCTCGCGGCCGATTTCTGGACGCTTCGGAGCGTCGCCTCGGCCGAGGACGAGGCAGCTACTTGCGCCTCCGCCCCTGCACACACACATAAACAATAAAACTAAGCTTCAAAACGAATAAACAAAAAGAGAATAAGATTTTAAAATTTTATTTCAAATGCTCTAATTATTGGCCCCGGCCATCCCCTCGCTCTCGCCAGAGCTCTCGCCAGAGCTCTCGCCAGAGCCGTTGTCACTCCAGTCAGGACCGTCCAGGACCCCGTCGTCCCAGACCTGGTTTGTCTTGGCAAGAAACTCGAGCACGTGCGTCACCGCCGAGTCCCAGGTGTCTAGCGGGTGCAAGGTTCCCCAGCCGGCGTCGAATCCGTTATCTTTGAACGTTAGCGCACAAAGCTTCTTCCACATGTTAAACTCGCACGAGAGGAAAAATTTCTCATATTCCCGGGAAGCCCAAAACACCTCGCCAGACATCTTGTCGGGGGGCATGCCTTTGAGAATAACAAAAGAGAGCCGTTTGAGCCCCATCAGGGCCAGGCGCCGCCACTCGCATGGCTTTATGCGAAATGCCTCCACATTGTTCATGACGAGAAAGGCTATGCGCGACTTGTCGTCTCGAAGGAAATTTGCGATAGCTCGATACGCGTAGCCCCTGAATTGGTGGTAACTGAGCGCCTCGAGCGCAAAATACTTTGTGCCGTAGCGCAACGTCCCCTTCGTGCTCTCGATCCGGACGAGTTCGCCGGGCGGGGCCTTCGCAATGAGTTTGTCGATGAGCTCGGATTTGCCGTAGTTGTGCGAGCCCACGACGAATGCTAAGGATTTTGGCGGTGGTGTCGGATTATTCATTTTCATGTGCTGAATAAGAGAGAGAGAGAGAGAGAAAAAAGCCGCAGCCGAAGAAAGCTTTATAAGCCGCTCGGCTTGTTGTTCTCTCTTGCGTTGTGTTCACTTCTCTCTTGCGCTCTATTGTCTCTCACTTGTGCTGTTGCGTAGCGATAGCTCCTTTAATGTAATACGGGAGCTCGGTTTGTTGTTGTAGTTGTTGTGTTGCAGAGGCTGAGAGCGGGTATATAAACGACTGAGGTCTAGTAGGAGAGAGCAAGCAAATAAATTCAATAACACATATGAGTACACAGAGAGAATAATAAGCGCGTTATGGAAGAACAAGCCACAGAGAAAGTCTTGGTTGCGGCGCCGGCGGAAAGTGAGGCCGCAGCAGCAAATGATCAAGCTAGCGAACCGGTCCGGCCAACGCATGTGAGAGCCAGCTCTTCGAGAGAGGCCGCCGAGGAAGATGATGAAACTGAGGATAAGGAAAATAGGGACCCGAACGAAGAGGAGGACGAAGAGGAGGACGAAGAGGAGGAGGACGAAGAGGAGGATGAGGAGGACGAAGAGGATGAAGATGAGGATGAAGATGAGGATGAAGAGAAGGCATGTCCAACCATAACCAATCTGGCCTCGTGTGTGATGGGTAAGTTGCTTCCATATGTACTTGTGTGTGTGTGTGAGAAAATTGCTAAAATGCTTCTTTAAGGCGCCGGACCCGTCGAAACGACACAACCAAGCACCGGACCCGAGGCCGAGCCCAGTACCGGACCTGAGGCCGGTCCAAGCGCCGGAGCTGAGACCGAGCCCAAATCCGCTCCTAAAGCCGTGGTTCTCGAAGAGCTTCGAGCAAGTTCAAAGCGCGCCGCCGAAGACGAGGATTTGCGGGCGGCCTCGGCTAAAATGACGAAGGCCGAGGACGGGACTAGAATGGAGAAGGCCGACGACGTGGCAGAAGAGCTGTATGGATTAGTGAACGCAATCGACCCGCGGGCCAGACTGGAAAAGATGTGTGCCGGCGGCCGGCAAACACTCGTCAAGATATTGGAGCGCGTGCTAAAAGAGATTGAGAAGGTGAATTGGGACGAGGAGCGGCCGCGGCTGGTGGAGCGAATCAAGAAGAGGATTGAAAAATATGGCGTGTCGCTTCACTTGGACGAGTGCATTTTGGAGTATCTTCGAACGGACCCTTTGTTTGACGTGAACGAAATTAGCGCGTCCGCGGATATCAGAGCCCGGGGCAATGGAAACGGGCAACCCATCGAGAATACGGCCGAATTCGAGCGATATTCAGACTCGAGTTTTGCTGTGAGATTCGACCCGCCCGAGGATATAGATTTTTCTACGGTGTATAGGGGGGAGGAGCTTGGATGGAGCACCGACGAGGGTTTGCTGTACACGGCCCCCTACAACATCCGCCTGTACGCGGTGACAAAGAAGTTTGATCTCGCGAAGCTGCCCGTCCAAGTGCCCTTCGAGTGCTTCATCATGGACGAGTGGGACACGAAGGAGTGGATTCGTGAATGCACGGTGACTTGTGTGGAGCCAGGGCTCTTCAAAGTCGTGGCGCCGGGCAAGGAATGGACCGCCTCCTTGGATAGTTTGCGGAACCGGTGTTATGAGCGATTTCCGATTTTTTAATTTTATGACTTTTAATTTTTTGTGTGTGTGTGAAATAAACGATTTGCCCTAAACTGTTTCTTTTGTTTTTTTCTATCAATGCTCTCTCGGCAGGACGCTTAGCTGATGTAGATGGCCAACCTCTCTAAAACACATCTTTATCTGTCTCCTCGGCCTGTCCTTCTTCTTGCCCTGTCCCTTTGGGCTCCAACTAAGCTGATCTGTTTGCTTAGCGCCGAAGGTGTGAATTCCAACCGAGAGGCCGGACGCTCCAAGAGAAAGAGAGCGTTTTCATGTTCCGAGCTGCTCCACTGAGCGCGGGCTGCTCCACTGAGCGCGGGCCAATTAAGGCCGCCAACTGATCGGTCGGTGAGGAAGAGATTGAGAGTTTTATCAGTTACTGTTTTATTTGGGTTTCAAGGCGGGCGGACTGTTTTAGAGAAAGAGAGCCCGGCCGCGCCTTGGTTTTTGAGAGCAGGGCACTAAACAAAAAACTTGAAACATTATTTTGAAAACCAAAACTTTATTAAAAAACTTGAAACATTAATTGAAAAACTTGAAAACATTGAAAACATACTCCTCACACAAAAAGCATTATTTGTAAAGTACCGTCAATCCGCAAACCAAGCTTTCGGCGATAATCTTCTCAATCTCCCTTTTTTGACGAAAGCAGTAATCTTTATTTTCCCAGTCGCGGGGACGCTTCTTCCATAGTTTATTAAAGATGGCAAGATATTTTCTCCCCTTCGCTCGATCAGGAACGCCGTGCTCTTTCACAATACTATTCGCCATCCAGCGTATATGACGGGGCTCTTTCTCGATGCACTTGCCCATGTTTCGCCACATTTCACAAAGAGCCGCACTATCCAAACCGTCGCCGACGCACTGGCAATCGTCTCCGGCGCCGCCGCATACGCCGCATACGCTGCACTTTAGGCCGCCGTGTTCGAGATCATAGTGGAGCCGCGTTAAAACTTCAAACTCGAGCATCTCGTCCTTCCCCGGCCAAAACCTCTCTAGTTGATCTCGAGTCAAGAAAGCCTGGCAATAATTGCACCACACGCGATCGCCTAGCTCGTCCATAAAGTCCAGGCCAAGAGAGTCTCCATTTAACCAAGAGGCCATGTACATGTCTCCTTCAGGTCGCTCGCCAACGGCCTCGAAAACATCCCAAAAACTCAAATTATCTGTGTCTCTTGTCGCACAAAATGTCTTCCTTGGCGGGCACCATATCAACCTTCCGTCGGGAGTGTGCACATATCCGCCCTTGTTGATATCCGAGTCGGGTTTGATGGCATGTCCGTCAAAGCATTCCAAATATACAGCAATCGCATGCCCTTGATGCTTCTCCAGTGGGGTCGGTGCTTCGTGTTTGCATGCGGCGTGACTCTCGTTTGAAATGCGGACGACTTCGTCACAGTTTGAGCAAACACCCAAAATGTTGAAAGAGTTGAATGGTTGGAGAAGCAAAAAATTGCCTCTTGAAACTGAGCTGCTGTTTGTTTCCATACTTTTTCTCACAACTAAACACAAAATTTTTAATAAAAATTCTGAGAATTCGCAGCGCACTCCTCTATATAATCGAAACGCGAGAAACGTCAATGGAACGCGAGGAGCGTAAGGTTCGTTAACGGAACAAGGCTCTTGTGTTTGCGAGGGGAGGAAGGGCGTTGCCGGGCGACGGTTGTGTCGCTCCTTAGGGCCGGCTTGTTTATGCAAATGGTAAAATGACTTTAGGCCGGCTCGGGCTGCGCACCGGAGCACCGGAGCGACCACCTGCGCACCGGAGCGACCACCTGCGCACCGGAGCGACCACCTGCGCACCGGAGCGACCACCTGCGCACCTGCGCACCGGAGCGACCACCTGCGCACCGGAGCTCGGCCGCTCTCTCGACATTTTGCTTTTTCTTTTTGCTTCCTAAACGATTTGCCCAAACTTGCTCTCTTTGTTTTAACCAAAGCCCGGCCCGGAGAGGCCAGAACCTGCCGGAGAGGCCAGAACCTGCCGGAGAGGCCAGAACCTGCCTGCTTAGTAGCCCGCTTGCCTCCCCTCTTAGCGGAGCGGCCTCCCCCTTAGCGGAGAGGGCTCCCGTTTGAGTGGAGCGGACTCCCGTTTGAGTGGAGAGGGCTCCTCGCTTGAGTTGGAACCAAAAGTTGAAAACAGAGTTGGAACCAAAAGTTGGAACCAAAAGTTGAGAGAAGGAAAGTTGAAAACAAAGTTGGAACCAAAAGTTGAAAAAGTTGAAAACAAAGTTGGAACCAAAAGTTGAGAGAAGGAAAGTTGAAAACAAAGTTGGAACCAAAAG
>SSEF01000029.1 GCA_008012175.1 Candidatus Moraniibacteriota bacterium | reverse complement strand
CTGTGACTTGTCCATATCTATGTTCTCCTGTTTGGTGATTGGGTTAGGTTCAACCGTTTTTGATTCACCTCCACATTATACCCCCCGGGGGTACTAGCGTCAAGGGTACGGAAAGGCCTGTTTTGAGCCTACTAATCCTGAGCTCGGATGCGGAAGATCCGATCATCGAGCGGGGCAGGTGTGCCCCGACCGTCACGATTCGAGGTCGTGAAATAGATATTTCCGTCCGGCCCCTCTACCACTGCCCGGATGCGGCCGAGTGAGACTTCGCGGAGCTTGCCATAGCCAGCGATTTTTTTCGGATTATTCGCATCCAACCGGATACGCATGAGCCCCTCGCCCTTCAAAGCGCCGAAGAAGAGATTGCCTCGCCACTCCGGAAACACCCGACCAGAATAGATCATGAGGGAACCCGGCGCCTCGGCCGGCGTATAGGTGATGAGCGGCGCGATCATCCCTTCGCGATTCTTGTCATGTGAAACGATCGGCCAGCCATAATTTCCGCCGCGCTCGATCGCATTCACTTCATCCCCGCCCGCTGGACCGTCGATAATCGAGGGGCCGTGTTCGGTCTCGTAGAGAAGGCCATTGTCCGGATGCCAGGCGAGACCCTGCGGATTGCGGTGGCCGTACGACCAGACCGTACTGCCTGGAAACGGATTATCGGTTGGAATCGTGCCATCGGGATTCAGCCGGAGGATCTTGCCCGCGAGTGAAGCGAGGTCCTGTGCAAGATTCTTGTCCGTCGCATCGCCAGTCGAGATATAGAGCTTGCTATCCGGACCGAACGCGAGACGGCAGCCCGAGTGGTACTGTGCGGCCGGGATCCGGTCGATCACCGTGAACAGGCTCTCCAGCCTATCTCCGGCATCGACGAAACGCATCACTTTGACAGAGAGCGATCCGCCATCGTCGTACGCGACCGCTGCATAGAGAAAATGATTTTCAGGATACGCCGGATCAAGCGCGAGCGACATGAGTCCGTCCTCTCCTCTCTCGACGACCTCACTGAATACATGGAGCGGCTTCTCGCGGAGCTCGCCACGCTCGATGACGCGGATTCGCCCCGGCCGCTCAGTGACGAGGATGCGCTCGGGCGAAGTGAAGACGATATCCCACGGTGTATCGAGACCTGAAGCGATCGCATCGATCTCGATCGACGGATTGCGGTCGGGTGCGCGTTCACCGGTATCCGGCGCATCACGGACGATCGAGGCCTCAGTAATGACCGGCTCTTCGCTGATGAGAGTGATCTCTTGGCCAGGGCCAATCCCCGTCTCCAGCCAGCCGAACCAGTGCACCCCGATGAAGAGCCCGGCTGAGAAAAGGAGAAGGAACGTATAGAGAAAAGGATGCTGCATAGCGTTTGCATCTTGGCGCATCTAGTATATCATTCGGTGCCTATTGACCTTTCGGAAAAAGTGCTATACTGGTCGTGGAAAGCCTTCAGAACGGAAGAGTGAAAAATTGGAGCCCACCTGGTATTCAGGGAAATGATTTTTCCGACACTATCATTTTTGGGATCCAGTCGCTCGGCCTGCATTGAGGGCTTTTCGTTCATACGATAAAAACCGCGCCAGAGGCGCTTTTTTTATCAGCCAGATTTTTTTTGACCGGAACGGGTCAGAGACGGCGGCTGTCGTAAGCCCAGTGAAGGATCGCCTGGCGTTGCCGCGGGCGGCAGGTCAGATCGCCCGGCCGGCAATGCAGCGCGAGCTGGGCAATATGCCGACCTATCGCACGCCAGCGACGAATCTGACGCTCATCCTCGCCTGGAAGGCGCCGGCCCATATAGTAGCGACAGTACCACTGGAACCAGCCGCGCGGATCGTCCGGATAGATCCAGCCTTTTGCTCGCCAGACGGAAAGCGGCTGGGATGCATTCACGCCGAAACAGTTGAGCGCTGGATCATGCTGCCCCGGACAGAGCTTCGCTCGCTTGAACCAAGCCGCAGGAAACTCATCGCGACAATCCGTCAGATACCTGCCGCCGAAGACACCCAGTGCGAGCATCTCAGCCGGCACCAGATCCGGCTTGAAGTCAGAATGGAAATTCCTACCTACTGGCTCGGTACAGACATAACGGTATCCCTGCTGCATCGTATCGTTTACTACGACTATCCGTTCATTTTTTGGCATAGGCTTTTATTTGCTTTCACCCTAACATCCCGAATCACCCTTTTCAATCAGCACGAAACCCCGTAGTCTACAGACACTTATAACCCTAGACTCTACGCATGAACCCCTCTACGCCACCCACCATCCACTCCGGACCTGGCCAAAAGCGCCCGATCCTTGAACGGATCGCCCTCGCTGCTCCGCGCTATATCGGCTCTCCCGTCTCGCTCGTCCTGCACTCGATCTTCTTCGTCGGCATCTTCGCGCTCCAATGGATCGGATACACGTTCGAAGAGATCATGCTCATCCTCACAACCGTCGTCTCGCTCGAAGCCATCTATCTCTCGATCTTTATCCAGATCACCGTCAATCACCAGGCCCGGAAACTGACAGAGGTAAGCGAGGACGTCGAGGAGATCAGCGAAGACGTCGAGGAGATCAGCGAGGATGTGGAAGGAATATCGGAAGATGTCGAGGAGATCTCGAAGGATATTGATGACATCCAGGAAGATGTGAAGGAGAGCAGCGAGGATGTGGAGGATCTCGGTGAAGAGATCGAAAAGGACGATCAGGAATACACTGCCGATCGCACCCATGATATCCAAAAAATTACCTACATCCAGGGAGCGCTCGAGGAGCTCCTGCACGAGGTGAAAGCCATGAAAGACGGCCGTGACAGGCCGGATCAGCCCTGAAAATCAGGATCGAGGCTCATGCGGGCGGCCCATGCTGCATAGTTTGCCAGCACATAAAAAATGACCGCCACGATAAGGAGGGCGATCATCCGTTCATGCGTCATGTCGGTTCCTCCGGTCAGCCAGAGCGTCGCGACATAGGCCAGGAGCGGTAAGACGATATCTGATGCGACATTCAGCCGTGCTTCGCGAATCCGGAGACGCATCTCGAAAATCTCCCAAAGGACAGCCACGATAAGCGTGACGAACAAGAGCGGCCACGCCGGGAGACTGAACACCCCGCCGATGAGCGCGATGAGTGTCCCGAGGAGAAAATGCGGCACCGACCAGTAATCGATCGACTGCCGGAAACGCCAGGTCAGCGCGCGCCGCCCCGCGAGCATACGCTTGTACGAACAGTCCCTAGGAGACAGGATTCGCAGGCGAGGTCGGATCCGCAGACTTTGTGTTCACCGGGCAGGTCGATAATCCGAGAAGCGTGTAAAGCCAGCACGTACCGAGCGCGCCAGTCGCAAGGACGACGAGACCGAGCGCTCCCCACCAAGACTGGTGGTCATAGCCGTACCACATGATGAAAAGCCCCACTAGCACCCGGGCGACGCGATCAAGCGTGCCGACATTTTTCTGGAACATACTTTTGCATTAATTATACTCACCACAAACCCATTATACCCTATTCGGCTATTCAAGCGCGATTGAGCCACGTGATAGAAAACTGGAGGATAGAAGCGAACGAGACCCAGAGAAGGTACGGGACATTGGCATAGGCGATCCACAAAACAAGCGGGCGAATCACCATGAGCGCCCAAACGAGCGTAGCCCAGACGAGCACGATATCGATCGCCGCGAGCCAATTATTCCTGAGGCCGAACTGGATCGGCGAAAACGATAGATTGAAGATGATGTTGAGCATGAATGGGAGGAACACTCTAAAACTGATCTGCCCCTTCCAGAAGCGATAGGCAATCGCGGAAAAGGTCACGGCGATGACGATATAGAGCACCGTCCAGACCGGACCGAACAGCCACTCAGGGGGCGCCCAGGATGGCTTGATGAGAGTTGCATACCACTCAGATTCCTGGCTCATATACTCTTTCTCTCTCCTTTCATTTAGATGAGATTCAATCGCGCCGACACCATCTGCCCTTCGCGGATCCCTTCCGCTTGGCGGACTCTGGCTTTGAGCGCGAGGAGGTACGGGCCCTCTTTCGTGGGGAAGAGCGTCGTCCGCCAGACCGTGGCGCCAAGGGTCGCCTCTACCGGAACATACTGGAAGCCGACCGTCTTCGTCCGAGCTGCGCGGATTGCAGCGGTCGTCCGATCATCGAGATACACGAAATACCAGCTCGCCGTATCGGCCGTGTAGCGGACGACTTTCCCGCGGATTTCGAACGCCGCTTTCTTCGGCATAGCGCCTAGCGTTTCTTATCGACCGAGCAGACGCCGCCAGGACAGGCTGGCGCGTATTCGGGCCGCTGGACGAATCCCTTTTTCGTCAGCCAGGCATAGATATTGCAGCCGACACAGATGCCAGCAGCCGATTCGAGCCACATAAAGACAAGGCAAGTACCGCAGAGGATCATCGGGATGAGACAGGGCGATGTCCCAGCGACACCAGCGTTGGTACAGGCAGGATTCAGCACGATGCGAGCGAGAAAGAACAGCACGATGCTCGACAGCACGAGTCCGATCGACCAGGCAAAGCGCTTCTGGATTGCACCGACATACTCGGGCCGCTGGCGGCGCACGAGAAGGCCGGCGACCCGGCCGATATACGACCACTCGGGACCGATAGCGACCTTCAGCACGAAATCAACCCAAAATGCGAGCACCACCCAGAATGCAAGCTGCACGTTCCGGTCATAGTAGACCGAAAGGAGCGCGATGAGCCCGACTGCGAACATGAGCCCGGCGGCTGCGCGAATCTCGCGCTCGTTCACGACGCCATAGGGCGCCGGCACGCCGTCGATCGTGAGTCCGGGGATGATTCTTCCGTATGCCATAACAAAATAAGAAAGTGGTTATTATCCATTCCCTATGCTAGCAGAATATCAGCTCACTGTCCGCCAGAACCGTTCAGCCAAATTGGCAAAACGGCCGACATTCCCTGCGGAGAGAAAGAGGATGCCGCCGTACACCATGAGGTTGGCGAATGCATCGTCGGAAAAGAGTTTGAGCGCGCTTCCGAGCGCCTTGTTCGGGACAAACGGCGTCCCGTGAAAATTCACAGCCGCATACAGCTCATCGAGGATGAGGTGCCCGCTATAGCCGGCTGCCATCGCGACAGCAAGGATGAACGCCTCCATGTCTGTGAACGAGAAATGCGCCGCAAGAAAAAAAGTGGCGAGGCCCGCGAGGAGAGCCGCCGGAACCGAATGCGCCATGCCGCGATGCCGGGTGAAGCGTTTGAAGATACTTCCAAGGACGAGGTAGACGAAGCCGAAAGCGCCAGATGTCCACAGTACGACCCGGACGAGATCGTCCGGCGTCTCGCCGTAGGCAGACGAACCAAGGAGCGCCGCTGCTACGACTGCGAATGATCCGAACGACACATGGAACGGGATGCCCGAATCCGAGTCCATATCTGGCAGGACCGATCCGAGGACAGCCGTGGTAAAGACAGCAAGGATGAGGCTCGGGGCGTCGAGGACTGCGAGCGAGATGAGCGCTATGCCGCCGAGTATGCCTGATGCGATGCCGAACGAGATGTGTGAACGGAAACTTGCCATAGGGTCATGCTGATTGGATGAGCGAGAGCTTCGCCGATCGAGAGAGCCGCTTCACGCGCGCTTCTTCGCGCTGCGCGTTCGAGCGGGTGCGGAAACGCCGCGCATAAACAAGCGCGACCGGACGGCGAGCGCGAGTATACTTAGCGCCAGCCGGCGACCGGTTATGCTCGGCCACTCGCCGGCCGAGATCGGTCGTGATTCCGGTATAGAGCGTATCGTCAGCGCAACGGAGGATGTAGAGGTGGTACATAGCCTTATGCCAGATGTTCCCTGCTGATTCGCCGAAGCGCCCGACGATGCTCAGCATAGTCCGGCATGGCGCGCGCGACAAGCGACCAGAACCGCTCCGAATGGTCGAATGCGCCTAGATGGCAGAGTTCATGGAGGATGACATAATCGGCAAGTTCCTGTGGCAGGAGCGCGATGCGATAATTGAACGACAGGTTCCCCTGTTTCGAGCAGCTCCCCCATCTGGTCCGCTGATTGCGGATGCTGATTTTCCGATAGCAGAATCCATATGCTTCATTGAAGTACGCAAGGCGTGCAGCCGCCAGCGAGCGCGCCGCCTCCTTGTACCGAACATACTCGCGCTTTCCCCCGTGAGCGAGAGGGTGGATGCTAAGGCGCTGGAAACGCGCCATTGTCTGCACGATCCATTCGGCATGTTCTCGGAGGAAGCGCTCGATCGTGCGGCCGCTCACCCAATGGGGTGCCGAGACCGCGAGCGCTCCGCTCGCTGAAACCGAGACGCGGAGCCGCTGCGCTCGGAGACTTTTCCAGAGTGCGTATTCGTAATCAGTAGCGCCGAGTGCGATGATCCGTTTCATGCCGTTTCAAGCTCAAAGACCTTTCGTTTTCCGGCGGCGCCGGACCGGAGTACGAGTCGATTTGCCGGCACGCCGAGATGCCGAGCGAGTGCTCGCCGGACAGCATCGTTCGCTTTCCCATCGATTGGCAGAGCCGTGACCGAAACGGCGAAATGCGTCGCATCGATCGGTTCGATGCGCTCCGTACGGGCGCGCGGTTTGACGGTGACGAAGAGGCGCATAGGGACGAAAGTATTTTACCACCCAGTCCCACGGGCGGTGTATAATAGCAGCATAATCCTGAATACCATCTATGAATCCCTTGGAGCAGCCATCCAAAGGCACGCTGACCGAGCAAATCCCTCTCGATCTCGGCGATCGCGAGGAGGAAGTGATGCCGGAAACAAAAGGGATCGATTTTGAATCGCTTGAGACCACGGAACTCGAGCGACTCTTCAGGGAAAAGGTCGGCTACGATCCCCGGATGCGTTTCCTCAGTCAGGGAGAGATGGAACGGCGCGACACCCTGGTTGAAGGGATACGCGACCCAACCAAGGGGAAGGACGCCGTCGCCCTGTGGGATGCTAACGATGACAAGATCGGCGATGCCTGGAGCGGCCGATAGCGCGAAAAAACCTGCATTTTAAGAGGCAGGTTTTTTCTTGGTTACTCGATAGGCATTATCGGGCACGGAGCGAATTCACAGCTCGGCCCCTGGCGGCTGACATACGTCTTGCCATCCGGACAGAGCTTGGCCTCCATCGTACAGGCAGTCCCCGCAGGGATCGTTTTAGCCGGGGGTGTCACGGCTTGGACTGCCGGGACCGGCGGGACGAGGAGCTGGGCTGAAACCGTATCGCAGTCCCGCCCTGCCGCATGCTCGTACCAGGTGCTGCTCATGCCGTACCCCGTTCGGGCGCTCGCCGCATCGGTCGCGAGCGCGAAGTTCGCGCAGAGCTCGAATTCGCCGACCCGGGCGGCACCCTGTGCCAGCGACGGCGTGACAACGCGGTATTCATACGGGAGTCCGGTCTCCGGATCCTTCGCATACGAATCGCAGTAGCTGTACTGGCTCGAACGCACGAGTTCGGCGATCGAGACCGGGAGAGCACCGAGGCTCGAAGCGTACTGCTCAACGCAACCTGCGAGGCTCGACAAGTGGGTCGCACGCGTCTCATCGAATGAACGGTTGCGCTCGGTCGCAGGCGACCCGCCGATCATGAAGCCGAGGAAGATGCCGAGCAAGACCGCAGACGAAACTCCTCGGCTGAAAAGCTGGAACGTCCGGCGCGGGATATCCGCCCGGTACTGGATCTTCCGCCGCTCGAGATAGTAGAAGCCGAAGATCGACCCCGCGATGCCGAGTATGACAAGCGCCTTCAGGAAGAAGCGCGCCGTGATCTCGCCCTGGAGGAGCGTGAAGAGGACCGTGATGAGGTCGCCGACGATCGTCACTGCCGCAACGAGGAGAACGAGGTACGTCAGCCACTTGGAGAGCTTTGATTCGGTCCGCCCCTCATCCTCGCGGAATTTTCGGAACCAGAGCCGCATCGCAAAGTAATAGAGCGGGAACCCGATGAGGAGCGCCGCGATGGAATAATGGATCGTGCTCGTCGCGCCGGAGAGCGAATAGTAGCCCATCGAGTCGAGCGCATCCGGGAATGACAGGTTGATGATCTGATAGTAGAGCGTGCCGAGCGCGGTCGCGACGACGCCGAGGAGGATGAACGAGAAGAAATTGATGACGACATCGACAGTCGACGCCTTCTTGGACAGGGTCGGGCGATTCCCTTCGGCCGGAATTGGCGCCCCGAGCGCGACAACGGCGCCGCGGAATGCGGCCTCGGCCTCGTCCTCGGTCCAGCCAATCGCGATGAGCTCGTCCTCTACTTCCTCTTTCCTGGCGCCGGCGCGGAGGCGGCCGAGAGCATACTGCGAGAGCTTTTCAGTTTCCATAGTTTGCTGACACGGGTTACGCCCCCAGTATATCACTCCCCGATCCGGAGCCGCTCCGCGAGGAACCGGAGAAGCGCAAGGTTTGAGATGAACGCGAGCGGGATGCCAATGAGGAAATACCAGGTCCGTGTCTTGTGTCGGAACGCGAACATACCGAGGAAGACACCCGCCGCGCCGAATGCGGTCGCCATGAAGAAGAGCAGTCCTTCGCTCACGCGCTCGGCGCCTGACATCCTCGCAGCCCGCTTGTCCCAGAGCATGACCAGAAACGCCATGACATTGATCGCCATGTAGAACGCGAGCAGCGTATTGGAGACAGTAATAGGAAATAGCATGACTCCATTCTAGCAAGTGAAGAAAGGTATATAAAAAAAATCCCCCGGCGCATTCGTTGAACACGTCGGGGGGGTGAGGCGCTCCGTTGGAGTGCCTCGGGCCAGTGCCGATCAGACGGCGGCGGAGGCGATGGACGGCCCGGTGCCGGTGGCGTCCTTGATCAGGCCGGCGACCTCGGGCAGCGCGACGGCCAGCTCGTTCGCGTCGAACGCGGACAGGCGGACCTTGTCGCTCTTCAGGAAGATCGTGCCACCCATGCGCTTGATGGACAGCGAGTTCACCTTGGTTTCGCCATGGATACCGTGGCACTTCTTCCAGCCCTGGCCGTTGGCGATGACCTGCTCGCGGGTCAGCTGGATGTTGTGGCCATCGAGGTTCACCAGATAGGTAATGCTGGCGCGGCGATTGGTTTTGCCACGATTGCGGCTGCGACTCTTTTCCTGCATCGGATTTCTCCCTCTGAAACGCCCCTCATCCGGGATGGACTCGGGAAGCGAAATCGGCCTAGTTGGGCCGACAAATGAGAAGTATACGTGAATAGGAAAAACCTGTCAAGCAGATGCAGGGCTACTGGTCCGATCGTCCGGCTGTCGCCCGAAGAGTAGCGGCCGTCATCCCCTGTCCGCCCGGGCCCCGACCGCATCGCTGACTGAAGCATAGCCGTCTCGGACGAGATATTCCGCCAGGCCGGCATTGATGGATCCGATGACCTGAGGCCCTTCATAGATCATGCCCGTCACGAGCTGCACCAGTGACGCGCCGGCGAGGATCTTGGCATACGCGTCCTCGGCAGTAAAGACGCCGCCTGTCCCGATAAGAACGAACCGGCCGCGACAATGGCGGTAGAGGGTGCGGAGCATCGCATTCGACTGCGCCTGGGTCGGCTTGCCGCTGAAATTCCCGGGGCCGGCTTTCGCGATTTCAGCCCTGTCAAAGGCCGGATTCGAACGGTCCTTGGCCAGGTTCGAGAGAATAAGCCCCTTGATGAACGCATGCGGCCGGGCCGTATCGACGAGCGCGAGCATGTCGGCCTCCGTCCGTTCCAAAGGCATCTTGATGAAAACAGGGCGCGCCAGAACGACTGGCGAGAGGGCGGCAAGCAGGCGGCTGAGCCCTTCCGGCGAACCGATCTCGGGCTTCACATCCCGCAGGTTCACCAGGTTCGGACAACTGATGTTCAATTCATAATAATCAAAGCCCGCAAAGCGTTCGGCCGTCCTGAAACCATCGACGATATCGGCTATGAGCGCTGAAAAATCCGGGTACGGACGATTTGTCGCGCCGATGCTCACGCCGCGCGGCGGCCTCGGATCGGCAGACGGACCGATTCGCGCCAGCACCGCAGCGATGCCTTCGTTTCTGAATCCTTTGTTCACGAGAAGCGCGCGGGATTTCGGCAAACGGTCAAGCATCGGCCGCGGGTTGCCGGCATACGGTTCCAATGTCAGCGTGCCGATCGAATGGAAGCCGAATCCGAGGCTCGGCGCGAGAGCAGACAGGTCCGCCCGATAATCGAGACCGGCAGATAGTCCGATCGGATTCGGAAATACGAGGCCGGAAACCGTCTGTACGAGCCGCTGGTCATCGTACCGCCAGAGCCAGGCGATCATCGAACGGATCGAGCGTGAGCGGCCGAGAGAGCGGCCGATCGCGAGGAACCGTTCATGGACATCGTCTGCCGGGAAACGGAAAAGGACCGGCTTTAACAGGCGCTGATACATCCACCCAAACAATGCCCGCTTCCCGCACATACTCCGATGATCATCCATTATTCTTCCATTCTACCATTTTCCGATAGGATTGAGCTGGATCGCCGACCAGAGCATTGATAGCGCCGTTCCCGTATGGTATGAAGAGGAGAGGTTCTTTCATCTACCAGCGAGGAGGCTTGTCATGCCGGTATTCGTCATGGAATACATCCGCGGTAACTTCCCGCGCGAAATCGGCCGATCCCGGTGGGTCGTCCGTCCTGTCGGCGATTGCCCTGTAGCGTATCCGCGTCCCGAAGCAATCGCCCGGATCGCTAGCGCCTGTTTCGGCCAAAGCTGCTATGTCGATGGCATATCCGGCCAAGGCGCATGGAAAAACGCGGTCATCATCGTGATCCCGACTGAAAGCGAGCCCGTCATCCGGGACATGTTCCTCAGAAGGCTCGCAGAGCGGATAGAACACGCTGCGAATTCGGGCGGCGCTACCGATAACTAGGCGCTTGGCCGCCATGCCCCCAAGTCCGGAACTTTCGATCAGATTCCGGGCTTTTTTCTTCCTTGAATTTACTAGCAGTCAGTACCAGACCGGACGTCATGATTCGACTTCGACCGTGAAGCCGCCCATCGCCATGTGTCCCATATCAAACGGCATCTTCATTTCTTCCTTTCCCTCATACTTCTTCATCATCTCCGCCATCACGAGCTTGTTGATGCGGTTCCGATCCTTTTTCGAGCGGTACACGATGAACGAGAACCAGACTTCCTCGCTCGGCTTTGTCTTGGCCAGCTTGGGAAATGAAGTGCAGCCGTTTTGTGCGGCCACATCGTCGCCGCGGCATTCCCGATACTCGAGCGCCCCGTGCTTCATCCAGATCGCCGCCCCTTCACGTGCCATCTTCCGATACGCCGCCCGATTCTTCTTCGGCACCGAGAGCACGTATCCATCGACATAGGTCGTCATAGTGGTATGACCAATGATTATGCCGCTATTGTAGCATCATTGCGGCCGACACCTGTGTGTCGAAATGCCGCGAGATCCCCTGCCCTACAACGGCTAGCCGACCGGCTTCAGGCCCATATAATGCCGCCGTTCTCCCGGTGACAAGCGTTCGATCGCGTAGCGGAGAGCCGTGCGCGGCATCGTTGCCGCATGACGATCGAGGAAGGCCCGCTCCGCTTCGAGCGAACAGCGTTTTCCGACTTCTCGCAGCATCCAGCCTACCGCCTTATGGATGAGGTCATGCCGGTCATTGATGAGGCGAGCGGCGATATCGAGCGCGTCTTCGCTCTCTCCCCGCGAGATGAAGGCGAGAGTGGCGACCATGGCGATGCGGCGCTCCCATAGGTTCTCCGAACGCGCGAGCGACCGCAGCATCCCCTTCGGACGATCGAGGAGCCAGGCGCCGACGATTTTCGGCGCCGATAGATCAACCAAATCCCAGTTATTGATGGATCGGGTATTCGCAAGATAGAGACGGTAGATCCGTCCTTGTTCGCGCTCGTCCGCGCGGGCGAAACGGTCGGCGAGGAGGATGACGGCAGCGACCCGCGCCTCGTGCACCGGATGTCCGAGCAGCCTCTCGATTTCCTTGATCGGGAGGTTTCGGAAACGGCGGAGCGCCGCCCGCGTCACCGGCACAGGGATGCCCCAGAATCGGTCGCCTTCGGCATATTCGCCCGGGCCTGTTTTGAAAAAGCGCGCCAAGACCTTCCCTCTTTCGGGATCAGCCTGCCGTCTCAGGGTCCGCACTACAGCATCAGCTGTCATATCCGTTTCATACATATCACACTCCGATGAAGATTTGAGCCTCCGAATCGAATCCGGGATGGAAGCCGCCGGTTTATCCGTTAGCCTACAAAGACTGCTGCCTTCTCTTTTTCGCCTGCTCCTCGCCACGCCGAAACTTCACGATTCTCTTCACGAGCGCGAGCGGTGGCCGCTCGCTGAAAGGAAACTGGATAGCCCCTTTGGAATACCGGTATACGCCCTCGATCTCTGACTGGAATGCCCGGACGCCAGACGGTGCCGGGTAGAACCCGAGATGATCTTTCATGACGCCGAGATGCACCAGATTTCTCCCATTGAGACGGATGGTCGGCATGCCGTACCGCATCGCCTCTTCCCCCTCCGGCACGAGCGCGCGGATCGCCCGCCACACTATATCGAACGGCGCCCGCCTATCGGCCGGCAATCCGGACACATATTCCCCCACTGTCTCATATGCCGGCATCGTTTTCATATCGTCAGCGTTTCTTCGTGAACCATTTTGCCGCACCTGGCCGATGATGCGGGCAGCCCGGCCAGCAGCACGGGCGGCGCTTGCCGCGACCCAGATCCTCCCGGACCCGGCGGAGATGGTCGGCACGCGTCCCGGCTTTCTTCACGATGGTGACATAACAGATCCATTCGTTCCGGGCGAGCGGCGTCAGGCTGTTCCATGTCTCGAGCGTCTCGGCGTGGGAGAGGAGCATGCGCCGCAGGTCCTCTGGCACCCGGTGCGCGGTCCCGGTTTTGATGGCAGGATCAGTCATACGTATACACTATCACACGTCCGTCAGCGGGCGAGATGCTCGCGGAAAAAGTCAGCCGTCCGAGACATGAAGTCATCCCAGCGCGGCCCGAACTCGTGGCCCTCGCCCGGATAGACGACATACTCGATCGGCTTGCCGCGCTCCCGGAGGAGCGCCGCTGTCCGGTCCGACCATTCGGCCGGCACGCTATCGTCCCGCGTCCCCTGGAAGAGGATCATCGGCACCGCGATCCGATCGACATAGGTGCGAGGCGATATTGCGTCCCAGACCGGCGACCCGGCTTCGGGCGGACCGTAGCGCTCAACGATCCGCCTGGCCCGTTCCCCGTCCTGGGCCATATATTTGAAATACGAATCGCGGTAATCCATGGAGACCGGCGCGTAGAGCGCGATCGCCCGGACCAGATCCGGCTTGGCGACCGCCACCGTCTGTGCGATGCCGCCGCCCATCGAGTGCCCCAGCATGCCGATACGCCCCCCGTCGACATACGGGAGGCCGGCGGCCCGGACCGCATAGACCGCATTGATGACATCCTCGACATAGCCGAGCCGATTCTCGAGTTCGCCATCGTCGACCCGGCTCGACTGTGCGTGATTGCGGTAGTCCGGATGGATGACGACGAAGCCCTGACGAGCGAGATAGTCCTGCTCGCGCCGGAGCCCGCGGCCATTCGTATAGATCGCCGGATCGATATAGCCGTGATTCAGGATGAGTACGGGAAAGGGCCCGTCCCCAGCCGGCACGTTCATGATGCCCGAGATGGTGAGCGCGCCGCTCCGATACGTGATGGAGAAGCGCGTGTAGGCGGATTGCCGGTCGAGCGCTTCCCCCACCGCGAAGTCCCGTCCGTCGAATTCATGCTTGGCGAGCGCTTCGATAGACGGCCCGGTCCAAACGGCCTTCTCCGGAGCCGGCGATGCGGCCAGCTTGTCAGGAGCAGCGGGCGGTCCTGGCTTGGCGTCCGGAAGCGGCCCACGGTCAAGGAGCTGCCAGGCTCCGAGCGCTGCGCCGACGATCAGTATTGCGAGTATCCATTGCATAGTCCCATTCTACACCTCCGGGCCATCGCGTCTTCAGTCGAAATCGAATCTGCGTTCGCGCGAGTATCGGCAGCCGCAATAATTCTGCCGGTAGATGCCCCGCTCGGCCACCATCCGCCGCGCCTTCTCTTCGCGGCCGCGCTTCTTCCAGTCCTCGGCATGATAGCGGACGCCGGCAGCCGCCCCTGCCTCTTCTCCGAGCGGCGTCACGATCGAGGCGCGCTTCTGCCGCCCCATGGTGAGCGTTGATCCGAACTGAGCGATGCCGCGCGATGCCGCTTCCCGCGCTGTCCGGCCGAGCCGCATGCCGATGCAGGATATGCAGCGCAGCCCTCCTTCCGGCTCGTCCTCGCGGCCGCGGACGGCATCGGCCCAAACATCCGGCTCATAGTCGGCATCGATCATAGGGACGCCCCATTCTTCGCAGACGCGCACCACTTCGCGCTTCCGCCGGAGGTACTCGTCCTCCGGATAGATGTTCGGATTGTAGAAGAAGACCGTGAGCGCGTACGCGTTCCGCAATTCATCGATGACAGCGATCGCGCACGGCGCACAGCACGAATGGAGCAGGAACGGTTCAGGCATACGTATATGGGATCCTACCTGCCCCCGATGCGTTTCGCTCGGCGGGGCCGGATGATATAGAACCAGAGGTACAGACCCGCGAGGAGGATGACGTTCGGAATGAAGATGCGCGGATCGCTCCACGGGTGGCCATCGATCTGGATATCAGAGATCGGCCAGAGGAAGGGCGTCGGGAAAAACTTTTCTGAGTGGGTCGGGATATCGACCAGGATATGGAGCGGCCAGCCGAGCATCTCATAGAGCGGCCGGCGCCGGATGACCCAGACGATGGCAAAGATGACCGCGAAGACGACGAGGCTGTGCGTCCCGTCGTAGAGCGCATGGACGAACGCCGGGATCTGTGACGGATCCGGATGATTGCCGCTCCGCCAGTCCGGATGCTCGGCGATCCCGAGCAAGGTGAGGATGAAAAAGAGACCGAACGAAAAGAGGTCCGGCGCGATGCCGAAGAAAAACGCGAGCCAGTAGCTCGGCCGGCTCCGCCGTCCGAACGCCACCCCACCATAGAGCCCATGAGAGATGATATCCATGACTCTATTCTACACGCTCCGCCCGGCGGCGGTACCAGACGGTGAGGTGCACCAGCCCGAGGACGACGAGCGCGAGCGCGCCCAGTGGCAGCGTCACCAGCACATACCAGCTCGAGACGAAGAGCATATACACGATATCCCCGCCCGGGCAGTCCGGGGCCGAGCCCTCGTTCAGCCCGCCGGCATCGCAGCCGAATAGCCCCGCGAGGAGA
Organism: Candidatus Moraniibacteriota bacterium; assembly: GCA_008012175.1. Lineage (GTDB taxonomy): Bacteria > Patescibacteriota > Minisyncoccia > Moranbacterales > UBA1568 > SSEF01. The sequence goes on along the minus strand of SSEF01000029.1, from coordinate 15,028 downwards.
ACGCCGATCATCATGGCGAGTATCGGCGCCACCGCGGCCAGCGCCACCACCCCATACCCCCACAGCCATTTGTTTTTCATAGACAGTAGCGCTACAGTTTGTTCTTCAAGACTCTATTGACAAGCGCCTTATCTGGAAAGCGATGCTTTTTATAGCTATTGCAGGCCGAACAGGCGAGGACGAGATTGTCTGGATGATTCGAACCGAAACTCTGTGTCGCGACTTTCTTCCCCGCGACTGCTCTCAGATGCCGGAGCTCTTTGTTCAGGATATTGGATGACAACGGGATAAAGTGATCTACCGCCAGACTAACGTCACCTTCGCATATTCTCTCGATCTGGAGTCCGCAGCGTCCATCGAAACGTCTCATCAGATCCGGTAATAGTTTTCCCCGCAGCACGTTGAATTCTGCTCGTTTCAGTGATGGCTCCCGAAAATCAAACAGATGGCCGTACTTTTCTTCTAGAACGTCAAGTTTTCCACCCGAGAGTAAACCTGCAAAATATTGCTCGTCTTCAGGGTATCCGAACATATAGTTAGAGCAATAAAAGCCAACCTTTGCAGTTACTCAAAAATGAAAAATTATTTTGAAATATAATCTATTTTCCAGCCTCCAGTAAAAAGATTTTTTTTCTATCGTCCCAGCTAAAGAGATAAAGGTTAGAGGAAATCCATTTAAGCCATGCTGAGAGAGATAACGCTCTCCTTGCTACCGTACTGCCATATATCACTCTACTCCCCTTTTACCCCATTTTCAAGCCACAAAGCGAAAGAGCTGCCATCTGGCAGCCCTTTCCTATTTCTGGACTACTTGGCGCCTTTGGGCAGGCTCTCGCAGGCATCGCCGTCTTTGTTGCCATCGAGACGGTTCGTATCGCCCTTCACCCCGCCGGCATTCACGAAGAACTGCTGCGCTTCGGGCTGAGTGTCGAAGTCATCGCAGTTGTACTCGTCCGTATACTTGGCCCCTGCGGTCCCGGCTGGCACGACATTGCCGCTCTTGTCCCGGAGCACCTTGGACTGACTGATGGATTTGGTCTCCATCATTTTCCCGAGGTCATAGTCGGTATTGGTCGCCTCCATCCCCACCCCCACCATGAGGAGCGCGATGAGGCCGAACATCCAGAGCCGCGCCTTCTCGAAGAAGAACGCGACGAGGCCCGCGATCACGATGAGCGCCACGAGGACGCCGAGGCGGACTTTCTTGTTATTCCGCCAGGACACCTTGGCTGGCGCCGGGGCGGATTTGGCCTCTTTCGTGGCGGCGGGAGCGGATACCTTCACTTCGGGCTCGGTTGATTCCATAGCGATGAAGATTAATGCTTCATCCCCACTCTACTCCGCCGGGGCGGGGCTTTCAAGCGGGACCATCCGCTACCTGTCGCCTCTTTTCCCTTTCCGCTGCTTCCCCAGATTCTTTATCCCCATATTGCGCTGCTTGCCATCGAGGCGCGCTGCCTGCCAGAGCGGCGGCATGACTGGTCGCATCGGCGCCTTCGGCGCGGCTGCCGGCTTCTTCGTACTGGACATAGGGAAAGCTGGTTAATGATAGATCGCTTCCATCCTAGCACTTTGAAGAAATCATTCCAGCGCGGCTCATATGCGCACGAACTGCCAAGCGAGCCAGGCGATCAGCGCAAGGTGCGCCGGATAGAACGCATAAAAAAACCACTTGTGCCGGCGGAGGGGCAGCGTCACCTGAGAGGCAGCGAGGATGATCGGAAGGCTGAGGAGTCCCCACTGGCTGCCGTTCGATACCGAAAGCGCCATGAACCCCGCGGCGAGGGCGGCGAGAGAGTCCAGCGTGACGCCGCGGCGGATGAAATAGGAGAAGCTGAGCATCAGCGCAAGGCCGGGCCAGCCGTATTCCACCTGAGTCCCTGCGGCGGCGAAAAGAATGCCGGCGATCGGCAGCGAATACCAGAGCGGCCGCTGCTCCAGGATCCAGACCAGCGCCACGGCGGTCGCGAGCGTAAAGAGGATATTGAGCTGCTGCACCTGGACGAGGTAGAGCGTCGCGGGCAAGGCGAGGAGGCCGAAACCGATGAGGCGCATGATCAGCCGCCGATAGATGCCCCCATCCAGGCCGGGCCGGGAGAGATTGTACGCCAGAGTGAAGGCGAAGAGCGGAAAAGCGATCCGGCCGAATGCGGTCGCAGGTGCAGGCGCTGGCCCCATGAGGAGGAATCTCACGACATGGTCGTACAGCATCGAAGCGAGCGCGATCCACTTCAGGCCCTCGAGCGCGCCGTCCGGGATATGTAGGCGCCAAACGGCCGGTGCCTTGGCGGAAAAGCGGTCCATACGCACCCATTCTAGCATGCGGCAACGCCCGGACCAGGACCAGTCTTCAGTCCCTCGATCGGGCGGCGATAGTATCCGACAAGATCGGCTTCGGCGATCGTATTGCCGAGGAGCGCATTCCGGAACATGAGCTCGGTCGCTTCTGCCGGAAGATGAAGCGGCGCGCGAAGCGCATAGATGCGGAAGATATACGCATGCTCGCCATTCGGCGGACAAGGCCCGCCGTAGCACGGCTGGCCGAAACTGTTCCGCCCGACAATCGCGCCGGCCGGCACGGAGCCTTCGCGGATGAGAGTCGTCGTCGGAGCGATGTTCCAGAGCCGCCAATGGATCCAGGTCCCGCCGGGGGCATCGGGATCCTCCACGATGAGCGCGAGCGATTCGGCATCTTCGGGCACGCTCTCGACAGAGAGCGGCGGGCTCACGTCGCGCCCGTCGCAGGTATACTCGCGCGGGATCCGCTCCCCGTATGCGAACGCCGGGCTATGGAGACGGAACGGCGGTTTTTCTGCGATGCGTTCCATAATGGCAGGCTTATTCCGCTCCGGCGGCTTCTCGCTCGAGCGCAGCGCTCACTTCCCGGAGGAACTCCAGATCGGCATGAATACGCCGGCCTTCGTCCTCATTGACCGGATGATCCGGATGCTTCACTCCGTGCGAATCGAGCAGCCGCAAGTCGCGCCGGCCGTCTTCGCCATCGACCAGAACCACGTTCTTGTCGCCGAGCGTATCGACAGCTTCATCATGAGACGCCGCCCGATCGAGGGTGATCCGCACGAAAGCAAGAAACGATACACGAAGCTCTGGATCAGACCGAAGAATCTTGAGGAGCACCTCTTTCGAATAGCCCCGGAACAAATCATGGATCTGATCTGCCATCCCGAAGTATTCCTGGATGGTAAAGACGGCATTTCGCCCGCCACGCGGGCTCTTGCCGATGAATTGAAGCTCCTCAGGGATGAGTCCAGGTAATTCGCGGTACCAGCCCCTCTTTTCTTCATACTCGCCCCGGATCTCTTTGCTGCGCGCAACCAGCCTGTCGGCATCCTGCGTTGTCGTATTATCGATTTTGATGACGAGCGTCGGATATTCCGGATCAAGCGATACGAGCTTGTAGACATTGCACTCTTCTCCGTTGCCGATTTTCCTCACATCGAACTCGTAGCGATCCGGATTGACTGGGAGCGCCGCTCTCTGATACTCGTAGCGATCTCCCGTCAACCTCCTGAATATCGGATCCGGGACGGCGTCACGGAGGACGGAGAAAAGCGCCTGCACCCGGCGGAACTTTCCTTTCTTCGAGTCGAACAGCGTCTCCCATGGCGGCGATGCGTCCGGATTGTCCTCATGCTCAAAGAAAGCGGTGTCAGCGGCATCGGCCGTGCGGCGGACCCTCTTCTCCAGCGCTGCGAGTCTCGGTGATTCGAACATAGAGAGCTATTCACCCCTATAGTATCATGCCCGAAACGGCCGCCGGAAAATCCGTCCGGATGAACCGCGCTTACCCGCGGCAGCGTTCGAAGGCTGGGAGATGCCGATTCGCTGAGGCGTTCCTCAGATTCGTAAATACCCTGACGATATCGGGGTACGTGGAGACTGCCGGGAGAAGCCGATCGTCGTAGAGCGCCGCATTAGCGGTCTCCGCATCAACGCCGGTCTGGCAAGCCGCCAAAACGGATTCCGGAGCCGAGATCGTCCCGAGGTAGCTATTTTCTGGCACGGCGATTCCGTACTTGTCATAGAGCGCCTTGAGCGCGGCGATATGCTGCTCCTCCGCCCGGCTGATCATGATGAACGGGCGGACAGCACCGAATTCCTCCATGACGGGCTGATAGGTTGCAAACGCCTTGTATTCATCGTCGAGCGCGGCTCCGAGCGCGGCTTTGGCACTGTCAGAAAGCGTGGCGACCGGGTACTCGAGCCCATCGACCAAGAGGCACTCGTCAGCGATGCAGCCCTCCTGTCCGGATCGCGCCGACGACTTCCCGTGGCGATTGCCCATCATGCCATGATTCCGCTCTCCCATGCCGCGGTATTCATCGCCGTATGGCCGCTGGTTGGCCGCATCACGGTACGAATAGAACGCCGATTTGCGGGATGAGGCATGGTTCACTACTGTCACCAGAACCGCGAGCACGGCGAGAACGATGGCCGCTCCCCCGAGTGCGAACAAGCGCCTGTTGCTCATAAGAATCTCATTAGCGAGTTACAGCCCCTGCATCCATAGTACGCGTAGCCGTTCGTTCTAGATGCAAACACGCCTCTATCATGAGGCGCGTTCCGTCATCGCGATTATCATTTCAACCTATTTCTTCCGGAGAACTTTCTTCAGGTACTCGCCGGTGTAGGAGCCAGCGGTCTTGGCAACTTCTTCGGGCGTACCGGTCGCAACGATCTTGCCGCCGCCCGATCCGCCCTCGGGACCGATATCGATGATATAGTCGGCGCTCTTGATGAGGTCCATGTTGTGCTCGATCACCATGACGGTGTTCCCCTTGGCGACGAGCCGGTCGAGGATCTCGATGAGCTTCTTCACGTCGGCATAGTGGAGGCCGATCGTCGGCTCGTCGAGGAGATAGATGGTCCGTTCCAGCGCCTGGCGGTAGAGCTCGGAGGCGATCTTCACCCGCTGCGCCTCGCCGCCCGAGAGGGTCGTCGCCGACTGGCCGAGTTCGAGGTAGCCGAGGCCGACCTCGTTCAGGGTCTTCAGCCGGTCAGCGATCGCCGGGATATCGTGGAAGAACGCGTGCGCCTCCTCGATGGTCATGGTGAGCACCTGGTGGATATTTTTATTTTTATAGGTGACTTCGAGCGTCTCCTTGGTGAAACGCTTGCCATCGCAGACATCGCACGGGACATACACTGTCGGGAGGAAGTGCATCTCCACCGCGATGAAGCCGTTCCCCTCGCAGGTCTCGCAGCGGCCGCCTGGGCGGTTGAAGGAGAAGCGGCCTGGCTTCCAGCCGCGCACCCGCGCCTCCTCGGTCGAAGCGAAGAGGTCGCGCACATGGTTGAACGCGCCGGTATAAGTCGCCGGATTCGAGCGCGGCGTGCGGCCGATCGGGCTCTGGTCGATCATGACGACGCGAGAGAGGTACTCGGTCCCGGTGAATGTATCGCAATGCTCGACTTTGGTCGTCTTGTAGCGGCGGTCGAGCCGGCCCTGGAGATTCTTGTGGACGATCTCGTAGAGGAATGATGACTTGCCCGATCCCGACACGCCGGTCACCGCGATGAAACGGCCGAGCGGGATATCGACAGAGAGGTTCTGGATATTGTAGATGCGTCCGCCGCGGATCTTCAGACTGCCCTTTTCCTTGCCGCGCCGTTCCGGGACCGGGATATGCTCTTCGCCGCGGAGATACGCGAGCGTGAGCGATCCGGACTTGTTCGTTTTCGCCGTGAGGAGGTCTTCAAGGAAGCCCGAGGCGACGACCGAACCGCCGTGGACGCCCGCGCCCGGACCGATGTCGACGATGTAGTCGGACGCATAGATGGTGTCCTCGTCGTGCTCGACGATGATGATGGTGTTGCCGAGCGCACGAAGCGATTTCAGGGTCTCGATGAGCCGGTCATTGTCGCGCTGATGGAGGCCGATCGTCGGCTCGTCGAGGACATAGAGCGCGCCGACGAGCTGGCTCCCGAGCTGGGATGCGAGACGGATGCGCTGCGCCTCGCCGCCCGAGAGCGTGTTGGCCCGCCGGTCGAGGGTCAGGTAGTTGAGGCCGACATCGAGGAGGAATTGGAGCCGGCTCCCGATCTCGCGCAAGACGACAGCCGCGATCTGCTCCTCGCGGGGCGTGAGATCAAGCGTCGCGAAGAAATCGAAGGCGAGGCTGATAGTGAGCCGGGTCAGGTCGACGATATTCTGTCCGCCGATCTTGATATGGAGCGCCTCCTCGCGGAGCCGCGTGCCGTTGCAGGTATCGCATGGCTCGTCGCCGAAGAAATGCTTTGTCCCGAGGCCATTGCAGGCCTGGCAGGCGCCATAGGGCGAATTGAACGAGAAGAGGCGCGGCTCGACCTCCGGATACGAGAAGCCGTCATACGGACAGGTGAATTTCGCCGAGAGGAGGAATGTCTCGCCGCCGATCATGACTTTGACGATGCCCTCGGCTTCCTCGAGCGCCTTCTGGATGGATTCGGAAAGCCGGACCTCGGTATCGTCCCGATAATCATGGAAGTCGCGCGCGAGGAATTCGTCCACGACGAGGTCGATGTCGTGCTTGAAATTCTTCTTCAGGACGACCTGCTCGCGCAGGCTCTTCCTCGCCCCGTCGAGATAGATACTCGTAAAGCCGCGGCCGAGCGCATTGTAGAGCATCTGATAGTACTCGCCTTTGCGCCCACGGACGACCGGCGCGAGGACGATGACTGGCGCCTCGGACTGGTCGCGTTTCTCGAGGACGGCATGGACTTTCGCCTTCACCGTATCGAGCATCTCCTCGGTCGAGAGGCGCGAGATCTCGCGACCGCACTCGAGGCAGTGCGGCCGGCCGAGCCGCGCATAGAGGACGCGGAGGTAGTCATAGATCTCGGTCACGGTCGCGACCGTCGAGCGCGGATTCCGGCTCGCCGATTTCTGGTCGATCGAGATGGCCGGCGAGAGGCCGGTGATTTCATCGACATCCGGTTTCTGCATCGTGTTCAGGAACTGCCGGGCATAGGCGGACAGGCTCTCGACATAGCGGCGCTGCCCCTCGGCGAAGATCGTATCGAAAGCAAGTGACGATTTCCCTGACCCGGAGAGGCCGGTGAAGACGATCATCTGATTTCTCGGCATCTCGACAGTGATGTTCTTCAGGTTGTGGGTCCGAGCGCCCTTCACCGCGATCCATTCCGAGGGGCCGGACGTTTTTCTCTTCTTGAGTTCTTTCTTTTCGGTCATGGCATTTAGAGGTGACGCTGGATGAATTCGGACTCGCGGTCGCGCTCGGGATGTACGACGAGCTCGACCGTCTCTTCATCGGAAAGGTCTTCGAGCGCATGAAAAAACCGCTCCTTGCCGTGCACCCAGTCGAGACTGACGAGATAGGTCGAGGTCGCGAGTCCCGCCCCGGCGAAACGGCGGTGGCCGGTCCGGGCGAGCTGATTCAGGATGTGGCCGATCGCCGAATGATGTTCTGAAAGGAGCATCCCCCTCAGCCCGAAACGGATATACGGCACGCGGAATTCGTGCGCGAGCGCGATGATAACCGGGAAAAATCCTGGAAAAAAATGGACATGCTCATGGCTGTTCAGCCCGTCCGGGTACCGGCCGAAGAGCTCGTGGAAACGCGCGATCTGGGCGCGCCATTCAGCCTCGACCGCTGAAGCCGGAATCCGCCCGAGAAAACGGCGAACGGCGAAATGCGCTCCGCGCCGGAGCGTCCCGTGCCCATCTTCGGCGCCGCGCCCCATGAGCCCGATCAGGTCGAGGTGGATATCGATCTTCACGCTTGTCGCGGCGAGCGCCCGAGCATCGGCCGGCGTACAGTAACGCGCCATGACCGCCACCCGATCGAGCTTATCCGCTTCAGCCAAAGGCAAGATCCGGCGGACCGTATCCCGGATGCCGTAGTCGTCAGCAGAACGTACGAGGCGCGCTTTCGCCCGAGGAGAGATATGCATAGCAGGGCTTGAGGATAACAGGAATCCGCTATTTCGAAAAGACGACCCGGCCACAGGAGAGCAGGATGCCTTCGCGCCGGAGCCGCGCCGCCTTGGCCCGAGACCCGCCGAAAGCATACCCGCCAACCGATCCGTCAGAGCGTACGACCCGATGACATGGCACATCACGGTAGCAGTTCTGTGCCATCGCCGTCCCGACCGCGCGCGCCGCTCCCGGAGCTCCGGCCCTGGCTGCGACGGCGCCATAGGTCAACACCCGCCCCTTCGGTATCTGAGCGACAATCCGGTATACCAGCCGCCGAAAAGGCGAAAGGTTCCCTCCCTCTTTATAGCTTTCTTCTGTCGGGGCGCGCATACGAAGGACTAGCTATTGAGCATCGGCTCCGATCACCGCATCAGTCTTCTTTAAATGCCTGTTTCAACTCGGCATTGGCGAGTGCGAGCTCGGCCTGAAACGCCTTCACGGCCTCGGCGACTTTCGACTTCCGGGCCTCGGCGAGCTTTCGCATCTCGCCCTGCTGCGCTTCGGCTGCTTTCTTATCGCCCGCAAGCTTGGCCCGGGCAGCAGCGAGATCAGCCTTGAAGCCCGAGAGGAGCGTCGCAGTCGGAACACCATTGGCGCAGCCAGTCTCGAGATCGGCGACTGCTGCAGCAACTGAGGATTTAAACGTATCCCGCGCCACAGACATCGCAGCTTTTCGCTTTGCGATGAGCACATCGGTTCCCGTGCGGAATTCGAGGACGGCGGCATCGACTGACTCGCGCCGGTCATCAACCGCTTCTTCGACCCGCTTCTGATAATCCTCGACTGCGTCTTCCTCATCATCGCCATCGGCGCGGAGCGCGAGGCGGGTGTACCATTCGCCGCGCAGCTGATCCGCCTCAGAACGCGCTTCCTCCAGCTTCGCATCACGTTCATTGCGCCCGTTTTCAAGTGTTTCGGGAAGCGTATTGAGATAGGCGAAAACACTAGCATCCTGCTCTGCCAGCTTGGTCTCGAGCTTTGTCTTGGTCTCGGCAGCCGCCGCGCAGAACGCTTCGGTGTTCGGAAGCTTTGCCGGATATTTCATCTTCAGTTCGGATACTCCTGGCTGAACGGACTGGATCGCAGTCGTGACGAGGTCGAGCGGCGCAGCCGAAACGAGCGCCGGAAAAGCGCATGCCCCGAACACCAAGAGTGCTGCATTAGTAGATCGTCTCATCATAGATCGTTCCCAATTGCTCCATGACAACCGCGCCCTCCATGAAGCTCTCGCTCTCTGCAGCATACTCGCCCTCGAGCGCGTCTTCATCGCCGGTTGCTGTCGCCTCGATTTCAGCCATGAGGCTGATGACTGCTTCGGCATCTGACCCGGCGTCGGCATCGCCCGTTTCGTCCGATGGCGATGTTTCCGAGCTCTTGGCCTCGGCACCGCCCGGAATCGATACGGATTGCGCAGGAACCGACGAAGACCGCAGACTCTCTCTCGATTTCCAGGCATAGCCGAGCGACCCGAGAACGAGGGCGCTGACAAGGACGGTGATAACAAGCCAGGAGCGTTTCATAGAGTCAGTATACACTGCTCTTAAAAGGGATGGAAAAAGCCCGGGACACTACAAGTCGGCCGGGCCTTTTTCTTTGGAAGCGGTAGTGCTAGTTGCTCTCGTTCCCCATCGCCGCCTGAAGCTTTTCCTTCGCGGTCTTCACGGTCGACTTGAACGTCTCGATGGCTGTCTCGATGGCTTTCTTGCGGGTCTCGGCGAGCGCCTTCACATCGTCGCGGATCTTGTCGATCGATGATCGGTCCTCCTTCAGGGATTCGCGAGCGGTTTTTACCGCTGCCTGATAGGTCGACATCACCGTCTTAGGATCGACATCTGCCTCGCAATCACTCTTCGCCTTGGCCGCAGCCGCATCGACGGCTGACTTGAACTTCGAGTACGCATCGGCAGAGCCGCTCTTCTTCGAGGTGACGAGCGCATCGACGGCTGTACGGAAGTCCTCGATCGCCTTGTCGACCGCGGCCCGGCGAGCCGCTACCGCGGCATCGACCGTCTTCTTGAACTCGGCGACTGCAGCCTTTTCAGCATCGGTACCAGCTTTTTCATCAAGCTTGGCATAGAGAGCCGTGCGGTGCTCGTCCTGCGTGTCGCGCTTACCATCGAGCCACTCATCGCGGTCATCGCGACGATCGGTCCGGCGGCTCGTGCGATTCTCGACACGATCCTTCACATTATCGGCGCGATCCCCCATTCGTTCGTCCTTGTTGTCGAGTCGCTCGGTGAAACGGGCGCAGAATGCATCCTGACGGTCCTCTTTCCGTTCCTCCTTTTTCTCTTCCCAATTCGCCTTCCGCTCTTCCATAGCGGCATTGCGCTCCTCCATCCGCTCCTTGATCTGTTCGGCACGCTGCGTAAAGCGAGTGTTGGCATTCCCGGTCTCGGCTAATGCCACCAAAGGCGATCCAAAGACGGCCGCGATCGAGAGGGCCGACAAGAAGCGTTTCGTAACGAGAGTATTCATACGTGGAGCAATCAATGTTTAGTTCCCCTCTTCGATATCGGCCAGCTCATCCTCGGTGAAGGCCGAGAGGTCGTCGCGATCGGCGAGCGCCTCATCGATGAGATCATCAGCCGCCGTATCCGGATTCACGGTTGCCGGCAGAGGAGCGGTGGCAGCGGATGACTTCGCGGTATCTGCCGCCGGCTGAGGGCGGACCATGTCGTTGCCCCCGCTCGGCTCCTGCTGCACCACGAACTGCGAGTAGACGACCGCGAGGATCACGAGCATGAGGAACAGCGCGAACCCGAAGCCGAGCATTCTTCTCGGTATCATATGTTTTTATTTATGCAAGCTTACACCTATTACTACGCGCAAAGCGGCTGGCCAGACGCGTTTCGGCCTCAGTATATCACTGCATTCCGGGCGCTTGCCAATATCAACAGCCCGTTCTACAGTATCTCCAGCGTAATCATGTTCGTTCTTTTGACAATCCGGGAGGACCCGCCATGCCTACCTCTTTTTCCTCTCAAGCTGAGCGATGGATGACTTACCGCGCCAGCGTACGACTCCTCTCGCCCAAAGTATGTCTCAGCCTTCAGCTGTACGATAGCAGCATACGCATCGTCTGGCAGCGCCCCCCTCCTGGAAGCACCTGGAGAAATGGCTGCTCGCTTCATGTGGATATAGATATCTCTCGGACCCCCGCCTCTTCTCCCTGCCGAATAATGAGAAGGATGCGCATCATTCCAGCTGTTCGGCCGACGACCGAACACCGCTTTTTCCCAGTTGTCTGGGAAGGCATTGTTTCCATCCCCCGTTCTCAGCAAAATGAAGAATCCCTCATCCGCCGGCGCACGATTGCGCGGGAATTCTTCCAAGACACCCTTCTCTTAGGCTGTCCATTCACACAAGAGACGGAGCTAGAAGCCATCCTGTCCATACTCAGGATCCGCTACGGCAACTTTGCCCTGCCCATTGGTCTCGGGCTCCATACCGAGAAGTGGTCTCTTCCGTAGCCACTCTCGGCTTTCCTGATCCGAAGGCGATACAGACACCCTGCTATCGCCTTTTTCTTTTCTCTTTTCCGCCCGAAAGCTGCGCCTCGAGCGCCCGGATCTCGTCGCGGAGAATCGCGGCCGTCTCAAAATCGAGAAGCTTTACCGCCGCTTTCATCTCGCGCTCCTTGGCACGGATGATCCTATCCGGATCCTTGGCAAATCCTTTGGCATCGAGTGCGAGCGAGACGGCCACGGCCTTGTCATGCTCGCTTTGGAGTTTCTCGGTGATATCATGGATATTCTTCCGGATCGTCTGGGGCGTGATGCCGTGCTCGGCATTGTAGGCGAGCTGGAGCGCCCGGCGTCGCGCCGTCTCGGAGAGCGCATAATCGATCGATCCGGTCACCTGGTCGGCATAGAGCGTCACGCGGCCGAGGACGTTGCGCGCCGCGCGGCCGATGATCTGGATGAGCGAAGTCTCGGAACGAAGGAAGCCCTCCTTGTCCGCATCGAGGATACCGATAAAGGTCACTTCGGGGAGATCCAGCCCCTCTCGAAGAAGGTTCACGCCGACGAGCACGTCGAACTCGCCCTTGCGAAACCGGGTGAGCACCTTGATCCGGTCGATCGTCTTCACGTCGCTGTGGAGGTATTCGGCCTGCACCTTCTTCTCTTTTAGGTACTGCGCGAGGTCTTCGGCCATCTTTTTCGTCAAGGTAGTTGCGATGACGCGGCCGCCCCGCTTCACCTCCTTCTCTGCCTCGATGATGAAGTCTCCGATCTGTCCGGGGTACTCGCCAGCTGCGCGGATCGGACGGACAGTCACTTCGGGATCGAGGAGTCCGGTCGGACGGATCACCTGCTCGATGATCTGGGTGCTCACCTCGCGTTCATACTCGCCGGGCGTTGCCGAAGTGAAGACGACTGATCCGACGCGCTTTTGGAATTCCTCATAGCGGAGCGGTCGGTTGTCGAGCGCACTCGGCAGACGAAAGCCGAATTCGACAAGTGTCTTCTTCCGCGCCTGGTCGCCGTTGTACATACCGCGGAGCTGCGGGAGGGTCACATGCGACTCATCGATGATCGTAAGGAAGTCCGGGGTTCCATCGGCATGATGCGGGAAATACGAGAGGAGCGTCTCGGGAGGCTCGCCAGGAGCCTTCCCCGAAAGGTGGCGCGAATAGTTCTCGATGCCGGAACAGTAGCCGATCTCATCGATCATCGCGAGATCGTAGCGGGTTCGCCGCTTCAGCCGCTCGGCCTCAAGGAGCTTGCCTTCTCTTTCGAACGTTGCGAGCTGCTCTCCGAGCTCTTCGCGGATCGTCTGGAGCGCGCGCTCCTTCTTGTCGTCATCGGTGATGAAGTGTTTGGTCGGGAACAGGATGATCGCCTCCTCTTCGCGGAGTATCGTCTGCGAGACGGGATCGATCTTGGTGATCGCTACGATCCGGTTGCTCCCGATCTCGATAGAATAGATGAATCTCTCAGAAATCGGCATCACCTCGACGCGATTGCCGATCGAGCGGAAATAGCCCGGCAGGATGTCGGCATTCGTCCGCTCGAAGAAAATCGCTATGAGCCGACGCATGAGCGCTTCGCGCGTGACTTCCTCCCCGACCGAGAGCCGGATATTCTCGCGCAGGTATTCCTCCGGGCTCCCGAGACCGTAGATGCATGATACGCTTGCGACAATGATCACGTCTTTCCGGGTGAGGAGCGACTGGGTCGAGGCGTGGCGGAGCCGATCGATCTCTTCGTTGATGGACGCGTCCTTCTCGATATAGGTGTCCGTGACCGGCATGTACGCCTCGGGCTGGTAGAAATCGTAGTACGAGACAAAATAGTGCACCGCGGCATCCGGGAAAAATTCCTCGAACTCCTGCGCGAGTTGGGCGGCGAGCGTCTTATTGTGCGCGATGACGAGCGCCGGCTTGCCGAAATTCGCGATCGTATTCGCCATCGTGAATGTCTTGCCGGACCCGGTCACCCCGAGGAGCGTCTGGAACGGAGCACCCTGCCCAAGGCCGTCCGAGAGCGCTGAAATCGCCTTCGGCTGATCACCTGCCGGCGGCCAATCGGATTTGAGCTGGAAGAGTGAGTGGCTCATATCTAGAACCGGAAGTATATCCGAGGACGCTACTTTTGAGAAGGCAGGCGAACAATCCATGTCATGAGGCGCCGGCAAAGGTGGAGGCTGCGATGCCGGTGGATGTACAAGAAGATGAGCCCGACGATGATAAGGCTGGTCAAAAGGATGCCAACGCCGAAGCGGATCCTCTCCACATCCAGGAAGAACGCCCGCAGAGCACGGACGCCATAATATCCGGCAAATGCGTAAAAGAGATCCTTGCAAAAATTACCCGCGTACGAAGCAATGAGGAATACCCTGATCCGGATCCGTACCACGCCAGCCGCGATCGAGACGAGGATGGTCGGAACGAACGGGATGACGCGCAGGAGGAAGAGGAGAGTCCCGTCACGCCATGGACTGCCGCTGAATTTCTGTCCGATCCGCTCCACATCGGCATGAGCGAGACCGAGGTAGCGGCCGAAACGACCGATAACCGCGTCCTCCAGCTTGTCACCAAGCATGTAATAGATGAAGGATCCAATGAGCTTGCCGAGATTGCCGAGGAGCACGAGCCAGATGAGGAAGAATGTCGTCCGCTCCTCGAGCTGAGCGAAAAAGCCTGCCGTCGTCATAACAAGCATGGATGGAATCGGCGCGATCACCTCTTCGGCGAACGCACCGAAAAACGCAAAAAACTCAAGCGGAATGATCGCCGCCAACTCGCGAACACCAGTCTCAACATGGTGGAGCCAGGAAAACATGAGGATGCCGCTCTTAAGAAATCATGCCAGATAATCAGCAGCTTACAGCCGCTTCTCAAGAGCATCCTGTATGATGCCGAGATCACGCCGCCGATCGAGGCCAAGCTTTCCGGCATTGGTATCCAGATTCTCCATAGCTTCTCGGAGCTCGCCTGCGTTCATCCCGCGCTGTAAACCACTCTCTTCGATCGACCCATGCATTGTCGCATCGACAATCGCTATCTTGCGCGGCGACATCCCGTGCCGCCGAAGATCAGCATGCACTTCTCGTTCCAGCTCATGAGCCGTGATACTGCCTTCAAAATTTCCGAGCTTCCGAGGTTCAGGCGTATGTGACCGGCGCGGGAAAGATCCAGCAGCTGGCATTGACGGTTTTTTAGAAGGAAAAAACAATCCCATAGCAACAATTTTTACTGATTCACCTCTATTCTACACCTTTCTGAATCCAGTAGACATTCCCCTTCTTTTTCCGTATAATCGCCAGTGACGCAGCTTCGGGCCGTTAGCTTAGTTGGTAGAGCGCCGCGTTTGCAACGCGGAGGTCATCGGTTCGAATCCGATACGGTCCACCCGGGAGAAATCAAAAAACCGCCCTTTCCAAGAGGCGAGGCTTGATTGTTTTCCCAGGCTATTGTAGGATTCAGGGGCTTTTCAGCGGGTGATTAGCTCAGGTGGTTAGAGCGCGACACTGATAATGTCGAGGTCCCAAGTTCGAGTCTTGGATCACCCACAGGAGCCAGTCTCCACAAAAATACAGCGGGGTAGAGCAGTCTGGCAGCTCGCTTGGCTCATAACCAAGAGG
>SSEF01000035.1 GCA_008012175.1 Candidatus Moraniibacteriota bacterium | reverse complement strand
GAGCAAAAGTGCCAGTGCGATGCCGACAAAAACCAAAAAACGGGTAACCATGAGAATCTCCTCTCGAATCCGGATCAATCCCTCCGGAATAGGCCGTTCGGTTGTTCGGGTACGAAATATTCAGAATAAATTCTGAATAGCTTATTATATACATTTTATTTTATTCTGTCAACCGTTCGGAAAGGGCGGATTCTTGCTATGATAGAGGCATTGTTAACCCGTAGCGAGCGTCCGGAGTATGAAGCACGATATCCTGAAAAAGGCCGACAAAGCAGCCTATGAGGCTGTGATGGGCGAGGAGAAGCGGCAGGAAGAGGGGTTGGAGATGATCGCATCAGAGAATTACGTGTCCAGGGCAGTGCTCGAGGCGCTTGGAAGCGTCTTTACGAACAAATACTCCGAGGGCTATCCAGGACATCGCTACTATGGCGGACAGGAGTGGACCGATGCCGTGGAGACGCTCGCTATCGACCGCGTGAAGAAGCTCTTCGGTGCCGAGCATGCCAATGTCCAGCCACATTCAGGCGCGCAAGCCAACCTCGCAGTCTACGCGGCGCTGCTCGTTCCGGGTGATACAGTGCTCGGGATGGATCTGGCGCATGGCGGACACCTCACGCACGGGCATCCGGTGACGTTGCCAGCCAAAGTGTACCGTTTCGTACGCTACAAGACAGAGGCGGACGGTACGATTGATTATAAGAAACTGGAAGACTTGGCAAAGAAAGAAAAACCGAAGCTGCTCCTCGCAGGCTTCTCGTCGTATACGCGGCAGCTCGACTATGAGAAATTCGCGGCGATCGCCAAGAAAGTCGGTGCGATGACGATGATGGACATGGCGCACATCGCTGGAATTATTGCGGGCAAAGCGCTCCCGAGCCCAGTGCCATATTTCGATATCGTGACGGCGACGACGCACAAGACACTCCGAGGTCCGCGCGGCGGTCTTATCCTCTGTCGGAAGGAATTTGCTTCGGCCATTAACAAAGCGATTTTCCCTGGAACGCAGGGCGGTCCGCATATGCACGTGATCGCGGCCAAGGCGGTCGCCTTCGGTGAAGCACTCCGCCCCGAATTCAAGCAATATGCCAGGCAGATACTGAAGAACGCGAAGACGCTCGAGCACGAACTGTCGAAACGTGGCGCAAATATCCTCTTCGGTGGGACGGAGAATCACATGATCGTGATCGATACGGTCGCAAGCTATGGACTTTCCGGAAAAGAGGCCGAGACGCGTCTCGACGAAGTTGGTATCACGATCAACAAGAACATGATCCCTGACGATCCACGTGGGCCGATGGATCCGTCTGGCGTGCGTATCGGCGTGCCAGCTATCACGACGCGCGGTCTGAAGGAGCGAGAGGTGAAGATTGTTGCGGGATGGATCGATGAAGCGCTACGGTCAGGGGGTAACAAGAAAGTGCTCGCGAATATCCGCAAGGAAGTGAAGGCACTTTGCAAGCAGTTCTCGGTGTACAAAGAACCGATGACCAACCAAAAAAGAAAAGCATGATACATATCATCTGTGGTAAGTTACGAAAAGTATGAAGGGAATCATTCTTGCGGGCGGCAATGGCACACGGCTCCTGCCACTGACCGCGGTCGCATCAAAGCAGCTTCTCCCGGTCTATGATCGGCCGATGATTTTCTATCCGCTCAACACGCTTGTTTCGGCCGGTATCCGCGATATCCTCATCATCGTTTCGCCGGAGCATGCGGGAAGCTACCTCAATCTCCTCGGATCACTCCTCCGAAAATACGGGATCAACGTCTCATTTGTCGTACAGAAAGAACCGCGCGGGTTGGCCGAGGCATTCATCCTCGGGGAAGACTTCATTGACAATGGCCCCTGCACGATGATCCTCGGAGATAACCTGTTCGAAGCTGATTTTAACGATGCGATTCAAGGATTCGAACGGGGCGGACGGATTTTTGCTAAGGAGGTTTCCGATCCGGAGCGTTTCGGTGTCGTCGAATTCGACCGAGCCACCAACCGGGTCGTCTCCATCGTCGAAAAGCCGAAAGCTCCGAAGAGCAACTATGCGATTCCCGGTCTCTACGTTTATGATGCCGAAGTCATAGAAGTCGCGAAGCGTCTCACGCCATCCGGCCGGGGAGAGCTCGAGATCACGGATCTTCATAACTACTACCTGGAGAAGGGGGCGCTCGACGTGCGTGTCATCGATGGCGCCTGGTTCGACGTCGGGACGCATGACTCGCTTCTCGATGCGAGCCTGTATGTCCGCGAAAAGGATTTTCGTAGCCGCTTTCATCCGATGATTCAGGAATCGCTCGCCGAGTTTAACCAGGAATTCAAGAGAATCATTTCGCTTAGTAAATAAGATATTTCATTAAAACGGTATGCATAATCAAGAGCGCCCAGTGAAAAAAGCCATCCTTCCGGTTGCCGGTTTCGGGACACGGTTCCTGCCTGCGACGAAGGCCCAACCGAAAGAGATGCTCCCGGTCGTCGACAAGCCGGTGATCCAGTATCTCGTGGAAGAGGCGGTCGCCTCAGGGATCGAGGAGATTATTTTCGTAACTGGCCGAGGGAAACGGGCGATCGAGGATCATTTTGATGTATCCTACGAGCTTGAAGATACGCTTGTCGAAAAGAATAAGCATGATCTTCTTGAGGCAGTCCAGAAAATTTCTGGCCTCGCAAGATTCTCGTATGTCCGCCAGCCGGTCCCGCTCGGCGACGGCCATGCGCTTCTCCAGGCGGCCCACCTTGTCGATGATGACGAGAGCGTGCTTGTCATCTTCGGCGACTGTCTCTACGACTCTGAGGTGCCGGCCTCGCGTCAGCTGATTGAAACATACGAAAAATACCATGATCCAGTGATTGGGCTTTCAGAGGTGCCACACGAAGAAGTCTCAAAGTTTGGCGTCATCAACGGGACGGCGCTTGACGATTTGAACTACGAAGTGAAGGGAGTGGTCGAAAAGCCGAGGCCAGAGGATGCTCCATCGAATCTTGTAGCTGTAGGAAAATACATCATCACACCAGAGGTCTTCAGGACGCTTGCTTCTATGAAGGATGGGAAGAGCTGCGAGATCCGTCTCGCGGATGCCTTTGACCTTATGCTGGCAGCGGGTAGGCCGTTGTACGGGAAAAAGCTTTCTGGCGAATGGCTGGATACCGGTGATAAGTTCAATTTCATCAAGGCGACGATTCATTATGGCCTTCAGCATCAGGAGGTTGGTGAGAAGCTTCGGGCGTATCTTCAGACATTAAAATTCTAAGAAGCAAGTGCAGCATGTACTGGGTGTACCTCATCCTCTTTGTATTCATGATTGTGACACCCGAATTTGTTCGGGAGGGGATTTTGTTTTTTAGCGAAGATGATTTTGAGTCGTTGCTTATCCTGTGCTTTGGCTTGCTGGGACTCCTGCTCTATCTCGGCAAGGAATCCGCGCTCATCCGGACAGTTCGTGAGAAGCTTTCTCTCCAGCAGGAAGCCAATCAGATCCGTAAAGATCTTTCGCAGTCATATTCCTACATAGGCGAGATGAATCGGCGGATTGATATCATGCGCAACATGATTGTCTCCTTGCCCCAAGTGAAGGCTCTGACTGCGGAGCGTAAAGGCCGTGAACAGTCGTATGATCCAATTATTGAAGCGACCAAGCTTTTGGCGCAGTCGGATTGTGTCGCGCTTTACTTTGTTGCAGTCGAACAGGGATCAATCCTTGAGCGCTACCAGACAGGGGAGGAGCAACATGGGGAAGCGATCAGATCCTCTGATGGAGCGTATCTTCTTAGGAGCAAGAAATATCTCTGGGAAGATGGCCGTTTTTCCTTTGTTCGTTCACCGGAAGAAGTGAACGGGGTGGCGGCCTTCATTGTTTTTCACAAGATGAAGAATCGTCTCGAGGAAACGGGGATATTCCAGATTCTTGCGGCCCAGGCACTCTACATATTTTCGGTCAACGGGAACGTGCCGCTCGGGCTCACTGATTCGGCGTCATGAAGGCATATGAAGATAGGTATTGACGCCCGCTTTTATGGATCCCTGGGCAAAGGGCTCGGGCGCTACACTGAGAAACTCATTACGTATCTCGAGGCTGTCCCCGGGGATGCGTGTACGTATGTGGTATTTCTCCGGCGGGAAAATTTTGATGAGTACAAACCGAAGAATCCTCGCTTCACAAAGGTCATGGCAGATTATCCGTGGTATGGGTGGCGGGAGCAGCTGCTTTTCCCGCTCCAGCTTCGGCGTTTCAAATTCGATCTAATACATTTCCCGCACTTCAACGTCCCGATCCTTGTCCCAGCGCCATTTACCGTCACGGTGCATGACCTCATCTTGTTCCATTTTCCGACCGTCAAGGCGAGTGAACTTTCCCCGTTCCTCTACTGGTTGAAATATGTTGCCTATAGGATAGTTATCACGTTAGCGATCAGGCGTGCCCGGGCGATCATTGCTGTATCGGAGTTTACGCGGACCGACATTTGCTCGACGTATCGGTGGGCAGCCTTGAAGACGGTCGTGACGCTCGAAGCAGCGGAATCATCCTGTTTCTGGACTCATCCTTCGGTCGAGCGTGAGCTGCTTCGTGCTCTTGGTCTGTTCGGCGGTCAGGATGAAACGGGGAGTGATCAATTTCTCCCTTTTGTTCTGTATGTTGGCAATGCATATCCGCACAAGAATCTTGAGCTTCTGCTTTCAGTTGCTCCGGCGATGCCAGATGTCGTGTTCCTCTGTGTAGGAAAGGAGGATTTTTTCTATCATTCGTTTCGAAAACAGGTAACAGCAGCTGGTGTCAGCAATATCCGTTTCGCTGGTTACATCGATGACCGGTCAGTAGGCGTGCTCTATCGCCGGGCACGTGCGTACCTTTTCCCGTCTTTCTATGAAGGATTCGGCCTCCCCGGACTTGAGGCGATGAATTACGGTCTTCCGGTCGTGGCGGCTCGTGCCGGTTCACTTCCCGAGATCTATGCTGGGGCAGCCGTATACTTTAATCCACGAGATGGAAAGGCTTGTATACGCGCACTCCAACAGGCTTTTGAGAGCGAGCGTGCGAAAAGACATCGGCAGCTCGGATTTGACCAGGCGAGCCGGTTTTCCTGGGAACGGATGGCTTTCGAAACGTCTCGGCTCTATAAAAACTGTCTTTCCAAGAAATACTGATCGATCATATGCTTGATGTCAGACCAGTAAGAATCCGAAGTGGAACGAAGCCAGCAATGCGGGTTCGTCTTAATCCATCAGAGATAGAACCTCCGCAACGGTCAATGGCATCAGGTGCGTCATCCAAAAGATTCTCTCATTTGATCTTGCGGCGGCACAGCCCCTATGTGCTATTGGTGCTGATCCTGATCGCTCTCGGCGCTCTTTCGTTTGGGCTGATAACCCTTCGTAATAGCCTAGTTGAACTCGGTGAGTCGGGCGCAAAAAGCCTGAAGCTAGCACTTGAGACCGCGCGTTCTGGAGATCTCATCTCAAGCCAGCGTCACCTGAGTGAGGCAGAGCGGGCCTTCACTCTCGGGGAGCGCTGGCTTCATCCGTTTTCCTGGCTTCCTCAGGCTGGCGCAGCCATCCCGGGGCTTTCCCATGGGATGACCGGACAGGCTCTCTTTCGCGTCGGTCAGGCTGGCACCCGGTCAGCATCTGGGTTGCTCTCGACATTGCCAACGATACTCATGGCTCAATCTGCTCCAGCCGGGACGATATCGATGATCGATGCACTCGAGCGATCTGGAGAAGCCGCCACCAAGGCTCGCGCGGAGCTTGAGATCGCGAATCAGTCGTTTCGACGGGTGCGTCCAGAGGTGCTACCGGAAGCGTATCGTGGCCGCATAGAGCGCTTCGGTGAAGTATTGCCGATTGGCGTGGCACTCCTGGATGGCTATGCAGAGCATCAGGAATTATTTGCAGAACTCCTCGGCGCGCATGGTCCGCGCGTATACCTTTTTCTCTTTCAGAACAACCATGAATTACGTGCGACCGGCGGATTCATCGGAAGCTATGCCCTGCTCGATGTGAATCAGGGGAGGATCCGGCGTTTTTTCGTCGATGGTATTTTTAACCCGGACGGCCAGCTGAAAGAAAACATCGTTCCGCCGAAACCGATCCAAAAAATTAGCGCCGGATGGAGTCTCCATGACAGCAACTGGTTTCCGGATTTTCCGACTTCTGCAGAGAAAGCAATTTTTTTCTATGAAAAGACGGGCGGTCCAACCGTTGATGGCATAATCACGCTGACACCCGAAGTCCTCAGGCGGATACTGGAGCTTGTTGGTCCAGTCGAATTGCCTGAGTATGGAGCCACTATCGATGCCGAGAATTTCATCGGGATCATCCAAGAGGAGGTCGAGGTGAAGTATGATCGGGAGGAGAACAACCCGAAGAAAATACTGGGAGATCTTACGGAGGTTCTGCTTCAAGAGTTTCTTTCCTTCAGCTATCCGAAGCGTACTTGGGAACTGGGGACTACTCTTGCAACCTTGCTCAACGAAAAGCATATCCTCCTGTACTCGCGTCATCCAGAGATCGAAAGCCTCATCAGAGGGGCAGGCTGGTCTGGTGAAGTGCTGGAGGCCCCACATGATTATCTGTCGGTGATTCACACCAATATCAACGGCTATAAGACAGACGGCGTCATCCATGAATCAATCATTCATGAATCGCGGATCGGATCAGATGGACGTGTGACGGATACGGTGGAGATTACCCGAAAACATGAAGGGGGAAATACCCCATATGAATGGTGGAACAAGGTGAATGCTGATTATCTGCGCGTATATGTCCCAAGGGGGGCTCAGCTCATATCGGCGGAGGGGATGACGCGAGAGTTTCCCGAAGCGCCGCTCGATTATGCTGCGCTCGGGTTTCGTCGTGATCCGGATATCGCAAAGGAGGAGGAGGGAATGGTTGTCGATGAGATGACAGGAACTCGCATCTCCGAAGATAAAGGGAAGACGGTTTTCGGAAACTGGGTCTATGTAAGTCCTGGTGAGTCGGTCACGGTTCGCTACAAGTATGTGTTGCCATTTCGGGTTTTGCTTGATGCCAACGATCCTGAAGCGGCGTCGGCATACTCGGTCCTCTACCAAAAGCAGTCCGGTTCTGGAGGGGCATCACTTACCGCGAGAATCCGTTATTCTGAGGCGCTGCAACCGGTTTGGCAGACACCGGGAAATTTGATACCGTACCAGCGTACGTTTGAGACGAATACAACGCTCAACAAAGATTTCTACTGGGGCGCTGTATTTGGAAGGAACCCTGTTGAAAAGAAGAAGTAGCGAGACCGAGTGTGATACGGATGATATCCAGAATCTGGCAGTGGAGCGAGCGCCCTATCGAAACACTCGGGGGCGCAGCTTTTATTATAGCTCTTGCGGGTATAGCGAGTCGCGCGCTCGGTTTCTTTCGCGACCGTCTCCTTGCCTCTTCATTCGGAGCCGGAGATATCCTCGATGCATACTATGCCGCCTTCCGTCTCCCGGACCTCATATATAGCCTCCTCGTACTCGGTGCGCTTTCCGCTGCCTTTATTCCGGTTTTTACCGAGTTGATTGCTCATGATGAGCGGGCAAAAGCCTGGCGTTTAGCTCAGGGCGCACTCCAGTGGCTCATTATTGTCTTGGGTGGTTCGGCTTTGGCGGGAATCGTGTTTGCAGATCAGGTTGCGGCCTGGATCGCTCCGGGATTTTCGCCGGAGAAACAGATGCTGGTTGCTTCGCTGACACGGATCATGCTGCTCTCGCCGGTTTTTCTAGCGATTTCAGCGGTAATCGGCGGTGTCTTGGTTTCTTTCAAGCAATTCCTTGCGTATTCGTTTGCTCCAGTCTTCTACAATCTCGGCATCATCTTCGGTATCCTCGTGCTATATCCGGCCTTCGGACCACTGGGATTGGCTTGTGGTGTCGTTCTCGGATCGATGCTCCATGCTGCTGTTCAGTTGCCGGCATTTTTCCGATCGGGCTATCACCTGACATTCCTGCCCCTAAGAGAGAGCATGGTTGATCCGGCCCTGCGCAA
Organism: Candidatus Moraniibacteriota bacterium; assembly: GCA_008012175.1. Taxonomy (GTDB): domain Bacteria; phylum Patescibacteriota; class Minisyncoccia; order Moranbacterales; family UBA1568; genus SSEF01. The sequence continues at coordinate 11,317 of SSEF01000035.1, read as the reverse complement.
AGTCGTTTGGTTGATGGTGCCGCGCTCGCTCGCGATGGCAGTCAATCAGATTAGTCTCGTTATAGTCACTGTTTTTTCGTCGACGCTCGTTTCAGGGAGCCTGGCGGCATTCACGCTTGCAATCAATATTCAGAGCGTTCCTCTCGGACTTTTCGGCATCGCATTCTCACTCGCTTCGTTTCCAGTTCTATCAACACTGGCAGCCAAGCGCGAGGATGAGGAATTCTTTTCCGTTTTTGCAAAGACGGCCCGCCGCATTCTTTACTTTGTTCTGCCGCTCTCTTTTCTCCTTATTATATTTCGAGCTGAAATCGTCCGTATTGTTCTCGGGACCGGGGCCTTTAACTGGGAAGACACGATTCTTACCTTTACCGTTCTGGGCTGGCTTTCGGCATCGCTGTTTGCTCAGAGCCTCATCCCGCTCCTTGTCCGGACATTTTTTGCGCTCCAAGATACGAAGACGCCGCTCCTGGCCGCGCTCTTTTCCGAAGCTGTCCATCTTTCACTTATCCCACTCCTCCTTCCGCGCTATGCGGTTGCTGGCATCGCGATTGCATTTTCGATTGGCGCCATCACCAATGCTGTTCTCCTCTATTTTTTGCTCCGACGCCGCGTAGCGGCGTGGCGCGACTGGCAACTGATATCGAGGATTGGTCGCATTGCCCTTATCGCCCTTCTCTCGGCCATAGTGGCCCAGTATTCCAAGGGAATCTTTGCGCTTACCATCGACCGGCTGGATACATTCCTCGAGGTCGCAGTGAAACTCGGTGTGGGCGTGGTCATTGGCGCCGCGACCTATATTTCGCTCTCGGCAGTCCTCGGGCTTCCCGAGTACGCCCAGATCAAGCGCTTTATCTGGTGCCGGCTTTTGCGCCGCCCCGAAACAGTTGTTTTGGCGGAGGATCATCCGGAACGGGGCGATTGGTAGTGTCCCGGGTTGTCCAATCCCAACTTTCCCTGCTACAATCCGGTCGCTTTGTCTGATGTTGAGACAATCTCGAAACCCATATGGATCAATCACGCATTCGGAACTTCTGCATCATTGCCCATATTGACCATGGCAAATCAACGCTGGCTGACCGTCTTTTGGAACTGACAGCGACGGTTGAGAAGCGAAAAATGAAAGAGCAGCTGCTTGATCAGATGGATCTGGAGCGGGAACGCGGTATCACGATCAAGCTTCAGCCAGTTCAGATGCATTACAGCCACCAGGGAATTGAGTATCTTCTTAACCTCATCGATACTCCTGGGCATGTCGATTTCCATTACGAAGTTTCACGTTCGCTGGCCGCAGTCGAAGGGGCAATTCTTCTGGTGGATGCGACCAAGGGCGTCCAGGCACAGACATTGGCTAATCTGTATCTTGCGATCGAGCAGGGGCTCGAGATCATTCCGGTGGTAAACAAAATTGATCTCCCGAATGCGCAGGTAGACAAAGCGAGAAAGGAAATCATCCACCTCATCGGCTGTTCCGAAGAGGACATTCTCCTTGCTTCTGGAAAGACTGGCTTGGGTGTGCAGGCAGTGCTCGAGCGCGTTATTGAACGCGTCCCGGCCCCGAAGGGGGACGCTAGTAAGCTGCTCCGGGCGCTCATTTTTGACTCGGTCTATGATACCTATAAAGGCGTTGTTGCGTTTGTCCGCGTGGTTGATGGTTCAGTCAAGCGCGACAATGTGCTGTCAATGCTCGGAACCGGGAGCGAAAGCGTCACGGTCGAGGTTGGCCATTTTGCTCCAGCCCTCACTCCACAGGCGGGTCTTTGCGCTGGTGACATCGGTTACATCGCAACCGGATTGAAGGAAGTAGCCGAGTGCCGGGTCGGCGACACGATTACACTTCGTCAAAAGGATCGCGATGCCGTTCCAGTTGATCCTCTCCCGGGATATCGGGAGATCCGCCCGGCTGTCTACGCGAGCCTCTATCCGACTGATGGCGAGGACTATGCGTTCATGCGTGACGCATTGGATAAATTGAAGCTGAACGATGCTGCTTTCACTTTTGAACCCGAAAGCAATCAGGCGCTCGGTCGAGGTTTTCGTTGCGGTTTTCTCGGGCTGTTGCACCTAGAGATCATCCAGGCTCGCCTTGAGCGCGAATTCGGACTGGTGCCGACGATCACGACCCCGTCAGTCGTCTACGAAGTCTCTCTGTATGGCCATCCGGACCGTATGCCATTGTATTCGCCATCAGATATGCCAGATCCGGCCGGCATTGAAAAGATTTACGAGCCCTACGTAGCACTTTCTATCATTACGCCAGGCGAGTATCTGGGAAATGTGATGAATCTTTCTCAGACCATACGGGCCGAGTACAGGAACACCGAATATATTGATGAGGGTCGGGTCATCATCTTGTTCGATGCGCCGCTTATGGATGTGATTGTCAATTTCCATGATGAGCTGAAGAGCGTCTCATCGGGCTATGCGTCGATGAATTATGAAGGGATCGGCTATCGTGAGAGCGATGTGGTGAAACTTGATATTCTAGTGGCTGGCGACAAGGTCGACGCATTTTCCCGGATGGTACCAGCACATCTAGCACATCAGGAAGGGAAGAAGACGGTCGAGAAGTTGAAGGAGGTTCTGCCGCGGCAGGCATTTGCGGTGGCGCTTCAAGCCGCAATCGGATCGAAGGTAATCGCCCGCGAGACGATTTCGGCCTTCCGCAAAGACGTCACGGGTTATATGTATGGCGGAGATTTTAGTCGGAAAAAGAAGCTTTTGGAAAAACAGAAGGCGGGAAAAAAGCGCATGAAAGAATCCGGACATGTTGCGATACCGCCAAAGGCCTTTCTTGAAATTCTGAAGAGCAATAAGTAACAATTTATCCCGAGCCAGAGGGGCCGGCTCTTCCTGTCCGTGTTTGACTGAGGGGCTTTTGACATTTGAAATAGCTATGAGTATGCTATGGGCACTTTGTTTCTGGGAGTAGATCATGAACAATCGGCATGTGCAGTACATCCGGTTGCAGCGGCTTCTTTTGGAATTTTATGCCGCTACAACTCCGGAGAATCAGGCTCAGATGATGCTTGAGATCGGGCGAGAGACTCATGACCCATGTGCCGAGTCGCTTGCGATCGTCTATGCTCAACTGCTTGCCAAAAATGTTGCGATTGACGACGTATCGGTCAAAGCTGTTGATTTGCCAGATTCAGGGGCATGATAACATCGTTTATCCATGCCCCTTTGCTTTTTTCAGAGTGAAGAACTAAAATAGTAGGGTAATTGTTGATGGAAAAGATATGGCGATAGAGTTTACCAAGGAGAATTTCGAAGCTGAAGTTTTGAAAAGCGAAAAGCCGGTGCTGGTGGATTTCTGGGCGCCTTGGTGTGGCCCGTGCCAGATCATGGGACCGGTTGTTGATGCCCTCGCGAACGAGATGGATGCAGTGAAAATTGGCAAACTCAATGTCGATGAGCATCCGGATGTTGCGCAGGTCTATAGTGTTATGTCGATACCAACGATGAAGGTCTTCAAGGGTGGGCAGGTTGTGAAGGAGTTTGTTGGGGTTCAGGAAAAATCGGCTCTGCAGGATGCGTTATCGGCGGTCTAAGGGTTATGCCTCAGTTGAGGGTGCTAGCTGGTGAGGAAAATACAAACGTATGAAAATCCATAAGGAGCGGATCGATATCAAGAGTACGACCCAGATCGAATTTATCGATATCACGACGCAAGTTCAGGATATCGTCGGTCGTTCAGGTGTTCGTGAGGGGCAGGCGCTCGTCTATGTTCCGCATACGACGATGGGCGTGGCGATCAATCACAACGAGCCGATGCTTCTTCAGGATTTTATGCGCATCCTCTACAAGGTTGTTCCGGTTGATGATCAGTATTCGCACGATCTTTTCGAGTTGCGTCGAGAATCAAATTCTGATGGTCGGTCCAACGGGCATTCCCATTGTAAAGCGATTTTGCTTGGTACGAGTGAAACGGTACCGATCGAAAAAGGGGTTCTGCTCCTTACGGAACGTCAGAACATATTCGCTGTTGAGTTCGATGGCGCTCGTGACCGAGATGTAGTGGTGCAGGTCATTGGCTACTAACGTCTTTTTCATGCGATCCATTCTCGGTATCTTAAGGGCGATAGCGGTCGCCGGGGTGGCGTTAGCCATATTTTTTGGTGTCGCTTTTTGGTATCTCACTGATCGAGCCGATACGGCGCATGGGTCGGCGGAGGCAAGTCAGCGATTTTCGATACAGGACGGCGAAGGTGTGGTCTCTATCGCCGAGCGTTTGGATGCGGCTGGTGTCATCGATGGCCGCCTAACCTTTATTGCCTATGCAGTAAAGACCGGCCTCTACAAGAAATTTCAGGCGGGTGAGTATAGCCTCTCGGGGAAGCTCTCAATCGCCGAGATCATGGATAAGTTTGTTGGTGGTAGGGTTGTGCCAGCCGGTGTCCGGGTAACTTTTCCTGAAGGCTGGACAATTGCAGAAATTGCTGAGCGTCTCACGGCGAATGGCCTAGCAGGTGCAGAGTTTCAGGCGATTGCTGAGAAGCCGTTTCCGAAGTGGCGTGAACGTTTCGTATTTCTGAAGGATCTGCCAAATGGTGCCAGCCTCGAAGGCTATCTCTTCCCGGACACCTATATTTTCCCTGAGCAGGCCACTGGCGAGCTTATCGTCAGCGAACTCCTGAAAACATTCGGGGAAAAAGCTGCACCGCGAATTTCTGAGGGGATAGTGGAACGTGGCATGACGTTTCATGAGGCGTTGACGCTCGCCTCCATTGTCGAGGAAGAGGGTCGAACCGAGGCTGATCGCAAGAACATCAGCGATGTCTTTCGAAAGCGGCTCGCAATCGGTCAGCCACTTCAGAGCGATGCGACGATCAATTACATCCATGGAACAGCAAAAGATCAGCCGACGCTCGATGACCTGAAGGCTGACTCTCCTTACAATACATATGCGCGACCGGGGCTTCCCCCAGGTCCAATTGGCAATCCGAGCCTTATTTCAATCGAGGCGGCGCTTCGACCAACTCCGAATGCATACTATTATTTCCTGATCGATCCGAAGACCCGAATCACTTATTTTGCAGCGGATTTCGAGGGGCATCAGAAGAATCGTGCCGCATACGGGCTCTAGAGTATCTATGTCTTCTCAACGCCAAGTCATCGCGCTCATCACTCTGTGCCTAGTTTCATTGGTTTCTTACTTTTGCTTTTCTTCGGTTATGGACGCGGCCCTTCTGAATGGCGCGAGCATTTTCTTTTCCCCAATTGTCTGGTTTCTCCCGCTGATTACGCTCTTTTCCGTTGGGGCTATCGTTTGGCGGGAACGCCCATATCAAGTAGCTGGAAGCATTCTCTTCGTTCTCCCGAGTCTTTTCTTCGCTCCAACGTTGGTACATGTAGCCATTCTCTCGCTTGCCGCCATCCTTGTCTTCAGTGGTTTGGTACGAATCGGACATGAGCTTGCTTCACGCATTCATTTCTCTCTCCGTCGAGTGGTCTTTGTCGGAATGTCCCAGGTCATCCTTGCGCTTTCGCTCGTTATATCCAGCCAATACTATGCGCATGTCGAATCTTTCTCATGGGATCGCTTAGTACCGAGCTTTGATCTCGCCGAAGGTACAGGAGCTTGGGTTCTTCGGATTGCTGGAAAATTTTCCCCCTCACTTGCCTCGCTTCGTGACCGCGACCTCTCCGTTGACGAGTTTTTGGCAGAACTGCGGCCCGCCATCGGAGTCGCTAGTTCGACAGAAGCGGTAAGCAACGGTGTTGGGGAGGCATTCCGCCAAGCTGAGATGCTCCGTTCAAAGGTTGAGCTTTCGCGTCTCCTTGGCCGCGAGGTCGGCGGGGGAGAAAGTATGAATGAAATCCTCTCCGAAGTGCTTCGGAAGAAGATCATCGCGTTTGTTTCGGGAAATTCTGCCGGGACAGGGGAACATCAGGTGCCATTCTTGCCATTTTTTCTTTCGATACTGCTTTTTTTCACAATCTACCCAATCGGATCACTTCTCGCCCCGATCGCTCTCTCTTTGGCGGCTATCCTCTTTGCGTTTCTGGTGCGGATGGGGCTCATTGCTATCAAGAGGGTTGCGACCGAGCAGGATGTCATCATTTAATGCGGAGGCAAACTGGAAAGGGAGTGGCTGGTTCAGGGATTCTTCGTATGTCAGTTTCTGGGGTTGACAAGGCGTGTTTAGCACTCGATAATAAAGAGTGCTAATATTGTTTTATGGCGAAAGACTACTATTCTATCCTCGGTGTTGCCAAGGGGGCTACCCAAGACGAACTGAAAAAAGCATATCGAAAACTCGCTCATGCTCATCATCCTGATAAGACCGGGGGCGATGAAGCGAAGTTTAAGGAAATCAATGAGGCCTACGGCATTCTCGGTGATCCCGAGAAGCGGCGGCAGTACGACCAGTTTGGACAGGCTTTTTCGGGCGCGGGTGGTGGGCCGTCTGGCCAGGGTTTTGGCGGCTTTGATTTTTCAAATTTTAGCAACCAAGGTTTTGGCTTTGGCGGAGCCAACATGGAAGATCTCTTCTCCGACATCTTTACTGGCGGTGGGCGGCGCGCACGCTCGGGTCACGGAGCCGACATTCAAGTCGATATTTCTATCAGTTTTGAGGAAATGGTGCGCGGTACAAAGCGAACGGTTCGTCTTCGGAAACAGGCCCGCTGCAATAGCTGTAGCGGATCAGGCGGCGCGCCTGGTGCAAGTCAGGAGTCGTGTCCTGACTGCCACGGCAAGGGATCAGTCATGCGGAATGTCAATACCATTCTCGGTACATTTACTCAGTCGACAGCATGTGGGCGTTGTCACGCTCGTGGCAAGGTTTTTTCCGAATCCTGCCGGACCTGCCGAGGGGATGGAAGAACTGAACAGGAAATCTCGCAGGAAGTCTCGATCCCTGAAGGCATAGGGAATGGTCAGGCCCTCTCGATTTCTGGCGAGGGAGCAGCTGGCGAATACGGTGCGCCAGCTGGCGATCTTTACGTGGTCGTCCATGTTGAGCCGCACCCGGAGCTGGATCGGCGGGGTGACGACATTACTTCCGAAAAGAAGCTCCGGTTTGATCAGTTTGTCTTGGGAGACAAGGTGCCCGTAAAAACTATTGATGGGACAGTGAACATGAAGGTTCCGGCAGGTACTCAACCAGGCGAAACTTTTCGGATCCGAGGAAAGGGCATCCCGCGCCTCGGTCGTTTTGGCCGAGGTGATCATTTAGTGCGTGTAGATATTGAGATTCCTCGGCATCCTTCCGAAGAGATGAAGAGACATATCGAAGCCCTTCGTGGGGCTGAGCGGGGCTAGTCCGGACCGGGTTCTTGGAGTATACTGGTGCATGTGGTAAATACACGTTTTCGATTTGTCTATGGCTAATGAAAAATCCCGAGTACTTCTCGTTGATGATGACGCTGAAACGCGCGATATTTATGCTCAATTTCTCCGCGAGAACGGGTTCATTGTTGAAGAGGCGGGGAACGGACTCGAGGCGCTGCAACGGATGGAATCTATGAATCCGGATCTTGTCATGAGCGGTATCATCATGCCGAAGATGGATGGGTTCACTCTTGTCCAGACGCTGAAACAGGATGTTCGGACCGTGAATATTCCTATCGTCTTCCTTTCTCATCTTGGTCGCCAAGAGGATGAGCATCATTCAAAGGAGCTCGGGGTCGATGATTTTATTGTTCGTGACACTACCCCATTGAAGGAAGTGGTGGCGAGGATACGCGCATTGATCTCGGCAGTCGAATATATTGTTGCTATTGATCCAACAAGTTTTGATGCCAAGCGCTTTGCAAGTGATATGGGGATCGCAGAAAATTATGTGAGTCCTGATGGTGCTAATGGGCGCTACGTGTTTCGTTTGAGAATGGTGGATGCTGTTCAGAAACGATTTTCTGGGGAAATCATTAGCACATGATAGATCGGAGCGTTGTTATGAAACGTGTCTGGAGAGAAAGATCCGGTTTCAAGTGTTTTGCGGCCCCTACGGGGCCGTCTTCTATTGCTGGACATCTGCTCAAGCAACGCGGGATTAACCGTGAGGAAGAGGTAAGGCAATTTATGTTCCCGGAGTATGAGCGTGATCTGCACGACCCGTTCCTTTTTCGGGATATGGAAAAGGTTGTGGGGCGGATCGCGGCCGCTCAGGATCGCGGTGAAAAGATTGGCGTCTTTGGGGATTTTGATGCCGATGGCGTGACATCTTCGGTCATTATTCGCGAAACGCTCGAAAGGCTGGGTATTGATACGGTCATCCATATTCCGCACAAGATCGATGAGGGCCATGGACTCAGTCGCAAGGCAATTCTTCGCTTCCGGGAGTCTGGAGTCCGGCTTATCCTGACGCTTGATTGCGGCATGATGAACCATCAAGAGATCGCCGAAGCTGCTTCGTCTGGCATGGAGACGATCGTCATTGATCATCACCATGTTCCGGAAATTTTACCGCCTGCCTTCGCGATCATTAATCCTAAGCTTCCGGCTGATACGTACCCTTTTCGCGATCTTTGTGGGGCAGGAACTTCCTTCAAAGTCGCAACGGCCCTCTATCGCCGGCTCATGCCGGAACGTACAGAAGAGCTGAAGTGGCTGCTTGATGTGGCTGCGATCGGAACGGTTGCTGATGTTATGCCGCTCATCGGAGAAAACCGGGTGATCGTGAAGTATGGGCTCATTGTTCTCCAGAAGACGCGTCGCCCGGGATTGCTTGAGATGTACGCGGTTGGCCGTATTCCGATCGATGATCGGCATGCGCCGGATGCTCGGATGATCGCTTTTCAGATCGCGCCGAGGATCAATGCTGCATCGCGCATGGCGCATGCTGAAACGGCACATGAGCTTCTGTTCACTTTGGACCGGGTGAAGGCGAGAGTGCTTGCGCTTGAGCTCGAAGGCTACAATTCTGCTCGGCAGAAAGTCAGTCAGGTAGCGGCTGAAAATGTGCGGGCAGTGGCTGAACTGAAATTCCGAGACGAAAAATTCATTGTTGCGGTCGGCTCCGAATTCCCGCTCGGAGTAGTTGGTCTGGTCGCTGGCAAAGTAGCACATGAGATCGGCAAGCCAACAGGCGTCTTTCAGCGAGGAGAGGAAATGAGTACGGGGTCATTCCGGAGCATCCCAGGATTCAGTATTATCGAGGCTCTTGAAGAGTGTTCCGACCTCTTTGAGAAATTCGGTGGTCATGAGCAGGCAGCTGGTCTGACTATTCGTAATGATCGAATGGATGCATTCCTTGAGCGTTTTGGGGAAATCGTGCGGGACCGCCTGAAAGAGGTGGAAACGGTACCTGAACTTCTCATCGATGCCGAGCTTCACCCTGGGGACGTGACGCTTGACCTGATTCGGGCACTGAGTGATCTCGCGCCGTTCGGCGAAGGTAATCCCGAGCCCGTCTTCCGTCTTTCTGGACTCGAAATCCGTGAAGCACGAACGGTCGGAAAGGGTGGTAAACACTGGAAGCTTTCGCTCAGTCATTCATCATTCTCGCACTCGATCGATGCGGTAGGCTGGTCCTTGGTAACGTCGTATCCGGACCTCGGTCCTGGATGCCAGATCGAGATCGTTTGTCAGATCGAAGAGAATACCTGGAATGGTCGAACGGTTCCTCAGTTGAAGCTTCTCGATATGAAGCGATGAGAGTCGCGAGATGCTTGTGAGAGTCGGTTCGAGGAAGGTATAATGGAATCATGCAAAAAATTGTAATGTATTCTGATGGCGGTTCGCGCGGCAACCCCGGACCGGCTGCCTTGGGGGTATATATCGAAACCCTCGATAAGGCTTTCGGCGAATACCTCGGCACAAAAACTAATAACGAAGCCGAATATGCTGCTATCGTTGCTGGTTTGAAGAAGATAAAGTCGCTTATCGGAAAGGAAAAGGCGAAACAGACTGCTGTCGAATGCCGGATGGACAGCGAGCTTGCAATGAAACAGCTCAATCATGTCTACAAGATCGAGAATGAACGTCTTCAGCCGCTCTTCTTTCAGGTCTGGAATCTGATGCTTGATTTCTCCTCAGTTGAGTTCGTCCATGTACGGCGCGAGCTCAATACCCGGGCTGATGCCGAAGCGAATCGGGCCATGGATGAGGCTGCCAAATCTGATACGGGGAAGCTATTTTCTTGAAATCTATGAAGCTTGCGACAAAACTCTGGGGCGGCGTCATCGTCATCGCTATAATCGGTCTCGCTTGGTACTGGTCGACCCGGCCAAATCCGGCTGATAGTATCGTCACGGAAACCGTTTCGCGTACTGATGTGTCAGAAACTGTCAGTGTTTCCGGAGAGCTCGTCCCGACTGAATATGCAGACCTCTCGTTCCGGGCCATCGGCCGCGTGGAAGAGGTCTATGTCAAAGAGGGTGAGTCCGTTAAAGCGGGTGATCCGTTAGCGGTACTCGACCGATCTGTCCAGATGTCTCAGCTCGCGGCTGCAGAGGTAGCGCTTCGGATCGCGGAGGAGGCGGAGAAACTCGCTCTTCGCAACAAGAACGACCTCGACCCAGAGGAGCGACGTGCCAAGAAACTCGCTTCTGAAGCGGCGAGGGAGGACGTCCGGACACTCCGGGCGGAGATGGAAAAATCTGTGATCCGTGCGCCTTTCGATGGTCGCATCACTCGGGTCGATTTGCGTTCCGGTGAGACCACATCGATCGGTGTTGCAGTATTCAGAATCGCCCGATCGGCCGGGCTCGTCGTCGAGTCACGCGTCCCTGAGTCTGATATCGTGAAACTTTCGGTTGGTATGGAAGCCTCGGTTACGTTTGACGCGCTTGACTCCTCCGACCTCTTTCGGGCAAAGGTGGTGGCCATTGATGAGTCAGCGACGATTGTCCAGGATGTCGTATCCTACGTTGTCACTTTCGAGGTGGCCGCAATTGATGAGCGGCTTCGTGATGGTATGTCAGCGGATATCGATGTTGTAACGGCAAAGCGCGAGGGCGTTTTGGCGGTGCCATTCCGGGCACTTACCGTCCGGGGCGAGAAAACGTTTGCCACTCTTTCCCGAACGGACGGGACGACCGAAGAGGTTCAGGTGAAGACCGGGCTCGAAGGTGATGATGGTATGGTTGAAATCGTTTCCAGTCTGAAGGAAGGGGATGTAGTCGTTATCGGCACCGTATCGGAATAATGAAGTTAGAGGGATAACACTGTGCTCATATCGGCAACGGGACTTTCGAAGGTCTATGACAATGAGGGCGTGAAGACGGTTGCGCTCGAGGGCGCCTCTTTCATGATTGAGCGTGGCGAGTTCGTCTCGATTATGGGACCATCGGGATCGGGAAAATCAACCCTTATGCAGGTCCTCGGGCTTCTTGATCGTCCGACAGGCGGTACCTATCTGCTCGAGGG
>SSEF01000002.1 GCA_008012175.1 Candidatus Moraniibacteriota bacterium | reverse complement strand
TTATACTGTCCCTCAATCTGCTCCGAACGAGAGAAGACGATCGCGACGTTCTTCGGGGCGATGCGGCTGCCGTTGTTGCGATCAGTATCAGCGACATTGCCCCAGAGGCGCTTCCACGTATTCGTCTCCTTGTCATAGTAGTACTCCACTTCGCCCGCGCCCGGGTAGCCAATGCGGATGTGACCGCCCGTCGGCCGAGCGTCAACTGCTGCCTCGTCCTGATGCGGATAGCCAGAGAAGGTATTCTCGAGTCCGTAGCCGAGCGCTTTGGCACGCTCGAATGCCTTCACGACATTTACTCGGCTCGTGTCCTCCACCTTCATCGCGCCAACGCGCTCAGCGCGATAGCAGACATCTTCACCCGCGCCATTTCCAGCCGCGCCAGTGCAGTCGATATTATCGAGGATATTCTCCTTGATCTTGTCGAGTGCGAAGTGCGAACCACCCCAGTGAACATAGATCGCGCCGAGACTCTTGGCGATCGGGAGGAAGTCATGCCGCGATGAGCGGACGGCTCCGGCCTCGGTCGGCTGATTGCACTGATAGACCGCCATGAGACGATTGATCGTCGCCGTGATGACCGGCATTTCGAACACCATGTCCGCATCGGAGACCCCTGCAGCGGGACGAGCCGTCACATCCGCCGGCTGCATGACCGCGACCGGACGGCGCTTCCAATCGGCACAGCCAAGCCCAGCGATCGCGCTCACGTTTTCTGGATTTTTCGGCTTATCATCGACGACGCTCGTCTTCGGTGTGTTGTTGATGTCGATCTGCTTTTCTGCCTTCTTGGAGTCGCCGCCAAAGAAATAAACGTACGCGACGCCGCCCAAGAGGAGCAGGATGATGACGATGATCACCTTCTGCCGGGTTTCCATACAAAAATCTTTAGGGTGTTTATACTTGGCACTTCGGGCAGTAGAAAACGCTCCGCTGTCCTATTTTTTTTCGCACCACCATTGTATCACAGCGCTTGCAGGCGAGACCCTCGCGCCCGTAGACATAGAGCGTTTTCTGGAATCCACCCGGTTTCCCGGCAGTATCCCGGAAATCCCCATCCGTCGTTCCGCGGAGTCGTACCGCTTCGTAGAGCACCTCCCGCATCGACTGGAAAAGCCTCGCTCGCTCCGCACGAGTCACCTTCGAAACAAGGCGGGTCGGTCGGATCCCAGCCCGATAGAGCATCTCACTCCGATAAATATTGCCGATGCCGGCGATCTTATCCTGTTCGAGGAGGAGGGTCGCAATCCGCTTGTTCCGATTCTTCCTGAGAAGGGCTTCGAAGAATTCGAGGTCGCATTCGCGAGCAAGCGCATCGAGGCCGAGAGCAGCGATCGACTTCATCGATTTGACTTCGGACGTCGCCACGCAGTCGATCCAGCCGAATTTCCGGAGATCGGAGAAATCCACCCACGCCCCGTCCATGAAATCGATCCGGTGATGGATGAAGCGATTCATCGGATCATCCCATTCCCTCGCACCAGCATTCGAGGCATCCTTCACAAGGAGGTGTCCGGACATCTTCAGATGGATGACGAGCGAGTAGCCATTATCGAGGTCGATGACGATATGCTTGCCGATCCGGCGCGTGCCGAGCACCATCGCACCGACCGCGAGCTTCGAGAGCTGCTTCACGCCCGGCTTCACCTGCTTCTCCCAGTCGGACCAAAAACCGGCAATGCGTTTGCCGGTGATCTTCTTTCCGAGCTGACTCGTGACGGTCTGTACTTCAGGAAGTTCAGGCATACTACTCCTCGATGTCCTCCCTCAGGATTCCGATGTAAAATGTCTGCCCGCCCATTTCGATCTTTTCGGTTCCGACGACTTTCTCCGGATCCGTCGAAAGCCAAAGCGCATCTTTCTGCTCACCGAGGTCGATTGACTGCAATTCTTCGCCCATCATCTGCATCGCTTTCGCCTCTTCCCGAAGCCGTACCATGACCTTCTCCGAAAACCGATTCATCTTCTGCGGTTCCCAACGTTCCATCGACATACGTGTTTCGTTAATTCTTTATCCGGTTCATCACTTTGACACGGATCTCTTCGACTTTCAACTCCTCGGCCCGGGAGAGCCGCTGACGCTTCTCTTCGGGCATGACGGCAAGGTTCATGGACCGGCCAAAGTCGATGATCCGCGGGTGACCCGTCCGCTTATCAATCATTACGTTGCGTGGCTCTAGGTCTCCGTGAAGGAGATGTTTCGCATCGTGAAGCTCGTAGATATAGGCCTCGAGCCGCTCGAAGAAATCATCAAGATCGAAGTTCGGCGGAAACGGAAACTTACCGTTTAGCACATGCTGGAGATTGATCGCTTCAAGTCGCTCCATCACGATCGCGGCATACTCCGGCCCCTCGAGGTACTCCACAAGTGCCGGCGAACGGACACCCTCTACCTCAAAGTCGGAAAGCTCTTCGATGAACCAAGCCTCGGTCCGCGGCGCATTCCCGAGATCATAATGAATCTCTTGCTCATAGGCATCGACGATGTTCTCATCACCGCGCTCCTTCATGAGCTTGATGCAAATCTGGCCGCTTCCAAGGGCATGCACCTCGCCCGCGCCACCCCGGTCGATATAGTTCTTGGGATTATTCACCGCGCGCTCGAGGTATTCGACATAGGTACTCCGACGCTCGTCGGTCCCGCTCTCGAACCCGAACTCCAGCGCGTGCCGCCCAGGGAAATGCCGCCGCTCATGCTCTACTATCGGTCGTTCAAAATTCATATCAGGAAATCAGATCTCCCCCCAATTATTCCCGATTTCGACCGAGACCGCTAGCGGGACCGAGAGCTCGTATACATTTTCCATCGTCTTCCTCAAATCAAGAGCAAATGCCTCTGCTTGCCCCTCATCCACTTCAGCGATGAGTTCGTCGTGGATCTGAAGCAGGAGCTTGGCCGAATTCGGATACTTTTCCTGAACAAGCCTGTGAGCAGCCAGCATCGCGAGCTTCATGATGTCGGCCGCGAGTCCTTGAATCGGCATATTGATCGCCATCCGCTCCGCACCACGGACGAGCGCGGCATTGGTCGATTGAATCTCAGGGAGCGTACGACGACGCCCGAGTGCCGTCTCGACATAGCCCCTTTCATGCGCGAATGCCCGCATGTCATCCATATATTTCGCGACGCCAGAAAATTTCTTCAGATATGCCTTGATGAACTCGGCTGCTTTCTTCTGATCCATATCGGTCGCACTCGCGAGACCATATGCGCCCATGCCGTAGATGATGCCGAAGTTGAGCGCCTTCGCCTCACGCCGGAGACTATCATCCACGTCTTCGGGTTTGAGTCCGTGGACGAGCGCGGCTGTCGCCCGATGGATGTCTTCCCCGTTCTGAAAAGCACGAATCATCTCTGGATCATTCGAGAGATGAGCAGCGATGCGAAGCTCGATCTGGGAATAATCGGCACCGACGAGCTTTTTTCCAGCAGGAGCGATGAAACCGTCGCGGATACGCGCGCCAAGCACCGTCCGGATCGGGATGTTCTGGAGGTTTGGATCGATCGATGAGAGCCGGCCGGTCGCAGCGACATCCTGGCGATACGTCGTATGGAGCCGGCCATCGGACTTCACAAGCCCCGGCAGGACATCGACATAGGTCGTCTTCAGCTTGAATGTCTCGCGATACTCCTCGATGAGCCTTATGATCGGGTACTCGGCACGGAGCTTTTCGAGTTCGGTCGAAGCGGTCGAATAGCCGGTCTTATTCTTCTTGATCCCGTCGGTCGGGATAGCGAGATCAACGAAGAGCACGTCAGCGAGCTGCTTCGGCGAGTTGAGGTTGAATTCCTTGCCAGCGAATGCGTAGACCTCTCGCTCGAGTTTCTTCAAGGAAGCATCAATCTCTCCGGACAATTTCTGGAACACTGCCGGGTCAAGCAATACGCCCGTCTCTTCCATCGCGAAGAGTACTGATGTGAGCGGGAGTTCGATATCGCGAAGGAGCGTCGCAACTGTATGTTCACCGCCCTGCTCCCTGGCCAACGCCTCGATCCGTTCAGCGAGCGAATGAGCGATCTTGTGGACGGTCCCGGCCTTCTCCGAGAGAGACAGGCTGGCCCAATCTTTTCCGGTCTCTTCCATAACGAGCGTCTCGATGTCAGATCGATGCCCGGCATGGAGGACGTATGCCGAAAGGAGCACGTCATGTGAAATACCAGAAAGCTTCCAGCCGATATTCGCAAGTCCGTGCATCATAGTCTTCGAGTCGATCGTGATCTTCTTCCGGTCTGGATCCGCGAGAAACGCAGCGAGCACAGACTCAGTCGATGCATTCCAGATAACTTCGACCGCACTATCGCCGCTGGCGAGGCCGACCGATTCCAGGCCGGCACCACCGAAAAGCGAAGCGTCCTTCTCGATAATGACCGCAGCTACCGGATCAGGGCTGAGATGACCGATCCACTTCTCCACCCCATCGCCCGTATCGATGCTCTTCGTCTTTTTTGATACTCGCTTGGCCATATTGCCGGCCGTTACGCCAGGAGTCGTCACGCCCGTACCGCCCGGGATACGCTTCAGGAGACTGTAGAAATCGAGCGAGCGGAGAAAGTTCTCGATCGTTTCACGATTGAAGTCATGCGTCGCGCACTCATCGAGGGCGAGCCTGACCGGCGCAGATGAATCGATCGTGCCGAGCTTCTTGGAGAGGAAGGCCATCTCCCGATCCGCCTCGAGCTTCTCTCGGACTTTCGGCCTCACACGTTCGAGCGACGCGTAGATGTCCTCGAGCGAACCGAACTCCCGGATCAGATCTGTCGCGCCTTTTTCGCCGATACCCTTCACTCCCGGGATATTGTCGGACGGATCGCCGCGAAGCCCCTTGTAGTCAATGAGCCGTTCTGGCGGAAATCCGTACTTCTCAGTCACTTCCGGAACGCCGAGGAGCACCATATCCTTCAGTCCTTTCCTGAGTGTATAGACCTTCACATGATCCGTGACAAGCTGGAGCGTATCAGTATCGCCCGTGACAATCACGACATCTGTTCCCACTGTCTCGCCCTGACGCGCTAATGTCCCGACGCAATCGTCCGCCTCATAGCCCGGGAGTTCATAGATCGGGATATTCATCGCTTGGACCAATTCCTTCACTTTCGGGATCTGAGCATACAGGTCGTCTGGAGCGGCCGCGCGCGTCGCCTTGTACTCGGCATAGAGCTCGTCGCGAAACGTCCCGCCCGGGAGATCGAATGAGGCAGCGATGTAGTCAGGCTTGAATTTCTCGATAACGGAGAATAACGTCATCGCAAAGCCGTAGACCGCATGCACGGATTCACCGGACTTCGTCGCCATCGGTGGCAGTGCATGGTACGAGCGGTGAATGATTGCGTTCCCATCGATGAGCACGAGGAGCTTCCGTTTGCTTGACATACTATAGTGGTCGCGATTAAGCAGTCGCTAGATTGATAACCTCGATACAGCGCTCGGTATCAGAGAGCGCTTTGACGCGAATCTCCGTTCGGGCAGCTGGAACGAGAGCACCGAGACGTTCTGGCCACTCCAGGAGAACGATACCTTCAGGGTCAGCACACCATTCGAGAAAGCCCAGCTTTTCGAAATCCTCAGCACCGACACGATACGCATCAGCATGATAGACGCGCCGGATACCGTTCAGAGTGACGTTCGGGAGCTCGTACTGATTCATGAGCACGAACGTTGGCGAAGGATATGGCGGGATTGCACCGAGTCCATCGAGGATGCCCTGAATGAGAGTCGTCTTCCCCGCACCCAGATCGCCAACAAATGTAATGAGATTAGCAGGTTGGAGCACGGAAGAAAAGCGCCTCCCCCATCCCAAGGTATCCAATTTCGATCGAGTCCTGATAGTCTCCATATGCCTGGAGCATAGGACAGGAAACATATTGCATCAAGGTTCATAATTATCCGTAGAAATCAGGGTTTCCTGAAAAATCACCATAACCTTCCATTTGACCGGCTTGATTTTCTCTGGTAGGCTGGCCTCTCATACTTTCATCCAGCGTCTGGTCTCTGATTTTTAGCCCTCCCGCATGTCCCTCACGAAAGAAGCGCAATTTATCGAACTCCTCAAGCCGGCGAAACATCCGCTCATACTCCTCCCGCCGGCACCTAGTCGGGATGCAGTTGCAAGCGGGATCGCCCTTTCCAGCTTCACTACCGCACTCGGAAAACAACCGACTCTAGCCGCCGAACGGATTGATGAACAGCGAGAGGATCTGGACTTCTTAACATGGCCAGAGACCGTATTAACGACAATCTCCGGCGCACGTGATTTCGTTCTTTCGTTTAACACCGAACATAATCCAATTCTCGATATCCGGACCGAGCGATTCGATAAGGAACTCCGTATCCATCTCACTCCGGAGCACGGCACCATCGACCCGCGAGACTTTTCTTTTATTCTCGCGAAATATAAATTCGATATCGTCCTGATCATTGATGCTCCTGACAAAGAAAGCCTCGGGAAAATCTATGAGGATAACCCTGATATCTTCTACGAGGTCCCGATCATCAACATTGACAGGCATTCGAACAACGAGCAGTACGGTCAGCTCAACCTGGTCGACGTAACTGCGTCATCCGCATCAGAAATCGTGGCCCATTTCATCGAGGCTGCTGGGGAAGAATTCATCGATGCGAATATCGCCGAATCACTCCTCACCGGCATCGTGTCGGCGACTGATTCCTTCCAGAAGAAAAACACGACGCCCAAAGCACTCCAGCTCGCCTCAGCCCTCATGGGACATGGCGCCGACCAGCAGAAGATCGTGAAAAATCTGTATAAGACTCAGCCGCTCCATATCCTGAAGCTCTGGGGCCGGGTCATGAGCAATATCCGCATGGATAAGGATCTCCAGTTCATATGGGCGCCAGTCACGATTGAAGACCTCGTTGAGTCACGATCAAAAAGCGAAGACCTGCCCGTTGTGCTTGATAAGATCCGCAGTAATTATACGGGAGCGATTATCTACGCCCTCTTCTTCAAGGAAAGCCCATCGTCCGTACGCGTCTTCATTAAAACCCAACAGGAAAATCGGATCGAGTACCTGCTTTCCGTTTTTTCAAATAGCCAGCGTACTGGTGACATGCTCGAAGGGACATTCCCCGCTGTAGACTTTGAGACCGCTGAGCACCTCTTGTCGCAGTGGCTGAGAGAAGTCATGCCAAGGGTTTCGGATTAGCACAGAACAATAAATTGACCACCTTGCACCACCAATCACAGCGACAAAAAAGTGGATACTTTTGATAGCCGGCCACTATCAAAAAATGCTAGAATGGGAACGAAAAGTATTCATTCCCTATGCCGAAAGTTAGCCATCGCATCGTTCCTGACGCAAGCGAAAAGACTCAACGTGCTACCGATCTCTTGAAACAGCTGCGTGAGCAATCAATGGAGGACCGGGCTCATGCGCTTGGAAGCCGACTTGGACTCCCCTATCTCGATCTCCATCTTTTTCCAGCTGACCCGAAAGATGTGATGCTTCTCCCTGAATCAGACGCCCGCAAGTTTGGCGTTGCACTCTTTCGAAAGAATGGCAGCCACATTTACATCGGCCTCGAAAACCCCGAGGATCCGTCCGTGATCGCATTTTTGCAGCAGCTCTCAAATGAAAACGGCTGGCGGATGACGATCTCTGTCGTTTCGCGCCAATCACTCGAAAAAATCTGGTCAAATTACTCCAACAAGCCACTGCTTGAAAGCCTTGACTTGCTTCGTGTCTCCCTCAGGGGTGACGATCTCGAACATTTTGAGAAGAATTTTGGAGATCTTCTTGAGCTCGGGCGAGAAAATTCAACGGTCACAACATCACAGATTATCGAAATCATTCTCGCAGGAGCGTCAAAAATGCGTGGGAGCGACGTTCATATAGAACCTGGAGAAAAGACTGCTCGGCTGCGCTACCGCATTGACGGGCTTCTCCAAGATATCGGCGACCTGCCGCATCACGTCTATCAGCTCGCGCTCTCACGCATCAAGATGCTCGGCAGCATGCGAATCAATATCCGCGATCGGGCCCAGGATGGACATTTTTCGATCCAAAACGATGGTCGCCGCATTGACGTCCGCGTCTCGATCATCCCTGGAAACCATGGTGAAAATATCAACATGCGCCTCTTGAATAATGAGGATGTGATGGTTGAAATGAACAACCTTGGAATTCGAGGCCAAGCGTTCGAAGAAATCCAGAAGGCTATCGAGAAACCTAATGGCATGATTCTCAATACTGGTCCGACCGGCTCCGGAAAGACGACAACCCTCTATTCCATCATCAACAAGATCAACAATCCATCGATCAAGGTCATCACCGTCGAGGATCCGATCGAGTACAATATCGCCGGTATCGTCCAGACTGAGGTGTCGAAGGATCGCAGTTACACGTTTGCTGCGGCGCTCCGGGCCATCGTCCGGCAAGATCCGGATGTCGTCCTTGTTGGCGAGATTCGCGATGATGAAACGGCCGATGTCGCTGTCTCAGCGGCTCTCACGGGCCACCTCGTCCTCTCGACCCTTCATACGAATAATGCGACCGCGACAGTCGCCCGGCTCCTCGAGCTCGGGGTAAAGCCATCACTCATCGCGAGCGCGATGAATATCATCATCGCGCAGCGCCTCGTGAGAATTCTTTGTGATAAATGCAAGGAACCCTATCTCCCGGCTAAAAGCACGATTGATGCGATAGGAAGACTTCTCGCAATGATCCCGGAAAAGGCAAAGCTGAAAAAATTCGGAAAAATCGATGTCCTCTATCGCCCGAAAGGCTGCGTCCACTGCAATTTCAGCGGCTATTTTGGCCGCAAGGGTATCTTTGAAGTCCTCCCGATGACGCAGAAAGTGCGTGATCTCATCTCGGAGATGGCAACTGAAAAGGAGATCTTCGATGCCGCAGTAAAGGATGGCATGGCAACAATGGCACAGGATGGACTCATAAAAGTGATCGAGGGTTATACGACCATGGATGAGGTCTGGGCCGCCTCAGGCAAAGAGGACTCCCTCCGCGATCTCTATGAGACGTTCGACGACCAAGAACTCGAAGACGAAAATACCGCTACCCCTTCTGTAGAAGAGACGGCCGCCCCTCAGGCAGCGGTCCCCTCCGAAACACCAAAAGCGTAGCCAAGCATCAGTATAAAAAATTTCAGAGCCCGGACGGTACAACTATCCGGGCTCTTACGCTAATACCCCATGCGTATCCAGATCCACCGCCACCGGCCGTTCTGCCAGGCCCACTCATGACGGCGAGGAGGTGGAACACTGCTGCACCGGGACAGGGTGGACGAGTAATGCCTTGGTCCGAGGCGCCGAATGCGGCCCCGACGAGTCTCTCTCGATACTTGTTTCACGAGCATCTCCCTGTTCCACTGCCGGGGAACGATCGGCCATCGTCTGATGGAAGTTGTGAAAGAAAATTGCTTATAAAAAAATCCCTCACCTGTAGACAAGGCCCTGGGCATGGGAGCCCGGGGAATGGATTGGTGTCGAGGTGTAGCGCAGCCGGAACCACCCTACCCGATCTTGACTTTAGCCGAGGCTAGACCCCTCCTAAGCTGAAGAGAAAAGATAGAACTCTCCAGTTGTCTACATGTGAGGAATTTCCAAAGGAACCAGGAACCGTCAGGTCGTTTGTTTTTTATTTGAAGAACTAGGATAGCACGGCTTTGGATACCTGTCAACCCTATTGAAAATCGCCTATTCCATGGCTTATTAGAAGGGATCTTCTGTATCAACGACTTTCCTAGGCACAAATGAATTTAAAAAAATATTTCACTTTTTGTAACGGAATCAAGTAGTGGTAAAATACTATTACTTGAACATGTCATCCTTGGCTCTTTTAAGCCAAATTATACGAATTATGCTGAACACGACCGAACATACCGAGGAGGATGCGGTGATCGAGAATAGCTTACGTCCGCGCGGCTTTAGCGAGTACATTGGCCAGGAAAAAACGAAGAGGAATCTCGAGATCTTCATCCAGGCTGCCAAGAAGCGAGGAGAATCGATTGAGCATGTGCTCCTTTATGGGCCAGCTGGTCTCGGCAAGACAACGCTCGCTCACATCATCGCTCGCGAAATGGGCGCCGGAATCAAAGTAACCAGCGGCCCGGCCATCGAGCGGGTCGGCGATCTCGGTTCTATCCTCACCAATCTCGAACCAGGCGACTGCCTCTTCATCGACGAGATCCACCGGCTGAACAAATCAATCGAGGAAGTGCTCTATCCAGCAATGGAAGATTATAAGCTCGATATCATCATCGGTAAAGGTCCGGCCGCACGGACGATCCAGCTCGATCTCCCTCGCTTCACACTCATCGGTGCGACAACCCGACTCGGCGCGTTGACCAACCCTCTCCGGAACCGTTTCGGTTCGATCCATCGACTGGAATTCTACACGGCCGAAGAGATCGAGGAGATCATCCGCCGTTCGGCTGGTATCCTTGGCGTCACGCTCGATGACCTCGGCGCGAGAGAGATCGCCGCCGCGAGTCGCCGCACGCCGCGAGTCGCCAACCGCATCCTGAAACGCGTCCGCGACTATGCCGAGGTGCATCACGATGGCGTCATCACGCAGAAAGTCGCAAGTGAAGCGCTCGCCCTTTTCGAGATCGACCGCCTAGGTTTGGAACCTGCTGACCGAACAGTTCTCCAGGCGATCGTCGAGAAATTCAAAGGGGGACCGGCTGGACTCCAAGCTATTTCCGCGATCACGAGCGAGGAGATGCACACTATCGAAGACGTCATCGAACCCTACCTCATCCAGATCGGCTTCATCGCGCGTACACCCCGCGGCCGTATTGTCACGCCCGAAGGGTACCGACATCTCGATCTGGAACCACCCTTTGGCATCGAGGAGAAGCTTCTCTAAGCGAGACTGAGCCGCTATACTGAAGAAAACAAACTTCATGCAGCTTTTCTTCGGCATCACGTATCTCCTTTTCTTTGCCGGCGTAGTCATCGCGAGCCTGTTCATCGTATTCCACCTATCGCGCTACTCGCTGAATCGCCGGCTCGCCGCCGGCATGACGAGCCTCTTCGTCATCGTGACCGCGATCCTGCTCTGGTCAAATAGCGCCCTTTTCTTCAGCCTCCCACTCGAGACACTGCTCCTTCCGGTGAATTTCTAACTATGCCGAACCACGACTTCAGCCGCTATCATTTCCAGGGTCAGCGCGAGAGCGAAATCGTGCTCCGGGTCGTGCACCGCCACTGGTTCGATATCGCGACGCATTTCTTCGTCGTCGTCCTTTTTGTAGCAGCACTCTTCGGATCGCTCTCGATCATTCCTCTCCTCCATCCGGATGCCCTCGGTAGCGAGATGTTCCGCTTTGTCCTCTTCATTCAGAATTCACTCATCCTCCTTATCTGGCTCTATGCCTTTCTCGTCTGGATCGATTACTTTTTTGATGTCTGGATCATTACGAATGAACGCGTCATCAATATCGAGCAGAAGGGACTGTTCGTCCGAACCGTAAGCGAACTGAAATTCTCCCGCATCCAGGATGTGACATCGGAAGTGAGTGGCATGATTCCGACGATGCTCAACTTCGGCGACGTGAAGGTGCAGACCGCTTCGGAGGAAGACTATTTTCTCTTCCGGCGGGTGCCAGATCCATACCACGTAAAGGACCTCATCATGGAGCGGCTCCGCACCGAGCGTGACGACGAAATCAACCGCATTGTCGAAGCGACACAGCGCGGTGAAAAATTCAGATCAGCAGCCTAGGAATTCCCTTTTCCGGTCGGATATGATAAGAAAATGGAGCACATTGCTCCGTTTTTTCCTCATAATACTCTCCCTATGTCAGGACACTCGCATTGGGCCACTACCCATCGCGCCAAAGGTGTAAACGATGCCAAGCGCGCCGCTATTTTCACGAAGTTCGGACGCCTCGTCACCATCGCTGCGCGCGACGGTGGGGGCGATCCAGATATGAACTTCAAACTACGCCTTGCGATCGATCGGGCCCGGAGCGTCAACATGCCCAAGGACCGGATCGAACATGCCATCAAAGTCGGTACCGGCGAACTCAAGGATGCTGCCGCAGTCGAAGAAGTCCTCTACGAAGCATACGGACCAGGTCAAGTCGCCCTCCTCATCGAAGGCATGACCGACAATAAGAACCGCGCGGTCGGTGAAGTGAAGACCATCCTCACCAAAAATGGCGGCAAATTCGTTCCGAGCGGGTCTGTCTCGTTTATGTTCAAGCGCGCCGGCATCATCGTCTTCCCCGCGGATCGCTATTCGGCAGAAGCCCTAGAGACAGAGGCTATCGAGTCCGGTGCCGATGATTTCAAAGCCGAGGGAGATGTCCTACTCATCATCACCAAGCCGGAGGACCTCCAGGCCGTGCGCGCGCATTTCGAGGGAAAGCAGATGACTCCTGAATCCGCTGAGCTCGGTTACCTTCCTACACAAACCGTTTCGCTCCAAGGCGATGACCTCGCCAAGTTCGAGAAGCTCAAGGAGCTCCTCGAAGACAATCAGGACGTTCAGATCGTCTGGGACAACCTCGCCTAAACGAAATACTATGCGCGTTCTCGGCATCGATCCTGGCACGGCGACCATCGGCTGGGCGGTCTTGGAGCAACTCCACGGGAAAACAACGCCGCTCGCCTACGGCCATATTTCCACGCCAAAAGAGCTCCCCCTCGAGAAGCGCCTCCAGGAAATCCGCGATGATGTAAAGGAGATCATTACCATCCACGCTCCGGACGAAGCGGCCATGGAAGAGCTCTTCTTCTTCAACAATCAAAAGACTGCTATCGCTGTCGCTCAGTCGCGCGGCGCGCTCCTCTTGACTTTGGCTGATTTTGGGCTTAGCATTGCCGGTTACACGCCACTCCAGGTCAAGCAAGCACTCACCGGGTATGGCAAAGCCGACAAGCAGCAAGTCCAGCGCATGGCTAAAGAGATCCTGCATCTGAAAGAAATACCGAAGCCCGACGATGTTGCTGATGCGCTCGCGATCGCACTCTGTCACCTCAATCATGCATCATTCGTCAAACGAAGAGTATAATAGGAGCATATGAACTATCATCCTGTCATCCAGTATTTCGTCACTGAGGGTGTGCCGGTCGAGACCGTCTATCTCCTCCTCATGCTGCCAGTCATCGCTACCCTGGTAGCATTTTTCCGGCAGATTGTTGGTATCAAGGCTTTCGGCATTTATACACCATCGATCATTACATTCGCCTTTCTTGCCTTCGGCGAAAAAGGCCTAAAGTATGGGGTAGCGATTTTCTTTGCGGTCATCGGCATGGGTATCCTGTCGCGATACCTCCTCCGCGCTTTCCGCCTCCTCTATCTCCCCCGAGTCGCCATTACCCTCTCGATCATCTCACTCACCGTTCTCGGCATACTCGCCTTTGGCGCCTCGCTCAATCGGACGGGTCTAGCGGCTGTCGACATCTTCCCACTCCTCATTCTCATTACGCTCGCCGAAAAATTCATCGCCACCCAGATCGAGCAAGGAACCCGGACAGCTCTCCTCCTCGCCGGCGAGACGCTTGCCATCTCTATCGTCGGATACTTCGTCATCGGCTGGCCGACACTTCGCGACTTCTTCCTCCAGTACCCGTGGGCGATTGCCCTCACCTTCCTCATCAATATCGGGCTCGGGAAATGGACCGGTCTCAGGCTTGTAGAGATCTTCCGTTTCCGTCATATCTTGAAACAGGAGTCTTAGGCCTCCTCCTTTTCCCATATGCTTTCCTGGCTCGCCCAAAGCCGCACCCTCCTCGGGATGAATGCCCGCAACCTCGACTATGTGCGGCGGTATAATCATGCCCGCGGTCGTCGTCTGGCCGATCAGAAGCTCCGCTGCAAGGTAGCGCTCAAGAAAAATTCCCTCCCCGTTTCAAGGCTCATCGCCAAGATCGGCACATCCGAAGAG
>SSEF01000003.1 GCA_008012175.1 Candidatus Moraniibacteriota bacterium | reverse complement strand
GTCTCATAGCGACTCCCCACCCCGGTCATGATCATGACTGTCGCCGTCTCCGTCTCGTGCATCGGCGCGAGGATGATGCGCAGCCCGTTCTTCAGCGTGTATTTCTTGTAGTTCATAAGCTGCTATATCTTCATTGAATTACGCAGTATACCGGAAAATTAACCCTTTGTCACTTTATGTTTCCGCAAAAGAAGATCAGAGTATGAAAACGGGATTTTCTCGCAGGACTCCAGACCAAGAGCTCTAACGACTCGCCGGTGCTCTTTGAGAGCATCTATCATCTTCTGACTTCCCTTTACAACTGTTTCCAGTTCAAGAAAATCCCCGAGGCCATTTACATGATCCAAATGGACGCGAGTATGCTGATACATATACAGTCTCCGTACTTTTTTTACAATCACACTCGACGAAAGTGCATTTGAAAGGAGTTTTTTTATCCCTTTAATCCCGGACTTCTGAATCTCGATAATATCGTATTCCGAAAGCCGCGAGGTTTTTTTATTGGGACGATTGTAGAAAATGATATCTGCGAAATCGCGCGAACGTTCCTCTCTCATCTTTAATCGACCAGACGGGACGTTAAAATACGTGTCCGTCTGTCGGAGGACTCCTTTACTTTCCGCACCGAGCTGCATTATATATTGAAGCATCTTCGCCCGATCAGAAACTCTGACTTTAATTTCAATATTCTTCATGGGTCCGTAGATAATTATTTGCCTCTGCCGCGCCATCAAACAACATTCTTTACTACAAAACAATACCGACACTCTAGCGGACAGGAGAGCTTCGAATATGTCAAAACCCTTTCCTTGTCGAGAACTAATCCTTTTTGTTCAAATAGTTTCTTTTCAAAAGTCATACGGCCAAAAAAATACCGCCGCCCATCTCCTGCATCGGCGCGAGGATAATGCGCAGCCCGTTCTTCAGCGTGTATTTCTTGTAGTTCATGCGTTTCTTGGTTATTTCAGAGTAAACTTTCTAAATTCCGTTTTTGAGCAAACACTTCGAGTAGTAAGATTCAAAGTCAGCATTATGATACGCACCACTTCCTACTTTCTCATCAAAAATTTCTCTTGGGGTCTTTTCTGATCCGATAGGAACAAGATTTGATGGACCCTCACCAATAAATTTTTCTTGTGCTGAAGCAATAGCTTCTCTATAACACGACTTCTTTATTTCACTAGGTCTATAACTATTCCAGTAGAAAAGAATGCAAAACAAGATAGTAACTAATACAGTGATAGCTATTCCTTTTTTCATAACTGCTTGTTCAAGACCCGAACAAGTTCCCCGATTTTCACTCGTTCCTGCTGCATGCTGTCGCGGTCACGGACGGTGACCGTACCAGCGAGCTCGGGCGTCTCACCGAGCGTATCGAAGTCGATGGTGACGCAGTACGGCGTGCCGATCTCGTCCTGCCGACGGTAGCGCTTCCCCACATTCCCATTGTCGTCGAACTCGACGCGGAAATCCTGACGGAGCATATCGTATACTTCACGCGCCTTCTCAACGAGTTCGGGCTTGTTCTTGAGGAGCGGGAAGACGGCGACCTGCACCGGTGCGAGCTTCTTCGGAAATTTCAGCACGATGCGCGTATCGTCCTCTCCGACTTTTTCCTCGGTGTACGCATCCGTCATGACGGCGAGGAAGGTGCGGTCGAGGCCGACCGACGTCTCCACGATCCACGGGATATACTTCTCATTCGTCTTCGGATCGAGGTACGAGAGATCCGTGCCCGAGAACTTCGAGTGCTGCGTCAGATCGTAATCGCTCCGATTGTGGATGCCTTCGAGCTCTTTGAACCCGAACGGGAAGTTGTATTCGATGTCCCAGGCCGCCTTCGCATAGAAGACGAGGTTCTCATGCTCGTGCCAGCGGAGATTTTCGGCCTTGAGTCCAAGTGTCTCGGTGTAATAGTTGAAGCGTTTCTCTCGCCATTCCTCGTACGTAGCGGCCGCCTCGCTCGGATGGACGAAGTACTGCATCTCCATCTGCTCGAACTCGCGCTTGCGGAAGATGAACTGCCGCGCGGTGATCTCGTTCCGGAACGCCTTGCCGATCTGAGCGATGCCGAACGGCACCTTCACGCGGGAACTGTCGAGCACGTTCTTGAAATTCACATAGATCCCCTGGCACGTCTCGCCGCGGAGGTAGGTCGGCGCTACGGTCCAGTCGCCAGTAAAGTTTCCCAGGTTGGACTGCACGAGGAGATTGAAATTCTTCGCTTCGGTAAAATTCGATTTGCCGCACTTCGGGCACTTCACTTTGCTCTGATGCTCGGCAAACAGCGCATTGATCTCGGCCTCGCTCATCTTCTCATCCGCAAAGACGCCGACGGCCTCGAGGAGGTGATCGACCCGGACTCGTGCATGACACTCCTTGCACTCAGCGAGCGGGTCGGAGAAACCGCCGACGTGACCCGAAGCCTCCCAGACTTTTGGGTGCATGAAGATGGCCGAGTCGAGTCCGACGATATTTTCATGATCATAGACCATCGCTCTCCACCAGGCCTCGCGGATGTTCTTCGCGAGCTCGACACCATACGGACCGAAGTCATACACGGCCGCAAAACCGCCATAGATTTCCGATGACGGAAATACGAACCCTCGGCGCTTCGCGAGCGAGATGATTTTCTCCATGAGGTCGGCGGGTCGTTCGGTCATAATGCGATAAAAAAGTATTGACAAAATCGCTCTTTTTCCTTAGGATAAGCGGATTCTTTAACAAGTGAATACTATCAATATTCACTCCTTCTATCAACCGATTTTCAGGAGGTGATTATGTCGTCTGCACTACGGTCGGCTTCCGGCGGACAACGAGCAGAACCCAATCTCAATGACATCCGGACGACTATCAAGTATCTCAGGACTAAGATCCGGAGCGAGTCGATCGCGTCCGGGACTGTTGCCTCTGTTCTATGCATTCACATCACGGACCGAGAAAAACAAGATGCTCTGATGAAACTACTTAACGAGCAAAAATGGGTACCGCTCGCAATCGAACTCCGCAATTTCGAAAAAGATCAGACCCGGGCCCTCATTGAAGATGCAGCTTATGATGTGCATTCGGATCACCTGCTCCGAAATAAAGCACTCCTCATCCTGCTCTTGAAGGCACTCCGTCCGGTCGTCACCAAGATCGCCGACAAAAAACACTAGAAACAGCTGTGCCACCACTTCCATCAAACGCGCGAGATAGCATCCTGCCTCGCGCCGTTTTTTTTTTACTCAAGAGATGCTTCGTTCTGGAGTTCACGCATCAGCCCAAGATAGAAAGCAAGGTTATGAAGCGTTGCAAGTCGGCCGGCCAAAGGCTCATCCATTGCAAACTGATGGCGCAGATACGCTTTCGAATACTCGCGGAGCAGAGGAACCGTGCTCCCGGCATCAATCGGTGAAAAGTCTTCGCGGAACTCTTCAGCTGTTAGATTTTTCGTTTCATAGAAGCCGCCATGCGGATCAATCGGTTTTCCGGTCCGATAAAAGAGGCGACCGTGCCGCCCCTCGCGTGTCGGAATCACACAATCGAACATGTCTACACCCGCTCGAACTGCCGCTACGATTTCCTCCGGCCGGCCAAGTCCCATGAGATAGCGCGGCTTATCAGCGGGAAGATATGGGAGTGTCGCTGCGAGGATGTCAGGCAGCGTCTCGCGCGGTTCACCCACTGCGATACCACCAATCGCGTAGCCGTCAAAGCCGATCCGGACGAGCTCTTCAGCAGATTGCTTGCGGAGATCAGAGTAGGTCGAACCTTGGACGATGCCGAAAAGAAGCGGCCGATACTCCTCTAGGCCGAGTTCAATGACGCGCTTTTCAAAATGAGCTTTAGCCCGCATCGCCCAACGCGTCGTCCGCTCGAGCGACTGCAATGCATATCCACGAGTGCAGGGATATGGCGGACATTCATCGAGCACCATGATAATGTCCGACCCGAGATTAAGCTGGATATCGACTGATGTTTCCGGCGAGAGAAAATGCGTATCGCCATTCGTTGGATCCTGGAATTCAACACCTTCCTCAGAAAGCTTCACGCCATTCTTTCCAAAGCGCTCCGCCGCCCGGGCGCCGAGCGAAAACACCTGGAATCCGCCCGAGTCTGTCAGAATCGGCCCATCCCAACGCATGAACGCGTGAAGATCGCCAGCGCGCGCGATCAGCTCGTCCCCGGGCCGGAGCCACAGGTGATATGTGTTGCCGAGGATAATCGATGCTCCGAGCGCCTGAAGGTCTCCGGCTGTCAGATGCTTTACTGCGCCGCGCGTCGCAATCGGCATAAAAACCGGAACCTTAACAGGCCCCTTTCTCGTCTCAAGTATCGGATTTCTCTTGGACCGCTCTTGCAGCATACCTATTCAGGTTTCGGACTACGGTACTGCTTGAACCTTGCCGCCCCCGTCAGACAACTTCTCATCCTCCTTCAAGGTAGTGATCTTTGCAGGAAGTTCCTGGCGGATGGCTGCGCCGCTCCAGATATCACGGCCGGTAAAAATTGCTGAATTGACGAGCTTGGCTTCAGAAAGTACCTGACTCGGATCAGGGGTAAGGCCGATTTGAATCGACACGCCGACCGGCTTCCCCGCGCCCGGTGCGAGCGTCCCAATATTCCAGAAAATTTCTCCGGTCCGGTCATTGTACACGATATCTCCTTGGTCACTAGCATACGTCTTTACATAGCGCACTTGACCTGGCAGAGAGAGGACGAAGCGGGCGTCTTCGATCGCGTTCAACGTGCTCGCCGCTCGCAAATTCATCGTATATGTCGTCTCTTGTCCGACTACCGGAGGAATAGGGCCCGTATTGCCGCGGCCATCATAGTGATACCCTGAGAGATCGACAGCCGGAGCAGTCCTGACCTTGAAGGCGATGCGGTTGCTCGCGATCACCTTATTGGCGCCGATTGGGGTCGGAACATCCGGACTATCGATCCGCGCTACCGACGCTATTTCGATGTTGCTCTTACCCGAAGACGGGAGGTCGCTGCGGACCGGGACTGAGAACGTGATCTCGCCGCTCCGTCCTGGCTCAAGCCCCGAGAGCACCTCACGATCTGCCGCTCGAAATACCGCCTGCCGTTTGACGATACTGTACGTACCGCCATTACCAAGACGGATATTGCTCACATCAAAATACTCTGGATCAAGATCAACCGTGACAATGAGGTCCCTGAGGCCGACATCGCCATCGTTCCGAAAGATAATCCTGTACGGGATCGCCTCACCTGGTTCAACAGATTCTATAGTCTTTTTGTCATCCCCGATTTTCTGGAGGATGGTAAGCGGGGAAGCAATAATCCGGGTCTGGCGTTCGTTTTCGGCATACGCAAGAAGCGATCCATCACCCTGAGGCAGACCGATCCGCGCGACAACTCGCTTCACGTCGCCCCGTCCCCCGGTAAGCACGCCACGGACCGTTACCGTCCCCGAGGCACCAGGAGCAAGGCTTGATATGCTCCACGTATTCTCCCCTCGCACCGGCACTGGGCTTGATTCACGGAAAGAAAATCCTGACGGATACTCGATAACCAGACTGAGGTTCTCGATCGTTTCCGAACTCTCATTCCGATAAGTCGCAACATAATCAGCGAACTGCCCGTCACCAGCCTGAAGCGGCGCCTCAAGCTCGATGACGACCGCAGAACTTGCAATAGCGACACTATACTGAGATTCGATATCGATCCGGCTGGATATGCCCTTTGGGGAGGATCGGAGTGTCACCGTGAACAGCGCGACCTGGTCCTGAAGAGACCGGAACGATCCTCTGAGTATCAGACTGCCCTGACTGGATCGCTGAACTGTCCCGATAGGGATCACCGCGCGAGCGGCATTCACCTGGAAACCATCTTCCCCCGATGCAAAGTGGAAAAATTCCGGGTAGGTGACAATCAGCTCGGCATTATCGAGATCAACCCAGTTGTTATTCTCGTAATGGATCACGTACTCAACCGGCTGATTGCTCTCGACGCGCTTCGGACCTGTGATACCGACCTGGACATTTTCTGACGAAAACAGCCAGCCGCTAGCTTTAAAAATGACTCCCAGGACTATGAGAGTGAGGGCGAGACCACCAAGAAACCATGCGGCTTTCCGGGAAAGATGTTTTGCCGGGCTTTCAGGTGCTGCCGAGGCTTGTATTGGCTCCCGATGCTGTTCTTGTCCACCCCAAGCATCTCCGAGTAGAACCTCGGGGAGCGGTACATCGACAGGATCTGGCAGCACAGACTTAGACTTTCTAGCTGCTTCACCTGAAAATGCCGGGTCAGTCTCGCGACTGCGCCGATGGAGCTCTTCATTCACTTCGATAAGCGACATAAGGGTATTTTCTTTATTTTATCAGAGCGCTGTTGAGGACGAAAGCGCGGCTAGTCCCGGATAAAGCGCTGGTATGAGGACCGTAAGCGGACAATTTCGCTTGCAACCGCATCATCAACAATAATTTTTGCAAGATGCTGCAACGGTTGGTGAGCAATGAGACGGAGCGTTTTTATTGCATTCTCGGAAATTGGCTGGGCATCCGGGACATCACGGAAATGATCGGAGGAAACGACCCCTCCCATCGAGAAACTCACCCTGAACACGCCCCCGCTTCGCAATCGTTCGCGCGAGACGACGCACATCCCGAGTTCCAGCTGATAGCCAAGGAGAACAAACAGTTGATAGTATGCCCCTTCTGTCAGAAGCCAAGCGTTCCGATCATCGACAGGCTCTGCCGCGATCACTTCGAGCGCGTCAAGATAACGTTTCAGAAGTTCGAAAATTGACTCATCTCTCTCTTCGGGCTCGATCAGATGGTCAACATCCGCAAAGAATCGCGTAACGTCCCTCAAGAATCCGAATGACCGATGAAGCGCTGGATATGACTGCTCGAGTACTGCTCCAGTGATTTTTCCCGTCCCCCGAGTGCGTGCCACCATGATTTCGGCTAGCGTCGCCGTCTCGAGCGAGCTCGCCAATTTCGCTTCGCCTTTGCGTACGCCCTTGGCGATCGCGGTCACTTTACCTTGCTCGCGGGTGAAAAAAGTATAGAAACGGTCTGTCTCCCCCACTTCGCGCTTCCGGAGCATGATGCCAGTGAATCGGTATTCCATACAGTGCAAAGTGTATCATGGAGAAAGTACGCATCTCCTCTGAGAGCGGTCGGAGGCGCATTCCTAACCGATCCCTTAGGAACCCAGACGCTACCGGTGCGAGAAACCAGAGCTCGTCATCAGCGCATCAGAGCCCACTGGATTGGTATTTATCCCTGTTTCTGTCCCGAAATATAGCGCGCTCCTTCGGCATCCCCTCCGGTCACCGTCTTGTATCCCGGATGGAGCGTCGGCTTCCCCTCGGGAGTGAAACCGACCTCCAAACTGCCGATAATCACGGGAATGCTCGGCCCTATGACAATCTTCCCGGTCTTTTTCGAGAGCTCTTGAGCAAAGCCGCCCTCAGCACCAGTACTGCACGAAAAAAGAACTGTCGAGGCTTCCGGCTCCAGCAGCCGATCAAAGACTCGCCCGACACCTAGGCTTTTTTTGACATCCTCGATCGTGAATTCTGATCTCGAGATTTGTTCTTTCGAATACGATCTGTCGATATCCGTCCGACCCGGTTCGCCCATCATGATCTTGTGCGACTTCCCGTGTCCGCAGAGGATGAAAAATCCCATCTTTCTCCCCGCTGAAGCATAGCGCTTCTCGAGGATAAGCATCTCCTTGGCCGCCCGGAACTTGGAATCAGCTTCTACAATGCGCGTCTCGTATCCGCCTGCACGCAGTTTGAGCATAGCCTCGGCCATCACGCCGCTCCTATCGAAGAACGCCCCGTTCCAGTCAGCGTCTGGATACATCATCACTCCGTAGGGTTTCGAAGCATCGCGATTCTCCCATTGGTTTAGGAGGGCATTGAGGCTATACCGACCGAAATGCGAAATATTGAATTCCTTCTGCAGATCTCGAGCCGCACCCGGCTGTTCCTGCTCGAGATAGGCAAGCGCAGAGAGATGATCGGGATAGCAATACTGGTACGAGGGGCCATGATGCTCCTCCATATACTCATTGCCATCGTAGCTCCATTTCTCGACAGTTTCTGGGCCGTTCAGGCCATACATGTCGGCGAGACCCATAGCGATCCAGTCCTTTCGCTGTGCCAGCGGTTTGACATGGGTCGTGAATATCGGAAGAAAGAACGCGCGGTTCATTCCTGTCCACTCTGTGCTTCCGGATTCTTTCCAGGTTCGCCTGAATGCCTCGAAGACTTTCTCGAAACTCTCAGTTTTTTCAGTGCGCAGGAGAAGGTTTTGCCATACTTTCGTAGTGTCGCTCTCATACGATGAAAAACCCTGGATTTCTTCTCTCATCACATCTTCCAGAGACGGTAGATGTTCGATAAGCCAGGCCTCTGCTTTTTCCCGCTGCCGAGTATCTAGCGAATCGAGCATTTCGCTCATGACAACGAGAGCGAGCTCTCGATATGGATTGTCGCTCTCTCTCACCTCATCATCCAAGCCAGGAAGCTCGGCGAGCACATCATCGTTCAAGAAAATAGCCAGTTGCTCTTCCTTGGAAAAATGGCGTTCGCTGTGGTGATCTTTTTCAAAGAAGCTTCGCGCCATATCCTGGACTCTCCGTACTGTCTCGAGCGCCCTGATGCGAGTCTCCTTATGACGAAGCCCTTCGCGGATGAAGTCCTTATGCTGCGTCCACTCCATCGCTACATCGCTCAGTGTTGCCCGTATTCTCTCCGGCTTTGATAGGCGCAAACGCCATGCCTCCGCGAGCTTCGCGTAACACGCCTCGATCTTTCGCTGCAATATTTCCTGCTCACCATCTGGCTTTTTCGGCTTCTCCGGCTCAGACATTTCCGGCGGGCGCATCAGCGCTGGGATTTCTTTTTTCATATGTCTCGTATCTCTACTTGCTACGCCTCAGGGTAAAGGCGAATGCTTTACCCTCGATCTCGGTTGTTTCGCTGTATTCGGCGTCAGCGAGCGTACCGGACTGCACCTCGGTCGCGAGGGTTTCGTGCGCGATGAGATCGCCAAGTTCGGCGTTCGCAAAGACCGCGTCCTTGCCGGTATAGCCGAGGCTGATGCGATCCTCCACATTGAAGCCGGCCTTCTTGCGACCCTCTTGGATCGCGCGGATAATTTCCCGCGCCTCTCCCTCAAGTTTCAGTTCTGGGGTGATGTTGGTATCCAAGACAACATCTTCCGTTTGATTTGGTACGAATCTGACCTCTCTGACATTCAATTCCTCTGCCGCGATATCAGTGTAGAACTGGAGTTTTAATGTTTCATCCAGAAATGTATCTGCATACTTTTCTCCAAGAGTAATCATTGGTAGCGGCTG
Organism: Candidatus Moraniibacteriota bacterium; assembly: GCA_008012175.1. Taxonomy (GTDB): domain Bacteria; phylum Patescibacteriota; class Minisyncoccia; order Moranbacterales; family UBA1568; genus SSEF01. The sequence continues at coordinate 6,373 of SSEF01000003.1, read as the reverse complement.
GCGAACTTTAATCTTTGCCTCCGCGCGTTTTTGAAGACCTAAAGTTACAATTTCACGAAGCTGCTTCATTCGTTCATTCAACTTTTCATCAATAAGTGAATCATCCGCGACTGGATAGTCAGCGAGATGGACGGATTCTTCACCAGTCAAATTGCGATAGATTTCCTCGGCGAGGAATGGCGTAAAGGGCGCCATGAGCTTCGCGAGCGTGACGAGCGTCGTGTAGAGCGTCTGATACGCTGCCTCTTTGTCGCCGTCGTCCTCGCTCTTCCAAAAGCGCTTCCGGCTCCGGCGGATGTACCAGTTGGACAGGTTATCGACGAACGGCCCGAACGCCCGCGTCGCCCGGTTCAGTTCGTACTTTTCCATCGCCTCGTTCACTTCGCACGTCACGAGCTGGAGCTCGGACAGGATCCAGCGGTCGAGGAGATTGTCGGACGGTAACGCACTCGCCTTCGGCTCCCAATTGTCGATCGCCGCATAGGTCATGAAGAACGAGTACGAATTCCAGAGCATGCGGAAGAGATTGCGCTGGATGTCCGACATATCGCGCTCGGAGAAGTTCAGGTTTTCGGCCGCGACCACCGGCGACGAGAGGAGGTAATAGCGGAGGACGTCCGACCCGTACTTGTCGAGGATGTCCATCGGGTCCGGATAATTCTTCAGCTTCTTGGACATCTTGCGGCCGTCTTCGGCGAGGACGATGCCGTTCACCACCACATTCTGGAACGCCTTCGTCTCCCGGATCCCTGTCGCGATGACATGGAGATAGTAGAACCAGCAGCGCGTCTGATCGACACCCTCGGCGATGAACTGCGCTGGGAACGCGGCATCGAACTTTTCTTTGTTCTCGAACGGATAGTGCCGCTCGCCATACGGCATCGAACCCGAGTCGAACCACGTGTCGAGGACATCCGGGACGCGGTGCATCACTCCCCCGCACTTCGCGCACGGGACCGTCACAAGGTCGACGACATGCTTGTGGAGATCGTCGACTTTCTGACCGCTCGCCTCCTCCAACTCAGTCGCCGAACCGAAGACCCACATCTCACCGCAATCGCACTTCCAGAGCGGCATGACGCTCGCCCAGTAGCGCTGGCGGCTGATGGACCAGTCGCGTGCACCCTCGAGCCACTTGCCCCAGCGACCAGCCTTGATGTGCTCGGGCGACCAGTTGATATCATCAGCAAGCGCGATCATCTTGTCCTTGCGATCAGCGACGCGGACGAACCACGAGCTCGTCGCATAGTTGAGGAGCGGCGTATCGCAGCGCCAGCAGTGCGGATAGCTGTGCTCGTATTTCTCCTTGGCAAAGAGCGTCCCGGCTTTGGCGAGGTACTTGATGATCTCGACATCCATGGCCGACGGATCCTCTTTGCTTTTTACCGGACGGCCGGCAAAGTCGGTCACTTCCGGTTTCATGCTGCCGTCCATATTCACATGCTGCACCCACGGCAGATTCTCACGCTTCCCGAGTTGCATGTCGTCTTCGCCAAAGGCCGGCGCCTCGTGAGCAATACCCGTTCCCATGTCGGTCGTGACGAAATCCGCGTGATAGATCTTCCACCCGTTCTCTCGGTTCTTCAACGACTCATCCTTCGCGTAGTAATCAAAGAGCGGCTTATAGGCTTTACCGAGGAGCTCAGAGCCTTTAAACTCTTCGACAACCTTGGGTTCATTATTGTGGAAGAATTTTTTATTCGCCTCGAATGCATCTTTTGAAAGAATCAAATGTTCAACTAACATTTTTGACTCTTCTGGAGTGACTCCCTGTTGAAGTGGCTCAATAGGATGTTTGACTGGAATCCAAGCATCTCGAACTTTCACATACTCGATATCCTTATTCACCGCCAAGGCGACATTGCCAGGCAGCGTCCATGGTGTCGTGGTCCAGGCGAGTACAAATGTCCCCGGCTCATCCACGAGCTCGAACTTCGCCGTGACCGCCAAGTCCTTCACGTCCTTGTAACCCTCAGCGACTTCGGATTGCGACAGGGTCGTCTCGCAGCGCGGACAGATATGCATGGTCCGATACGACTCGTAGATGAGCCCCTTGTCCCAGAGCCCCCTGAAGACCCACCACACGCTCTCCATGAAATCGCGGTCCATGGTGCGGTAAGCGTTCTCCATGTCTGCCCAGCGGCCGAAGCGGCGCATCACTTTCTTCCACTCGTCGACGTACTCGAGCACTTTCGAGCGGCAAACCTCGTTGAATTTGGCGACACCGAGCGTCTCGATCTCTTTCTTGTGGCTGATGCCGAGCTCCTTCTCCGCGATGTTCTCGATAGGCAAGCCGTGGCAGTCCCAGCCCCATTTCCGCTCCACCTGATAGCCGCGCATCGTCCAGTAGCGCGGCACGACGTCCTTGATGGTGCTCGCGACGATGTGTCCATAATGCGGCGTCCCAGTGGCGAACGGCGGCCCATCATAGAAGACATAGGCCGGTTTCCCCGCGCGATTCGTCACGGACTTTTCAAATGTTTTGTTGCGCTCCCAAAGCTCGATGATGCTCTCTTCGAGTTTCGGGAAATTTACTTTGGCATCGACTTTTTTGAATGACATAGGCTTATTAAAAATCAGAGAATTATTCCTTATCTCGCTCACGCCTGACGATGAAGTAAGTTCCCAACCAAGAACCTAGCACCAACGGAATGACATAGAGGAAGTTATCGACAAAGTTGATCACGCCAAAAGCAATAAGAAGATACATTGTTGCACCCATCGTCGCCGCGACCGCCGGTTCCTTCTTCACAATAGAGTAGGTATAGGCGACATACAATCCATCTATGAGCATATACGCGACAAAGACCAACATGCCGATGCCAAGGTCAAAATCATTCAATGAAAATGTGATGTGTTGCATAGTTCTAAAAACAAAAAATCCCCAACACGCTTGTGCTGAGGACGATAGTCAATCGTGGTACCACCTCGCTTCTCCGCAAGACGCGGACTTCATACATGGCTGTGACGGGCCGACCCGCTGGGTTCTACTGGCTTCAGACAAAGCGTTCTTCCCATGGCCTAGCCCGCCGAGGCAGACAAGAAAGAATGATGGTTCCTTCATGGCCAGAATCAATTGTGGCCCCAGACTATCACGAAAAAATCACTGCGGCAACTCCTGCTTACAGCTCGTCCGCTCGGTGCGCCGACATATTGCGATGGATGATCTCGTCATTCTTCACCGAGACGAAGAACTCGTATTCGCTCTTCGGGTGGCGGCCATAGAACTCGAGGAAATCCGAAAGAATCGGCCGGGATCTCAATTCTTCAGCGTGCGTCTCGACATAGCGCGTGTACTGGGCGAACGCGTGGTCCTCGAAAAGGTAGTTCAGCTGGAGCGCGCTTTTCGGACTGAAGAGGTAGAGGATGAATGATGCCGCCGCATAGCCAAAGGAAAAGAGGAGCGGGATGAGCGTGTGGCGGATGAATCCGTCCTGTCCATACTTCTTGGCAAGCTGAGAGAAGACGACCACATGCATCGTCTCATTATCCTGCGAAGCGCGGCCGAAGCGCGAGGTCTTGGACAACTCGATCGCCTTCTTCTCGTTCGAGTAGCACATGGTGAGGAGCATATAGCTCGCCACCTCCCATGACTGGTATGGGATGCGCGCGATCACCTCGACCGCCTTGAACTTACCGTACGAGGGCTCGTGGCCATAGACGAGATTACCGCAGGTGACGAGGAAGGTACCGAGGATCTTCGGGATGAGGCCGACCTGGTAGCCGTCATACGACTGCTTGTACTCCTCGAGCTGACCGGCGTCTTCGAGCGATGAGAGGAGCGCTTCGTGTTGAACCTTGTCCATAAAAAAAATCGGATGCCCGGATTATTTCTCTTCAGTCTAGCATGAGGGCATGAATGATCTCGGCGCCGTTCCGGACACGACGAGGCACGACCCCTTTTCCGGAAACCAGCGCCCGTCCCCCTGCTCCGATCCGATCGGCTCGCCGAAGAGCTCCGCATAGAGCTCCTGGAGCGTGTCGGCATGCGAGACGATCACTATCTTCTTCTCAGAAAAAGCGACATTTGTGCTCTCAAGAAACGCGCGCACCCGTTCGCGAATGTCCATGTATCCCTCCACGCCGAGCTCAAATGCCCCGATCGCCCGCGTCCCATGTGTCTGCATGAAATCGATGAAGGCGAGGTGGTCGGTTTCCTCGAAACTCCCAAAACGTGCCTCGGTGAGCCTCAGATCGAGCGTGATAGGGACACCCAGCGTGTCCGCGATTATTTCCGCCGTCTGCCGAGCTCGGAGCACTGGCGAAGCGACAATGAAGTCGGGCTGCTCGCCTCTCAGAAATTCTGCTGTCTCAGCCGCCTGCTTTCGGCCGCGTTCCGTCAGCGGATATTCTCTCTTTCCAGCACCAGAATTCAAGAGACCGAGGACATTGTTCTCCGCCTCGCCATGCCGGACCAGATAGTAAGCGTTTGCCGCGTACTTAGCTTCCATACATTTTCCCGATCGCGATGACAGCGTCATAGATATCGGAACCGACCGCAAAGACCACTGCTCCGACAAAGAGGACATAGATCTTCGCAGCGAAAAACCAAGCATGGGTGTCCGGTCGGACGTCTTCTTTGGCCATAAAGTTTTTGTATTACATCTTTTCCGGTGCGCTCACTCCCATGAGACGGAGCGTCTCGCCGAGCACAGTCTTCGTCGCACCGATGAGTGCAAGTCGCGCGCTCGAGAGGTCGACATCCGCCTCGTCGATCACCTTACAATCAGCATAGAACGAATGCAGCCGGTCGGCGAGCCGTACCGCGTACTGCGGCAACTGATGCACTGTCTTTTCCATAGCCATCCGCTCGACGAGTTCAGGAAATGCCATGAGCTCGCGGATGAGCAGCCGCTCCTTCGGATGAACGAGGAGCAAGAGACTCTCTGTCGCTACGCTGACTCCTGCTTCGGCTGCCTTCCGCTCGATGCTCGCGAGCCGGGCATGCGCGTACTGCACATAGTAGACCGGGTTCTTGTCGCTCTGCTCCTCGGCTAACCCAAGGTCGAAATTCATGTGCGTATCGGGCGAGTACATGAGGAAGAAGAAGCGCGCGACATCATGCCCGACTTTCTCGATGAGCTCGTCGATCGCAACCACGTTCCCCGCTCGCTTGCTCATTCGTACTTCGACGCCATCCTTCACCAGCTTTACGAGCTGCACGATGAGGAAATGGATCTCGCCGGTAAAGCCGAGCGCCCGGGCCACCGCCTTGAACCGGCCGATATACCCATGATGATCCGCTCCCCAGGTCTCGATGAGCATCGCGAATCCCCGCTCCATCTTGTTCAGGATATAGCCGGCATCCGAAGCAAAGTAGGTCTTCGAACCATCGCTCTTTACGAGCACCCGGTCCTTGTCATCGCCGAACTCGGTCGTCCGGAGCCAGAGCGCGCCGTCTTGCTCAAACGTCAGATTCTTTTCTTTCAAAATCGCGAGTGCCTTGTCGACATAGCCATCTTCGATCAATTTCTTTTCCGAAGTCCACTGATCAAAATGCACCCGCATCGTGTCTTGCACGATTGGCTTGATCATTTCATTGAGGACGATTGCCGCCCCTTTCTCACCTACTGTTCGGACATCGTCAGTCTCGCCTTGCAAGCGTTCGGCCAGCGTTTCGATATATTCTCCGCCATAGACCGCTTCAGTATCTTTCAGAATACTGTGCCCGAGTTTCATCACCTGCTCTCCGGCATCGTTCACATAGTATTCATTCGTCACATCATACCCAGCCTTCTTCATGACGCGAGCGAGGGAGTCGGCATAGAACCCGCCGCGACCATTGCCGAGATGGAGCGGCCCCGTTGGATTGGCCGAGATGAACTCGTTGTTCACCTCAACCCCGTTGCCCTGCATCGAGTTCCCGTAACGCCCACCCTCTTTCAAGATATGCGCGAGCGTTTCCGAGTACGCCGCATCGGACAAATAGAAATTGATATGCCCCGGTCCAGCGATTTCAATTTTTGCCACCTGCGGCAAGACAAATTCCTTCACGATGAGTTCGGCCAAGGAACGTGGATTCATCCCGGCCGACTTTGCGACGATCAGTGCAATATTGGTCGTGTAATCACCAAAGCTCTCTTCGGTCGGACGCATCACTTGGATCGCCGGGAGTTCGAAATGAGGAAGCGAACCAGTCTCCATGAGTTGGGACAGTCGCTCTTTGATGGCGAGAGAAATCTTTTCCTTCATACTGCCTACCGTAGCGCAAAATTGCCCCAAAGTGAAGCCTCAAAAATATCTCGATAAAAAGAAAACTGCCGCACATCCTGCTGGGACATGCGGCAACGAATAAATCTCTTCATTTTATTGACAAATAATCATATTTAATATATAATTTTAAATACTGGAAATAATGAATAATGGCTTTAAT
>SSEF01000020.1 GCA_008012175.1 Candidatus Moraniibacteriota bacterium | reverse complement strand
ATCTTCGCCTCAATGACGAAAGAGCCGGTGACGGAGATCGTCACCCAAGGGACCTATGTGAAGACCGGTAAAAGTCATCGGGGTGCGGCCTCATGGTATGCTTGGACCGGCACTATGGCGGCGGCTAATCCCTGGCTCCCCAAAGGGAGTTATGTCCGAGTGACGAATATGGATAATGGCAAATCAGTCATCGTCGTCATCAACGATCGCGGGCCATTCGTCCCGGGACGCATCATTGATCTCGACAAAGTGGCGTTTGAGAAAATCGCCTCAATCGGCGCCGGCGTCATCAATGTGAAGATGGAAGAGATTGCGAATTAGCTTTTGTCTATGCGAGAGGGAAAATTCGTCGAAACAAAAAAAGAAGCCACGAACACCTTTATTGAGCGTGGGCCAGGTGTCAGTGAGGAGGAATTCGATAAGGGAACCTTTGATTATCAAAAACAGCGTCAGCGAAGAGGTGAACTTGCCAGGTCACTTGGCGTTGCCGAATATGTTAAAGAGCCATCACCGAGGCAGGAAAAAATTATTGTTGAAACACTCGCAGCTGCCGAAGAGGTGATTAACCAGTATTCGCCAAAGCAAGTGCGTCTTTCGAAAGATAATATTTTTCTTTTACGGAAGGAAGATGCGGTAAAACGTTTTGGTATAGATGATGACGAGGGTGGAAGAGCAAATATCCAGGGTGGAGTCTTTGTCTACACTTCGCCGACCATTACTGACAGCAAGCTCGCTCATTATACTGCGCATGAGCTGGTTCATCATGCGTCTTTTCAGAGGAACAGAGTATTGAAAGAAGAATCAGGAAAAAATATTTATGGAGTACCGGATCGGGCCGGACTCACAATAGGTGATCCCTATAAGGGGTTTAATCCGGAAGAGGGTGGACATAATTACTTCGAGGCCCTTAATGAGGCGGTAACGGAGCAAATTGCGATAGAGATAGTTGCTCTCCTGAAGAGAAAAACTAGGCTTCTTGACGAGGATTATGAGATCCTCGAGCGCGTTTATGGTATTGATTCACCTAGGTATTCTTTGGGTAAGCATGTGGAAAAACCTGAGCATGATGATCAATATGTCTATACGGATTCCTATGCTGATCGGGTTGATGCGCTTCGGACGACTTGCCAAGAACTGTACGAGAAAAATCGCGAGAGGTTTGGTTCGCCGCAGGAAGTGTTCCACGTATTTGCTGAAGCGTATTTTTCCGGAAAGCTTCTTACACTTGCGCGGCTCATAGAAAAGAACTACGGTAAGGGAGCTTTTCGTTTCTTGGCTGACTATGAAAACAATGGAGAATGGCGTAAAGGCGAATAAATCGCTTGGGCAGAATTTTTTGAAGGACCAGTCGATTATCGAACAGATTTTAGCGACCGCCGATATCCAGTCGATTGACCGAGTTTTTGAAATCGGACCAGGGACTGGACGGCTGACGGATGCGCTTGATGGCCGGGCGGAGAAGATTGTGGCGATGGAACTTGACCACCGGCTCGTCGAGCGGCTGACCGAGCATTTCGAGGCGAGCGAGGGAGTCTCCATCCTTGAGGGCAATATCCTCGATGTCAACCTGAATGAGATGCTCGCGCATGCCGAATTCGAATCCGGCAGGTACAAGGTCATTGCCAATATCCCGTACTACATCACGGCGCCAATCATCCGGACGCTCCTCTCGCTCGAGACGCAACCGGAGAGTCTGACTCTCATGGTGCAGAAAGAAGTGGCGGAACGGATGACGGCTGCACCGGGGAAAATGAGCCTTCTTTCCATCATGGTCCAGTACTACAGCGACGCCCGCATCGCTTTGATTGTCCCAAAGACGGCTTTTGATCCGGTGCCCAAAGTCGACTCTGCTGTCGTCCACCTCGTCCCGAAACGAGCGTTCGATCCTGAAGAGGATCGGAAACTTTTCCGTATCGCTCGGGCCGGCTTTGCGGCACGGCGGAAAACCCTCGCGAACAATCTCTCTTCGAGCTTTCATATCGAAAAATCAGCCGTTACCTCTCTCCTCGAGGCGTGTGGTCTTTCTGTTGATATCCGGGCTCAGGCACTCAGTCTCAAGGATTGGGTGCGCTTGCGAGAGAAGCTTTCAGAAATATAGTCATCAAGTAGTCCCTTACATCAGGACTGGATGAGCATGTGAAAGACTTTGGTATTCACCCTCTCGGGGTATTTTACTGCAGAGGATTATTCGCGAGGGTGAATGCGAGGAATGCTCCGTATCCAGCGGCAAGCGCTACGAACCACCCGGGCAGTTTCCGGTAGGAGAAGTACCGATGATCGGCCGATGACAGCTGGAGTATCCAGTACCCGAGCGCCCCAAAGAAAGCGCCGAGTGGAAAAAGCGGTCGAAGCGAAAGAACGAGGGGGCTCGTGACGAATACGATGAAGACGAAGGATCCGATGAGGCGCTTGGCGCGATCTTCCCCGAGGAGGACGGGGAGAGTAAGGATGCCATCGGCCCGATCGCCCAGGATGTCTTTGAAGTCCTTGATCGGGATGATGGCAAGATAGGCGAAGAAAAGGAGAGCAGAGATAGAAGTTGGGAGAGCGGCGATGTTCTTATCAGCCGAGAAGACGATGAATCCGGCAAAGAGGACAAGGAGGCTCGCCATGGCTGCAAGTGCGGTCGCAACGACTGGGTAGCGCTTCAGCCGGAGCGGATCAGCCGAATAGAGGAAGGCAAGCGCCTGATACAGGGCAAGCAGGAGTGCTGCTTGTGTCGAGACGATAGCAGCGAGGAAGATAGAGGCGCCGAAGAGAATCATCCCGATGGTCTTGTAGTTCTCAGGATCGATGGATCCGGTCACTAGCGGACGATGTGTATTTGTCATCCGATCGATCGCGACATCGTAGAGGTCATTCAAAATGACCGAGGCAAGCCATGCGGAGCACACCGCGATGAGCAGAATGAAAATGGCGGCAATATGAAATATATCGAGGCGGAAAGCATGGTCACTATAGACGGCTGCGAGCCCCCCGCCGATGATGAAAAGCCCGCCATGGTAAATAATCTGTGGGAAGCGGACATTATTGATGAAGGCTAAAAATGGATCCCGGAAATACCGGAAGGCGAGGAGCCCGACGACGAGGGTGATGAGCGATCCGTACATGAGGCTCATCTTGATCGCGAGGACACTCTCGATATCCGGCGGGTTGAGGACGAAGAGCGGGGCTGGAGAGAGCATGAGTCGAGCGATATCGTGCTCGCCCACGGCGAGGAAGCCAAGGCTCGGTCCCCAGTAGAGGATGGTGATAATCGAGGGGAGAACGCCAATGATAAAAAGCGCCGTGTAGAGACTAATTCCGGCGATAGAAGTTCGGATGATCGAACGGGACTTGGTCCAGGTATAGAGCGCTATGAGGAGTATGACGATGCCGACTTCGAAGCGGACGCCGTAGGTGATACCGATGTCTGGCTTATCGCCGAAGAAGGTGACATAACGCTCGAGCAGTCCGGCGAGACCATCAAAGCTGTAGAAGCTCCAGAGGCCGGCGCCACGGGAGATGATCTCGTCCACTATGGGAGGGGTCCAAATAACGAGAAAGCCGGAAAGAAGGATATTGGCCGCCTGACGGATCTCGACTCGTCCAGCCCATGCGACGATCGGGAGCGCGACGAGGAAAATGGTCGTGAACGTCAGCAGGTGGTGTGAGAACTGGTAGAAGAACTGGTCGGCGAAGCGAAAGGGCAGTGAGTCGAGAGCATTTTCGATGCCGATGCGGACAGCGATGATCGCGAGGAGTGCGATTGACCAGCTGCCGAGGGTGAGCGAACGGTTTTCGATCGCCTCAAAGAATTTTTGGAGCCGTGCTTGCATAGTGAAGCATTATAGCACAGGCGATAAACGGGGATTTTCACTCATTATTTGGTCAGAATTGGCCCAATTTCGAGAGGTGAAGAATCGTGTAGAAATGCTACAATGGAGTTCCTATGTCATTTTGGGAATCTGGCCTCAATCCTGAACAGAAGCGCGCCGTCCTGACCGTCGATGGACCGGTTTTGATTTTGGCTGGAGCGGGAAGTGGCAAGACAAAGACATTGACGCATCGTATCGCCTACCTTCTCGCTGGCCGGCATGTCGCCCCAGAATCCATTCTGGCGGTCACCTTTACCAACAAAGCCGCCCAAGAGATGCGTGAGCGCGTGGGTCACATGCTGGAGCGGGCAGGCGAAGCAGAAGGGAAGAGCTATCGCATCCCGCAGTTCATCGGGACCTTTCATAATATCTCGGCGCGCATCCTCCGGCGCGATATCGATCGGCTCGGTTACGGCAAGGATTTCAATATCATCGACGCCGACGAGCAGCTCGCGCTCGTGAAGAAGTCGATGAAGGAACTCGAGATGAACCCTGATCAGGTGAAGCCGCGTTCCATCCTTGAGGCGATCTCGAATGCGAAGAACCGAGAGCTTTCAACAGAGCGTTTTCTCAGCATGGCCGAGAGCTATTTCGAAGAACTCGTCGCCAAGGTCTACCAGCGTTACCAGTCGGGTCTGGTCGAAGCGAATGCGCTCGACTTCGACGATCTCATCCTCCTCACGGTGCGACTCCTTTCCGAACACCCGGACGTGCTCGAACGCTATCAGGAGACGTTCCGTTACATCATGGTGGATGAGTACCAGGATACGAACCCGCTTCAGTACCGGCTGGTCAAGCTCCTCGCGGCGAAGTATCGGAATCTCTTCGTCATCGGCGATGACTATCAGTCGATCTACTCATGGCGGCAAGCGGATATCCGCAATATCCTCTCGTTTGAGACGGATTATCCCGAAGCGGCTGTCATCACGCTCGATCAGAATTACCGTTCGACCCAGAGCATCCTCGATGCAGCGACGGCCGTCATCAATAACAATGTCAACCAGCGCCACAAGAAGCTCTGGACCGACAAGGGATCCGGCGAAGCGATCGACCTCTATCCGGCCGAGAGCGAGGAAGACGAAGCGGGTTTCGTCGCTCGAGAGATCCGCCGGATCGCTCGCGAACGTCAGATCCCGTACCACTCGTTCGCCGTACTCTATCGGACGAATGCCCAGTCGCGTTCGATCGAAGAAGCGTTCCTCCGCGAGTCGCTTCCGTACAAAATCGTCGGCGGCGTGAAGTTCTACCAGCGTAAGGAAGTGAAGGATGTCGTCTCGTATGTCCGATTCCTCGCCAATCCTCGTGACTTCATAGCGCTCGAGCGCATCGTGAACGAGCCGAAGCGTGGCATCGGGCCCACGACACTCAAGACCTGGACCGATACGGCTCGCGCGCGCGGCCTTGATTTCCTCGCTATCATACCGACGCTTCGAGCGGAGGGGATATTGCCGGAACGGAAGATCGTCACGATCGAAGCATTCATGGAGCTCTTTGCGCATTGGCAGGATAGCCTCGCGCACGAAGAGGGCATCACGCTGCGCTCGCTCCTCGATGTCATCACGCGCGAGAGCGGCTACCTCGAGAGTCTCCGCGATGGAACGTCTGAAGGCGAAGTGCGCGAGGAGAATGTCCGGGAACTCTTTTCTGTCGCGCAGAAGTACGATGGTGTTCCTGTGCGCGATGCGGTGAGCCGTTTTCTCGAAGAGGTTGCGCTCGCTTCCGATACCGACGGCATCGATCAACGTGCGGATGCCATCCACCTCATGACGGTCCACTCGGCGAAGGGGCTCGAATTCCCAGTCGTCTTCATCATCGGCCTCGAGGAAGGAATCTTCCCGCACTCTCGCAGTGCACTTTCTGGCGCTGAGCTCGAAGAGGAACGCCGGCTCATGTATGTCGCGCTCACTCGAGCAAAAGAAAAGGCATACCTCATTCATGCTGACATGCGGACGATCTTCGGCTCGACGCAGATGAATCCGCCATCGCGCTTCCTCGAAGAGATCCCCGAGGCGCTCGTGACGAAACGAGAATCGAATGGTACGCACCTCTCATTCGCCAAGCCTCGACGGAAGAGCTATGCGGCGCCGATCCGCCGGTTCGCCGCTCCAGCAAAGAGTGCTGAGCCGGATGGCGAGCTGATAAAGCCGGCCAAAGATCTGCGTCCCGGCGACATGGTGGAGCATGGCCAATTCGGCAGCGGCCTCGTCATCGCTGTCGAAGGCACGCTCGTCTCGGTCGCCTTCAAACGTGCTGGCGTGAAAAAAATGATGCTCGGTGTCGCCCCGCTCCGGAAGGTCTAACGTGCGTGGGGAGGACTTTTCTTTTTTTACTTCTTCTTTCTTTTCCCGTGGAAGGACTGATGGATCTCCTTCAGCCGTTCGTTGGTGACATGGGTATAGATCTGCGTCGTCGTGATCGAGGCGTGGCCGAGCATTGCCTGGACTGAACGGATATCGGCGCCATTCATGAGGAGGTCGGTCGCAAAGCTGTGGCGGAGCGTGTGCGGATGGACGTCTTTCACGATACCAGCTTTTTTCGCGTAGTGTTTTACGGCGCGGGCGATTGTCCGGGGCGTGAGACGAAGCGACTCGCGTTTGGCGTTTTTCTTGTTCACGAGCCCCTTTTTCGGATGCGAGACGAAGAGCGCTGGGTCGATATCGGTCCGATGCTCGAGATAGTCGCCGAGAGCGCGGATCGCTCGGGGAGAGAGGAATACGATGCGGAGCTTCGAACCTTTGCCGCGGACGCTAAATTCCTCTTTGGCGAGATTGACCTGATCCCGGTCGAGGCCGGTGAGTTCGGAGACACGGAGGCCGGCGGAAAAGAGGAGCTCGAGGATGGCGCGGTCACGTCGGGATCGGATATCTTCTCCCTTGGGCGCGGCAAGCAGCCGCTCGACCTCGTCGTATTCGAGGAAATCGATCTGCCGTTCGGGAACGCGTCCAATCTCGATCTTTTCGGCGGGAAGCGTCTCGATATCGTGCTTGGCGAGGTATTTCAGAAATGTTCGGATGACGATCGAATGATAGGCCTGAGTGCTTTTCTTCAGGTGGACACCGGGCCGGGACTCTCGGCGATTGAGATAGAGGCGGTAGCCCCGGATTTTTTCGGCAGTAATATCGCGAGGGGAGCGAACACCGCTCCAGGCGAAGAAAGCCCGGAGCGTCCGGTGGTAACTATCGACCGTCCGGTGTGAGCGGTTCATCTCAATTTCGAGGTGATCGAAGAATCCTTGCGCGAGCCGTTCGATTTCGGTAGGTTTAGCTTTTTGGTCAGGCATAATATTATACGACATGTATTGTAGCATGTGGGCGACTGTTTCTTTGCCACGAATATTCAATTTCAAAGCCTTATAATAAAGCAAAAATCGGAAATTTTTTAAAAAAACAACATTGACGGCTGGCCATTTTTGAAATATAGTACCATCTGTAACTCTTTGGGGAAATCATTCGATGCGCCGGATCCAGAGTGTCTTCCGATGGCGCTAGATGGTGTTCCTGATAGAAAGGACGGGCGTATCTTTTCGAATCCTACATCCCTGCTCAGGCGGGTTTTCCGGAAAATCCGGAATAGAGTTGATCTTCCGCATTGGAATACGGTTTTCCATCAATCGCAGACCCGTTTTTTGGTCTGGTTTAAGGAGGGTTCCGGCTATGTTCCGGTAATCCTGTTTCGAAAATACTCAGCTTTTTCTCTTGTTGTCCTGTCCGCTCTTCTTGTTTCGGTAACCAATTATGGACAAGAGACAGGAAATCTTGATCAAATTTCGGCAGCGCTAGGCGTTGATTTTCCAGGCGAGAACCGTCTTGTCCCGCGTCGCGCTGCCCAGGAGTCCAAACAATCCAACCTCTCTTTAGTTTCGATTGCAACGCCGCCTCTTTCAGTTGATCTATCGGAAAAGAGAGAGACAAACGTTCTTGAAGAGACCTACCTCTCTCCCGAGAACCAGATGTTCCTTGCGAGTGCAATCGGTGCGAACAGCGCGCGGGATCCTGAGGAGGAGGGCGGGGTCCGGATCTATACGGTTGCTTCTGGAGATACGGTATCTGGAATTGCTCAGGCGCATGATGTGACCGTCAATACCATTCTGTGGGCAAATGATCTCGACAATGTAGACGAGATAAGGCCGGGTGACCAGATTTTTATCCTTCCGGTTGCGGGCTTTAACTATAAGGTTAGCTCGGGGGACACGATCGATTCGATTGCGACGAGGTATAAGGCTGACCGGGGCCGGATCATTGCGTACAATGGATTGCCGGCAAATGGCGAGCTGATTATCGGAGAAGAAATTGTCATCCCGGATGGAATAAAGGAAGTGCCTCAGGCTGCTCCCGCGTCAACCGGCCTGGCTCGGCGTGAGTACGCGACCCAATCTGGTTCTGGTACGGCGACTGATATCACCCCGAACTTTTCACGGCCGAAAGAAGGGAAGATCGGTCAGGGCCACCGCTTTCCGTACGGGTACTGCACCTGGTTTGTCGCTCAGAAACGCTACGTACCCTGGGGCGGCAATGCTGGTACCTGGCTCTTTAATGCTCGAGCGCATGGCTATAAAACAGGGAAGAATCCTACGGTCGGATCAATTGTTGTGACAACAGAAAACCGATACTACGGACATGTAGCCTATGTCGAAAAGGTGTCGAGCGAGACGATTACTGTATCCGAAATGAATTACACTGGCTGGGCGAAAAAGAGCACGCGCCAGCTTTCAAGATCGAGCCGGGTGATAAAGGGGTATATTTACTGATAGCTCGATTCTTTGAAGCGTACAGGCATTCATGATGGAGCGTCCCCTGTCTGGAGTCTGATGGTCGTGTCCTGTCTTGTTGCGCCTGGTCCACTACACTGATGCGTTCGGGTAGTGGTATACTAGTACGTGTTGAGAGTGGATGCTTATATTGTTTTGCGTACTATGCGCGGAGCGGAAGGACATACAAAAAAAATTATTGCCGGGATCCTCATCGCGACATTTGTTTTTCAGGGAGTTTTTGCTTTTTCCGGACTAGCCGTTGCGGCGGATGGACCGGTTTCCGGCCAGGCGCAATCCCAGTCACAGAAGGCGGCAGATGAAAAGGCGAAGCCGTCAACCAACGGTGAGGGATCGACGACGTTCTGCGTTCTGGGCGATCTCTTCTGTTACGGGAAAGACCTGCTTCTTTGGGCATTAGACCTCATCAATAGGGCGGTTATTCTCATTATCGCCGCACCGGCGGCATCGCTCTTTGTCTGGGTCGTCGATCCGGCCAATATCTCGGGTCCGAGCGGGGTTTTGAATTTTCCAGCCATCTACACACTTTGGCAGTTCATTCGGGACTTTTTCAACCTCTTCTTCATTTTTATCTTGCTGTTTTCTGCGTTCGCTACCATCTTCCAGGTGGACAGCTTCAATATCCGCAATATCTTCAAAAACATCCTCCTGGCAGCACTCCTCATCAATTTCAGCTATCCAATCACCCGCTTCCTTATCGATGCGGCGAACGTGCCGATGTACTACTTCATCAATGACGTGATCGGCGCAGGCGGTGGCCAGGGCGCTGTCATCGCAATGAATAACCTACTTGGGTTTTCTGGGACAGCTGCTGCTGCGTTCACGAAAGACTTCATCCCTACGTTTGCGGGAATCATTTTTTCGTTCCTTTTCGGCATTTCGCTCGCCGTACTGTCGATCATGATGATCGTCCGACTCATCGCGTTGACGCTCCTCCTTATTTTTTCCCCGATCGGTTTCGCATCGGCGATGCTTCCAGGGTTCAATAAATATGGGCAGGAATGGTGGAGCAAATTCTGGAGCTATGCATTGTTTGGCCCGGCAGCCGCGCTCATGCTTGTCGTATCGCTGAAATTCCTCGAGGCGACCAAGGATGCGAATGTCTGGGCATCAGTGAATGCGGTTACGACCAATGCGAGCGTCGATGCGAGCGGCGCGACGATGCTCACGAATACGATATTCTATACGATTCCCATCATTCTCATCTGGTCGACCATCGGCCTCGCAAACAAGTTTTCAATGGCTGGCGCCGCGACTGTTGTCGGGCTTGGCTATGGCGCATCAAGTTGGGCCCGGAAAAAGGTTCAGAATGGGGTAGTGCGCACGGCGAAGTTTACCGGCCGGACGGCAGTGGCCCCGATCAAACCGGTAGCGAAGGGAATTTCTGCTGGCTTGAAAGATTCCGTACAGAGTGGGAAATGGTTTGGAGGTAACTTGAACAATGTGAGGGGCGGGAAATTCCTCACCGGCAAGTACTATAAGGAAACCAGCGAAAATATGGAAGCAAAATGGAAGGGGCGAGTGACCTCTGGTTCTGGGACTGGTGAATTGCAGAAACTTGAAAGCAAGCGTCAATATGAGGCGGCTGATGAAATGAAGAAGAACAATGTCAGCAACTCTGATTTGTTGAAGGCGTTGAATGGTGGGGATAAGGCTAAGGCCGCGGCCGCGGCTATGGTATTAACCGATCGTAATGCGATTAAGAGTGCGGCTGACTTCCAGAAAGCCTTGGAAGTCTTGGGGAAGAATACGAAGGAAGTGGGTGAGATGGTTGGAAAGGTAGATGGGGATATGTTTGAAAAACTGGATCCGACAGATTACCAGGCCATTCTTGATACAGCTGCTTTCAAAGAAGATTCAAATCTGAAGGGTACTTTTGAGGCGAAGCTCAAGAAAGATGGCGAGATCAAAGCCCGAATTGATTTTGAAGTGGCAAAGAACCGGAAGGAGAACCCTCAGATGTCGGAGGCGGATGCGAAGCGAAAGGCCCACGCAGATCTTTTGGATAAGCTCTCTGCTGATGATTTAGGGAAACAGAGTAGCTTGATTCAGAGCATGGGTGGTGAAAATCCGGATGTGGCACTCCGGGAATACTTTAAGGAGCGGAGTAAGGATGCTCAGTTCTATACCGAAGCCATGAAGAAAATGACCCAAAAGGACCGGCAGGTTTTTATGGAGACCGAAAGAGTGGCAAAGGCGGAGACTGCTACCCAGCCCGGTGAGCGCGTGAGTAGTGGGGGGGTAATCATTCCTGGTGGGAGCAAAACAGCTTAAAAATAAAACGTGACCATGGTGACGATGCAACCAAAGCTAACTAGCAAGGCGTATTTCCCAATGCTTGTTCCAGAGGGGGATGGGTCGCTTCAAGCTAACCTGTCTGTCTGGGAGCGTTTTGACCACTTGTCAGAGGAGACAAAAAATATCCTAGTTTCGGAAGAGATGGCTTGGAAGATGAAGGAAATCCAGAACCGTTTCAAATTAAACGATTCTGGCGTGACAGGGATAAGCCTTGTAGTTCGAAAAATTTTCTTTCAAGAGGTGGATTTGGCTGGGGCGGAAGCAAGGATCGGCTCGTTTCTCACCTCAACCGGTGCTGGAGATCCGAATCAGGCCCGAGCCATCACTGAATTTATCCGGGACCATATCCTGACGCTGAAGCCGGTTAAGGATATTCGTCCGGAAGAATCAGATGAAAATCCTGTGTCTCAGAAAAAAATCCAGCTCCCGCTCCTCAAGGCGATGAGTGAGTACAGGCACATCGCAGAGCAGATGCTGACCGCAGAGAAGATTAAGCTCCGGGGCTCGGTGGAGCTGGTACGACCATCGCTCGGGAACTGGCTGAAAGCGTATCGCGAAGAGCTCGGTGTCGGTTTTCATGAGCCAGTCCAGCGCGGGAGCTTCCTTTTCCAGTCGCAGAACGGTAAGCGGCTTTCAAGTGATGAGCGGGCCCGGCTTAATCTCATCCTAAAATCAGTGGAAGAGGAGTTTCCGCTCGAGATCGATACCGAGCATCAGACGATCATCTTTCCACCATCTGATGAAGCGCCAAGGAGGCCAAGTCAGCCGAATGTCCGGCCGATAAATCCCGCTGATCTCTCAAAAAGGGTTCCGGAAAGCGCCGTCATTCCCGTATCCCAGCCGTCAGCGGTCAAAAAGATAGTCTCCGAGCCCGATGCTCTGTCGCCGGCGCAGTCCTTCAGGCCAATTTTTTCAAAGCCGGCGGTACCTGAAAAGAATGTTTCAGGGGAAACACTACACTTCTCAACCGGGCATGTGCTGCCGGCCGAACGTGAGGCATCCGAGGCAGCGTCTGCCGGAAATACTGCTCTTCGTCAGATGCAGCACCCGACACAAGGCATCCGAAGAATAGAAAAAAAATATCCACCAAAGAGCCCATACTCTATTCGCCCGCTCCGTTCGCAGAATGGTAGTGGAGCCGCGTAGATCTTGCGCTTGCATGATATACTGCGGGAGGCAGCCTCTTTTCATTTCACAGGAGGATTTGCCTCTCGATGAAACAAACACAGTAGTATGATGTTCAGCACACCTCAGTTCATCGATGTCGAGGATAAGATTGCCGGCCCACTTACCTGGCGCCAGCTTTTGTGGATGATCGGCATGGGTATTACGCTCCTCGTTATCTATAACTCCATCGGAACAGCCGGGTTTTTCGTTGTCGGCGTACCAGTAGTCTTTCTTTTTTCAGCACTCGCTTTCTACCGTCCCCAAGGTCAGCCGCTCATCATGTTTTTATTCTATGGTTTTTTCTATTTTTTCCGTCCAAAGGTGGCGGTCTGGGAGCGGCCAATCGTTCGCGCCCGGCCAGTTACCATCGAAAAGGCTCCGGTCGTAGAGGGGCCGAAAGAAAAACGTGTCACTCCTGAAGAGCTTCGCCGCCTCGCGCACCTCATGGATAGCCGATAGTGTTGTATTATGGAACTTCTCACAAACAAAAAATCTGGTCATTCGAGTACACAGCGTTATGTTGATGTCGAGGAGATCCGTGATGGTGTTCTCGTTTTGAAAACGGGCGCGCTTCGGGCCGTGCTCCTTGTTTCTTCGATCAATTTTGATCTGAAATCAAGCGAAGAGCAGGACGCTATCATTTCTCAATACCAGAACTTTCTTAACTCACTCGACTTCCCGGTTCAGATCGTCGTACAGTCTCGGCGCTTTAATATCGATCCCTACATTGATCTCCTCAAGGGAAAAGAGGCTCAGCAGACGAATGAGCTATTGCGTTTCCAGATGCGTGAATATCAGGGTTTTATAAAGAACCTGACAGAGATTTCGAATATCATGTCAAAATATTTTTATGTAGTGATACCGTTTTCGCCGGTAGAAAATGAGCAGGGAGGACTCCTCCAGAAGATCGGTGATATTTTCAACCAAAAGAAGACAGTTGGCCTGAAGAGCGAGTTGTTTCACACCTACCGGACCCAGCTTATGCAACGGGTTGACCATGTCATAGCCGGCCTGTCGCCGATTGGTATTCGGGCGGCAGCGCTTGAGACCGAAGAGCTCATAGAACTCCTCTACAACAGCTACAATCCATCGTTGTACGCATCGACAATCCTGAAGAATGTCGAAGCAATCGAACTTCAATCCTAGCATTATGGCACGAGAGCTTATTATTTTTGATCGGCCGATAAAAAAAGTATCTGTTATTGATCCTATGCAGGTGACAGTTCCTTCCCAGGAAAAATCCTCGGATCAATCAGGGAACGCGCGATCAGCGGGGCAGCCGACGGTGGCGAATACCACGGTCTCTGCACCACGAAGAAGATCGCTGGCGGCGGAAGTGAAGCCGTCAGCGAAAAAATCCAAGCTGAAACAGGTAGCGATTCCAGAGCCAGAAGCTCTTCCTGAAGAGAAGAGTCTCGCGGAAGACGGTCCTGTTTCAACGCGGCCGACAGAAGAGGCTCGATCAATGCCGCCTCTGCCGGCGACCGATGACCATGCTACCGATATTCCTGCTGCTTCTACCACGCCGAAACCAACGCCTCAGGTCTGGTCGAAAGAAGTGGTCAGCCGCCGATACGTAGAATCAATTCCTCAGAAGTCATCGGGTGAGAGCGGGCTTATGAGTAGCCTTTTCAAGAAGCCAGCCCGCTCTCTCGAGATTGACGGGGGTTTGGATACGGAAGAACTGTATCAGAAGGGCTTGGCAACCATCAAAGATCTTATTGCCCCGCCAGCTATCCGAGTTACTCCGGCGACAATGCAGATTGGTGATGTCGTTGCTCGGACGCTGTTCATTATTGCTTATCCACGTTTCCTTTCAACAAACTGGTTTTCGCCGATTGTGAATCTCGATTTTCCGATGGATACGGCACTTTTTATTCATCCGATTGAGACGGCTGAGATCCTGAAGCAGCTGAGAAAATCAGCTACTCAAGTGCAGTCCCAGATGAATATCGAGATCGAGGAAGGAAAGATCCGTGACCCCGTGCTCGAGGCTGCGCTTCAGAACATCGAAGAGCTCCGTGATCGTCTCCAGCAGGGGACAGAGAAGTTTTTCCGATTCGGTCTCTACATGATGCTCTACGGGGCGGATGAGAAAGATCTTTCTGAGAAAGTGCAGTCGGTTGAAGCCATACTGGAAGCGCAGCTCGTGTATACAAAGCCGGCCGTACTCCGTCAAGACGCGGGGTTTGCTTCGACGCGCCCTCTTGCCAGCGATGCGCTTGACGTTGCCAACAATCTCAATACAGAACCCCTCTCAACCACGTTCCCCTTCGTCTCATCTGACCTTTCATCGAACGAAGGCATTCTCTATGGGATCAATCGCCACAATAACTCCCTCATTCTCTTCGACCGATTCAAGATGGAGAATGCAAATATGGTGGTTTTCGCGAAATCCGGTGCTGGTAAGAGCTATACAGTAAAGCTCGAGGTGTTGCGCGCTCTCATGTTTGAATCCAGCGTTATCATCATTGACCCAGAAAATGAGTATAAGCATCTCTGTGAAACGGTCGGCGGTGCTTTCCTGAAAATCTCGCTGAATTCTGATATTCACCTCAATCCATTCGATATGCCGAGAGTGAGCGCTGAGGATGAGAGTGAGGGAGTGTTCCGTAACACGATCGCGAATCTCATTGGGCTCCTGCACCTCATGCTGGGCACGCTTTCGGCTGAAGAGGATTCTATTTTGGACCAGGCGATTCGTGAAGCTTATGCAATCCGTGATATCCATGAGAACTCTAATTTCCAGTCGCTTACATCCAATTCTTTTCCGACAATGTCCGATCTCTATGCGGTCTTGAAAAATATGGAAGGGGCTGACCTGATAGCCGCTCGTCTCCAGCGGTATACAGAAGGAATTTTCTCCGGCTTTCTCAATGAGCAGACGAATATCGATACAAATAACCAACTCGTTGTTTTCAATATTCGTGACCTAGAAGAAGAGCTCCGTCCAATCGCGATGTACATCATTCTCCAGTACATCTGGAACGATATCCGGTCGAAATTAAAGCAGCGAATCATTGTCGTTGATGAGGCCTGGATTATGATGCAGAATGAAGATGCAGCCTCCTTCCTTTTCGGTATTGCCAAGCGCTGCCGAAAATATTACACCGGGCTGACGACAATTACCCAGGATATCAGTGACTTCATGACGTCTCGTTATGGCAAGCCGATCATCACGAACTCGTCGATGCAGCTCCTCCTTCGTCAATCGCCAGCTTCAATTGATTACATTACAGAGACATTTTATCTTACCGACCATGAAAAGTTTCTGCTTCTAGAGTCAAATGTCGGTGAGGGTATCTTCTTCGCCGGAACCAAGCATGCAGCGATCAAGGTAATTGCTTCGTACAGCGAAGATCAGATTATCACCTCGGATCCGCGCCAGCTTCTCGAAATAGAAGAGGCAAAGCGCGAATTTGATGCCAAAAATCCGTAGCTCGCTATAGCAATTATGATCCGTCAGAAATTGGTGACAGGCTCTTCGAATGCAACCGGCAAGAAGCCATCACTGATACTTTTTGGTGGACTAGCAATTATCGCGCTTCTTAAGGATCTGCTGGATCTGGTAGGACTGGGATCGTTGCCGGTTATTGGAACGGCGGTGACGCTGTGTTTTTCGTTCACTATCTTCATGCTTCTTCTTGTATTTGATCAGTCGGGCGGACGCGGAAACAAGCGGATGGCTCAGGGATTAGTGATGACTGTTACAACACTGATCGAAGGCATCGGTTTTATCATCAATTTTCTTCCGATCCAGACGCTCAATATCTTTTTTCTTTACGCTATTTCCTATCGAGCCTGGAAGATTGCCCAGCAAACTGAAGTTGCTCGCTCTCGTAGACAGATGAGAAAATTTCAGTCCCAGCAGGTTCAAGTAGCCCGAGCGATTGCGCGCCAAGAAGACAATCTCTCCGCGCGCGTTCAGATGATGACGGGGCCTGAAGAAATAAAATCCAATCCTCCGGCGGTCGGGAGGGGCAGTGTTCGTGTCCCTCAGCCGGGGAGGATCACAGTAAGGAGGGGTAGGGTGGTGGATTCGGCTCCTCTCGTGCGCAGTACACGTCCGACGGTACGTCCATCTGTTCCGTCACGACGCTCTACGGGTCTGCAGCCAGGAAGTCCCCAGCCTGTAGGAAGAGTTTTATTGAATCATTCGGATGATCGGAAGAACAATCCTTATTCCAGAACGGTGTCCAGTCAGGCGGTTGGCACGGGGCTGTTGCGTCCATGAGCCAAGTCGATCCCGATTCTTCTCGGATAGCGCAGCCAGTCTCATATATTGAAACGAGTAGGCTATAATGAGGAAAGTAAGCTTTGTGGGTCAGCGCGTATGGATCGATTGCTACAAATAATCTCCTCCCATAAGGAGTTTCTTGGTACGGCAACCGTGGTTGTTGGATCGATGCTGGTTCTATGGAGGCTTGGAAATAGCGATCAGGTAAATCCAATCCTCCAGGGAATGATCATTGCTGTCGGCATCCTCTTGATTGTACCGTTTTCCTACTGCAAGATTATCCTCAAGCGTCCACTTTCAGCAATCGGTTTTCAGAAGGGGAACGCTTGGGCCGGTATTGGCGGAAGCGTTTTGGCGATTGCTGCCGCTCTTGCTATATTTTTCGTGCTTTGGAATTTTACTTCGTTACTTCAGGAATACCGTCTCCCAGTAGCTGTCGAAGAGCAGTTTCTTTTCTTCGTCCTCTATGAGGTTATCCTGAATGGATTCATCGTTTTCCTATTTGAGGTATTCTTCCGAGGGTTTATAATGCTTTTGTGGCTTCGAAGACTCGGAATCTGGTCGGTCTTTGCTCAAGCCGCCTTCATTGCATCCCTCTTTTACTTTGGCAGTGACATCGGGGCCACTACTATTCCGTACCTTGTTTTCGCTCCGTTTGCCGGCCTCATCGCATACCAGTCTCGTTCAATTTGGTATAGCTGTGGTGCTTCCTGGTTCTATTTTTTCCTTATTGATGCAATCGTACTCATATTTCGCTGATATGCTCGTTCGCCTGACGTTCAAGTCCTTCTTCTCCCGGCTCGTAAGCGTGCTTATCATTTTTGATGCGCTTTTTTTCACGATTTCTCCAGCCTCGGCTGGCCTTCTCGGCGGCGGAAAGGTAAAAATCCCCACGCCGTCTCAAGCGGCTGCTGAGCTGGAGAAGCGTTATCACGTGAATACGGGAGCAGTCCAGGATCAGGGTGAGACGTTAAATGTAGCAGATTCCAAACGCCCGACACCAGAAGTATCGCTATTCTTTTCTCCTTCTGATCCGAAACCCGGAGAAAAGCTGACGGCACGCGCTTTCCCAGCGTACTTTACGAACGATGCGAGCAAGCTCTACTTTACATGGTTTCTGATGAGGGAGAACTGTTATCGTGGTGATCCGGCTGGTCGTCCGCAGTGCGATGCCGATAGCGATGGTTGGATAGATGAAAATGACTGGATGGTCGAGGCTCATCGCTCGCTCGCTTCAAATGATCTAGACCTGCTGAATGTCAATTATGGTTCAGATACTGATAATGACGGATATACTGCCCGATTCGGAGGCGATAATCGAGTGAGCGTTCCGAATCACTGCTACTATCATGACAATACAAGCGGAGAGAACTATGAATTGGTAGATTCCGATGTTGGTGATATCGACTGGGGGTGCCCGAGCGGATACAGCCCGGTCTGCATGGTTGGGAGCGAGGATCTCTCCCCGGGAGATATCAACCTGAGTGCGACCGGAGGTACTGCGGATGGTAGTGGTGGTGGCGGCGGTTCAGCTACGGCGACTGGAGAAACTTTCGAAACCCAGACTTCTGATGATTATGTTTCTGGTCTGCCATACTGCAATCAATCGGGAGGGGTTGGTTGTAACGTAGGGACCCCGTGCTGCGTGTTAAATGCGACTACGGCAACTTCATGTGATGTTTCTTTGACCACCTGCTCCCGTCCTGGTGGCATTGGTCGGACAAGTGCCAATCCTGTTTGTCGTCATATTTTTCCTGAAGCACCTGGTTTTACGTCAGGGGATGGGACGTTCGGCGCTTCCGAAGAACGTTTTTGGCAGACTAATCCGGCCGATCCGGATACGGCAGATAATGGCAATAAGGATGAGGCGAATATCGTCGGTCTAGGCCGGGACACGCTTACCTGGAACTATCAGCCGGGTGATCAGGTAGGGGTGGTGGTGGAGGGGACTTCGATGATTGCGACAAAGCACAAAGATTCCTCGAACATGATCATGTGGGCATGGTCAAAGAATACGTGCCCGAATAATGGCAACAAAGGATCGTATACGAGAACTATCGATGGCTATCAAGTGGTAATCCCTACGATTGCTCAGGATTTGCGCTGGTGTACACAATTCAATCTTGTTGATCCGACCCAGGGCGGGCAAGCAACCAATCTCGAACTCTCGGTTGCCGCATCGCCGGATGACCCGATTAATGATGTGACCACTCGGTCTGATGGCGATCTCCTGGATGTGGTTGCCACTATTGATAATGCAACAAAAGGGATTCAGGGCGTGTATTATGATTGGCGGGTCGAACTTTCTCCGGACGGTACCGCGAACCCGGCCGGTGGCTGGATAAATATTACGAATGCCCTCAACAGCTTGTCTGGGGATCGGAAGCTCCTGTCTCAGGTTCGTGGCAATGGTATCAACAAGGTGCAACTCAGCCTGAACATGCGAAGCACGGATGCTTTTAATGGCAGAGCATTTTCAAGCTATCTTCTGAATGATGTCGGCTATCTCCGATTCCGTGTTGATGCGGCCGAAAATTATGGGGCTTCCGGCGCGAGCCGTCGTGGACGAAGCAGCGTTATTGTGAAGTTTAATGCAAGTCAGGACAGGATTATTGCGCATACTGTTACTGCCTCTGGCGATCCAGCTAGAGTTGCTCTTGCTGCTGGAGAAATCTGCTCAGGCACGGTGAATCCAACTGATCCGCCCGAGCAACAGGCGCTCTCAAGGCTCGATGGAAAGCTCTGCCGGGTTATAAAAAATGAAATTATTGGACTTGAAATTCCCTCAGGAACGGGCCTTTCGAATTTCAACTGGACTATCAATGGCCAACCACTGACTTGTAATGCGAAGGTGTCGCCGACTAACTGCTTTGATGACCGACAGAGTAACATAAATTTCTTCCCTATTATTGGCAATGTAGGTGATACATTTAACATTACAGTGACAGCCAACCGGATTGACTCCCTGACATCTACTGAGAAAGCAGTGACCATATCTCGCACTTTCAAGATCGTCCAGCCATCCGTGAGCATCGTATCGAATAATCAGGCGAGTGTTTGGCCGAAGGTGCTCGGTCAATACGTGGATACTTCTGGGGCAGCATATACCAAATATAGTCATGAAACATTGGAGACTTTCGGTGGTACTGCTGTACCGGTTCGCGCCCTTTTTACGCCTGACTTCTTAGGGAATATCGCGCCGCCGCAGATCGAGCGTTCATGGAGCGTAGACGGAACAGTAGTTGGTGACGGATCGGCGAATACGATCGTGTTTCCAGCAAACAAGCTGGGTCAGTCGGTCTATAACGTTTCGATATCCGCAGTCTACCGCCCAAGCGCGCTCACTCGGCGGGCACTAGAAGATATTTGGGGGATTTCAGCGTTGGATACAACGGAGAGCTACTTCGGCAGCAGTATCCAGGTAGAGCAGCCAGATATTGAGAATATCGCCGCTGCGGGAGCAAAGCGTTACTATGCGCTCATCGCTAGTTATCTCCCGGGATCGGTACTCTTTTCCTTAAAGGTCCTGTTCTCTGCTGCGCTCATCCTTCTTGCTTCGGCGATGGTGTTCGCTATTATTCCGAACTTTCCCGAGCAAACTCTCTCGAAGAGGCGACGGCTAGGAAGTGAATGATACAACGGGTATTCTCCTCGCATTCAGGATGCGGGAGTGAGTTTCCTGTAAAAACCAAGGCTGCTCGAACTGCCTCGGTCCTTGTGCGTATCAAGGCTGAAAAAATGGTCTAGAACTGATACCCACCTGTTTTATGTATGTTTCCGTGAAGCGATGCGGCTGGCTGTCGGTACAGAAGAACAGGAACATGTTTAGCCGCATTGCAAGCAGAAAGAGGTTCTTATCTAGTGCCATGGGAGAGGATCGAACTCTCAAGGGATTGCTCCCACTAGCTCCTAAGGCTAGCGCGTATACCAATTCCGCCACCATGGCAAATATTTTTTCCTCGGCCCCGATACCCCGTATCTAGTCTTAACTAGCAGAGGTCTTGGGCGGTGCAAGCAAAAGGTTGTTACACCTATGCTTGCCGAGCAAGGCCCTTGATGAACTGCCCAATCCTTTTAACCTCATCAGCGAGCGCGCCATCCTCTTCGTATTCGCCATGATGCCGAACTGAGCGGCCATACGTTTCGCGCTTTTGGTCAAGGTGGATATTGCAGACGAGGCCTTCGGGATGAGATTTTACGTAGCAATGAAAACGCGGGTATCCGGCACTGGCAAGTGCTCGAACAAAGCTCATCTCACCGTTTTCCTCACGCTGGAACGTATATCCAGTTCGTCGGAAGATCGTAACGGTAGTATCATCGGGATTTTGGATGAGGAACTTCATGAGAGTTATGCGGTATCAGGACAATCCTTGTAGATCGGGATCGACACGGGCTTTCTCCTCGCCGCAGGATTTAGGTAGTCGGGGCACCGGGAATCGAACCCAGACTTTACGCACCCGAAGCGCACGTACTACCACTATACTATGCCCCGATGTCTCATGTGGCGGGAAGAAAAAACGCGTCGTTTCCATTCCTGGAAAGCTGGCAGCCTAGACTACGCGATGGCGGCCCCGGATAGCCCTGTCTTCAGATTCTCGCTCCCTATCGATACGTTCTTTAGCGAGGTTTCTGAGTACAACGAGGTCATTATCCATGAGTTGGCGTGCTCGGTCAAGGAGGAGTTGCCGAACGTTCAGGCCTGGATCATCAATGACTTCTGCAAGGAGGCACTCGAGGAGTGCTCCAATTTTTGGTCCCGGCGCAAGATGTAGCTCGGTCATGAGTACAGATCCATCGATTTTGAGCATTTTAACCGATGTCGCATCCTGTGAGACCTTGTCAATCATGTATTCTAGATGCCGTAGCTTGTAGGGCTTTGCCTTCGGGACGCCTGAACCGAGACGGTCGCCGATACGCACAGCCATCAGATCATCCATATTTTCGAGCCCGACACGCTTGATAAGCCGTCGGACCGAAGCCTCGGTCACTTCGCCGACATTGTAGTAGAAAAGGTGGTTGTCAACGAGCATGGCTGCATGATCGACAACCTTTTTCGAATAGCGGAGGCGTTCTAGTATCTTCCTTGTCATGCGTGCTCCCACGTGATCGTGATTGTAAAAAGTTGATCGATAGCCCTCGCCGCGCTTGGTCCGGGGCTTTCCGACATCATGGAGGAGCGCTGCCAACCGGACATCGAGCTTTTTTGAAGGGCAGGTCGCGAGCGCACGTAAGTTATGCTCCCAAACGGTATAAATATGATGCAAATTTTGAGTAACGCCAATACCTTCCGTGAGTTCCGGAATAACATACTGAAGGAGCCCGACTTCTTGGAGAAGGGTAACCCCATCGCTTGGACGGGCGGAAACTATGATACGTGAGAATTCATCCCGGATACGTTCAAAAGCAACCCGTGGCAAGGTGTCAGCCAGTTTTTTGAGGGCAGTGAATGTCGCGGGTTCGATGGACCAGTCGGGCATGGATTGCGACGGGCTGCTCAGTTCGATGGCGAGCCGAACGGCGCGCATCAGCCGAAGTCCGTCTTCGGAGAAGCGTTGTTCGGGATTGCCGACAGCACGAATTATTTTCTTTTCAATATCAGTCTGGCCTCCGAAGGGGTCAATTATTTCAACAACGGTATTTTCGGTAGTCGCTGTGATGCGTCCGGCCATCGCGTTGATCGTGAAATCTCGGCGGGCCAAGTCTTCCTCAACAGAAGAGACAAAATCAACTTTTTCAGGGTGACGACCATCTTGATAGTCAGATTCAGTTCGAAACGTCGTAATCTCGATAATATCATGTTGGTATTCGGCGGGAGTAGATGCGAGAAAGCGTGGTACCTTTACACCGACTGTCCCAAAGGTATTTTCATAGACAGAATCCGGGAATATTTTCTGGATCGCGTCGGGCTTTGCATCGGTCGTCACGTCCCAGTCTTTCGGATCGCGGCCGAGGACGAGGTCGCGGAGCGATCCGCCAACGATATACGCCTTAAAGCCGGCGCGTTCGAGCACCTGGATGGTTTCGAGGACTGGTACGGGAACCGAACAATGCATACGGATTCAGTCTAGCATGTGAGTTGAGTTGAAAGACGAGTATAGGATAGCGAGAAAGAGGAGTCAATCCATGTTTCCGTAGGACGGTAAAAAAACCGGCTGCATCGGCCGGCCTTCTTACATGACACATCATCTTTATTTCTAGAGCGTCCGGCGCTTTTCCTCAACCTGGTAGGAAATGAGTGTGTCACCGATGGCGAGCTTGACCGAGCCGTCAAAAACAAGGCCGCATTCGTTCCCTTGCCCGACCTCATCAGCATTTTCTTTGTTGCGCTGGAGATTGCCCATCTTTCCATTTCCAAGAATTTCACCATCGCGTTTTACTTCGAGGAGCGATCCCCGGACGATTTTTCCTTCGGAAACGCGTCCGCCGATAATCATATCGCGTTTGCCGCTCTTGAATATGGCGAGAACTGAGAGCCGACCAAAGTCAGTCCGGATGACTTCTGGTGGAAGCAGGACAGCGAGGTCGGACTTTACGGCTTCAACGAGCTTGTAAATGATGTTGAAGCTCTGAATCATGACACCGCTCGTTTCGGCGATGCGCTTGGCGACGGAAGTTGGTTCCGCATTAAAGCCAAAGATTTTTGCACCGCTCGAAGCGGCGAGCTTTACGTCAGACTCGGTGATGCTGCCAACTCCAGAAGCGATTTCCTCGAGTACAACCTCGGGATGTTCAATCGCGCCGAGGATCTGCTGAATTGCCTCGAGCGAACCCTGAACATCAGCCTTGATGATGATTGGGAGGCGCTTCACGTCCTCGTCCTCTTTGCGGATCACCTTCTTCACCTCGCCCTCTTTGAGGAGCGCTTCCTGGGATTTCATCCGGGCGAGTGATTTTCCTGAGACGACTTGGACGACATCGTTCACCTGCGGGACATCGCTGAATCCGTATAGAACGGCCGGAACTGATGGGCCAGCTGACTCCCGATTCTTTCCGGTAAAATCCTCGAGCCGGCGGACGCGGCCGAAGGCGCTTCCGGCGATGATGTCTTGACCAACCTTGAGTGTCCCGGTCTTTACGAGGACGGTCGCAACAGGGCCTTTCTGCGGGTCGAGGTGGGATTCAAGAATGACCGCGAGACCATCACGCTTTTCGTCGGCAGTAAATTCCTCAACTTCCGTGACGAGGAGGATAGCGTCAAGGAGCCTGTCGATATTAATATTTCCCTTGGCGCTCACCTCGACGCACATAACTTCGCCACCCCAACCCTCAAAGAGGATGCCATGCTCGGCGAGCTCCTGCTTGACGCGGTCTGGCTTCGCTTCCGGCTTGTCAATCTTGTTGATGGCGACGATGACAGGGAGTTTTTTTTCATTGATAAACTGGATAACCTCCTTGGTTTGTGGTCGGACACCGTCATCCGCTGCGACGACGAGGATGGCGATATCGGCGATCGAGACACCGCGTTCACGCATCCCGGAGAAGGCTTCGTGGCCGGGGGTATCGATGAATGTGATGAGTTCACCATGTTTCTTCACCTGGTAGGCGCTGATCTTCTGAGTGATGCCGCCCGCTTCACCAGCCGCGACGTTTGCCTTGCGGATCGTATCGAGCAAAGTCGTCTTGCCATGATCGACATGACCGAGGATGGTGACGATTGGCGGACGGGAGACGAGCTTACGGTCAGTCTCGGTCTTCTCTGCAGCGACGAGACTTGCAAGATCCTCAAGCGTGAGCGAGCCGGCTTTTTCAGTCGTGTCGGCGGTCGTAGCGAAGCCGAGGTCGTTCGCGATGATCGAAGCAGTATCGAAATCAATCTCTTCGTTGATGGTCGCGATGATCTTGTTCTTCATCAGCTCCATGATGACATTCGAAACAGGCACGCGCAGAAGCTCGGCCAGTTTCTTGACGGTAACGGTTTCCGGAAGGGCGATGGATTTGGTGGTGACGGTCTCGGGAGTGCTCATGGTGATGTTGAAGTAAGGCTTACGTTTTTGAAGAGGGATAATTTGGTAGCGTATTTAGACCTTTTTTTCCTGAGCAGTCTGTTCGGCTTCCCGGATCACAGCCTTTTCTTCCTCAGTAAAGGGGAATCCGTCGGCCGCACCCTGCTTGACTGGCTTGGCGAAGACGCGGGTACCTTCACGGGTGTGAAGCGATGAGAAAACGACACCGCTTCCCTTCCCATCGAGGAGTGCGACAGCGAAGCTCTGATTGCCGCTTGTTTCCTTGAAAGGATTGAAGCGCAGAACGGCGCATTTGTGCAGGCTCCGATTGCCGAGCTGATGGAGCTGGTTCGAGATATCGAAGAGCTCCTGCACGTCGCCATCCACCGAAGCGATGATCTCCTTCTCTTCGAGGAGGAGCGTCTCCAGGTCCTTGGCTTCTTTTCCTGAAAAGAATACGGAGAGCTTCTTTTCTTGGCGCCCGAGTTTCCGGAAGAGAATGAATACAGTTCCCGAAAGCATTGCCAGTAAAAGGAAAAAAACGCCCAGACAGGCGAAAAGTACGGTCGGTTCAGAGAGTTGCGCGAACATAGAAAGCCTGTACCGGGAGCCTAGCAGGAAACAGAACAGCTGTAAACCAGAGAAGGTTCATGAACTATGCCTGTGGATGGCTTGTTTCTAGGATTTTTTGAAAAAGTTTCGAATGAGTCTTTGGACAAGTGGTATACTAGTGACAATTAACCTCTCTTGCTATGGGAAAAATCATTGGACTCGTGGTCGTGGCAGTGCTTCTCATCGGCGGATTCCTCTATTGGAATAGCCGAGAGACCGGTTCGACCGGTATGGAGAAAACAGACGGTGGAATGATGGGAGTTTCTGATGAGGTGGCGGGAGCAACCAAAGAAACAGGCGGCATCGTATCTTCCATCAAGGATGCGATGGGCCTCGGTCGGAAGATGCAGTGCGCCTATGCGATTGGTGATGACAAATCCATCCAGGCCACCGTCATGGTAGATGGCGAGAAATTCAAGTCGACAACGGTCATGAAGAATATGACGGTCCATGGCCTCTTCGATGGAGAGACTCAGTACACCTGGACCGACAAGGAGAAACAGGGGAGCAAGATGTCTAAAACTTGTCTCGACAAGATGACGGCTCGCTTCCAAGACATGTCAGCTGACGCCTCTAAGAAGTCGGATACGGCCCCCTCTGTTCAGGATCTCCGTGAAGGGTTTGATGGTCTGAAGGACGTGCAGTGCCAAGCAGCGAGCGCAGTTGATTTCTCTCTCCCCACAGACGTCTCCTTCATCGACCAGTGCGCGATGATCGAGCAGTCGATGAAAATGATGGATGAGATGAAGGATAAGCTGCCAGCTGGAATGACGATGCCTGCCATGCCAGTGGCGTACTAGCCTCCAGATCCTTTGTTGCGGAAAGGGAGGGATTCGAACCCTCGGTACGATTGCTCGTACGCTTGCTTTCCAAGCAAGTACCTTCAACCACTCGGCCACCTTTCCGTTTTGTGACGAGCACAGTGTAGCGAAAGAATGGCCGGAGAGCAACTATTTGTTGAGGTTCTGGCGTTGGAAACTCGCTCTCTTCGTTGTACAATCAAAGAGGTGTTGAGAATGACGAATAAAATTATGGGCGTACCAAAAAGCCTGACATTTGTCGAGCCGCGAGAAGTGATTCGTTCTCTCTCGGTCGGTTCCGGGGACGTAGTCGCAGATTTTGGCGCCGGTTCCGGTCATTTCTCTTTAGAGTTTGCTCGTGCTGTCGGTCCGGAGGGAACGGTCTATGCGCTTGACGTGTTGCCGTCCGCCTTGGAGGCGATCACGAGTCAGGCAAAGACCCTCGGTCTCACGAATATTGTTCCTCAGCGGTGCAATCTAGAGCGCGTGAATGGTTCGGGTCTCGGATCGGAGACGGCAGATTGGGTGCTTGCAAAGGATGTGCTTCTCCAGAACAAGGAAAAGGAAGCTATTTTGCGCGAAGTGGCACGGATCTTGAAGCCGAATGGTCGAGCGCTCATCATCGAGTGGGATCCGAGCGAATCGGTTGTCGGTCCCGACAGAGAACTTCGGATGAAGCCGGATGATTTGCGGCATACCCTGGCGGAAGCGGGGCTTACGGTCGTTGACGAGCCACCAGTTGGTGGATTCCACTATGCTTTTCTTGCAGAAAAGAAACACTAAAATGCCTATGAAACATCGGCTAATGCGTATCGCCTCGCTTGCTTTTCTTAGCGGCTTTATCCTGGTGCTTTCTGGTTGCGGAGAGCCCGAGTCTGTTCCGTACGAGATCACGCTCGATGTCTGGGGTACGTTCGATGATTCTGATATTTTCAATCAGATAGTTGCGGATTATCGGAAGATCAATCCGCACATCAAGGATATAAAGTACCGAAAGCTCGCCCCGGAGACATACAAAGAAGATCTCTTGGATGCCATGGCTTCGGGGAACGGGCCGGATATTTTCATGTTGCGGAATACCTGGCTTTCGAGTTTTGCCGACAAGGCGATACCGGCTCCTGCAGCGATGTTTACCGAGAAGACTATCCGTGATGCGTTTGTCGACGTCGTTGCTGATGACTTTCTTGATGAGAAAAAGCAAGTGATGGCCGTCCCGCTCTCGGTTGATTCGCTCGCGCTTTACTATAATAAGGACATCTTCAATGCTGCCGGAATCTCTGCGCCACCGAAGACCTGGGAAGAGCTCGTCGCCATGGTTCCGCTCCTGGTCAAGCAGGATGATTTCGGCAATATCAATCAAGCCGCTATAGCCTTAGGATCAGGTGAGAATATCAACCGATCTTCCGATATTCTGCTGACCCTCATGATGCAGTACGGGGCATCGATTACAGATGCGCGTTTCAGCGAGCAACCCGATCGACAGGCACTGGAGTTCTATACCCAGTTTTCACGGCTTGGACTCCCGGTCTATACCTGGAATCAGCGGCAGCACTACTCGATTGATGCTTTCTATGAGGGGACGCTCGGGATGATGATAAACTATTCGTATCATTACGCGACGATCCGGCAGAAAAATGCAAAGCTCAATTTTGCCGTCGCACCACTGCCGCAGTTTGATGGCCAGCCGCCAGTGGACTTCTCGAACTACTGGGGATTCGCAGTAGCCAAGAATAAGGCGCAGGTCATCGATCAGTCACGGCCAGAGACCGCCCTCCCGACAGAGCGGTACCAGCAGGCGAGAGTACACGAGGCCTGGCAGTTGCTGTCATATCTGACCCTGCCGCATTCATCTGGTACGGTACGCCTCTCGAACGCTCTCTCGGGGAGCGCGGCGGATTTCCCGGTCGCGCTTGATCCGGCGAAGAAATACCTTGAACTTACCAGGAAGCCTGCTGCGCGTCGCGACCTCATACGCGATCAGCAGGGCGACGTAGTCCTGAGCCCTTTCGCAAACGGCAATCTCATCGCCAAGAGCTGGAAGCCCGGGAATACCGAACAGGTCGAAGGACTGCTCATCGATACAATCAGCTCGATTGTTCGGGGCGAGCGTAATATAAACGATGCGCTTTCAATTCTTGATAATAGATACAATCAAGTCAATCGCCGCTAGCTCTATGTCTGAAAACACAAAAAAAATGAGGGAAGAAAAGGAAAATCCGGAACGCTGGAGCTTCATCCCGTATTTCGTCGAGCGTATGTTCGGCACGGTCGAGAGTTTTATCGACCGCATCTCGGTCCTCGCCGAGGATCGGGCGCATATCGTGATCAATCGCGCCGTGCAGCGGCTCTTCGCGCTCCTCCTCCTTGGCGTCGGGATCGTCTTTGTCCTCTCGGGAAGCGCCGAAGTCATCAATGCTCTCGTCCGATTTCCCGGCATCGGACAGATCGCTGTCGGGACATTCATCCTCGTCATCACCAGCATTGTCATGCTGTTTTCGCGACGCCGCTAGCGCTACCGGTATGGATGTAGCGGATCGCCGGACAATGCAGGCCATCATCGAGAAGGAACTCGCCCGAGCCAAGCGCCAGGCGCTCCGCGAGGTGACTCGTGTCGAGACGGAGCTCGTCGATACGCTCGGCGCGGTCGAACGCTATGTGAAAAAGCATCCGCGCCAAGCAGCCGCCGTCACGCTGTCCCTCGGCGCAGCGATCGGCGCGGCCGGAACCCTTTTTCTTACAAGAAAATCGCGTCGCTAGCTACTATCAGACGACTTTCTGTTTCCGGAGTATAATCGAGGCAAATAAGGACCCTTATGATCCGCCTCTTTCTCGGCCTCATCGCTTTCCTCTCCGTCTCGATCGGCGGCCTTTTTCACAGCTTTTCCGGCGATTCGCCGCTCGACGAGATAGCTTTTGAAAACGATGCTGTTGTACTCGAGGCTGATCCTATGCCGCCGGAATCGGCCGTGCAAGGATCTGTCCCAACCCCGGATCTTCCGTCTGAAGAGGTAAAACCGACAGCACCAGCTCCTACCCCAGTTCAGGTTCTAGTTGAAAAGCCGGTTGACCAGCCAAAGGAAGAGAAGGAAGGAGACGCTGGCCTGTCCATCGAGTCGCGCATCCTCCGCTTCGGTTTCCGCACGCCGCCCGCGCCGCGCAGTATCGATACGATCGTGCTGCACTCGTCGTACAATGCGCTCGGGGGCGATGTGTACTCGGTCGGCCGGACGATAGAGGAATACGAAGAGTACGGCGTGGGCGCCCACTACCTCATCGATCGTTCTGGTACGGTACTCCGACTGGTGGAAGAGGCGAATATCGCCTACCATGCCGGCTCGTCGAAAATGCCCGATGGTCGGAAGAACGTGAACGACTTTTCCATCGGTATCGAGATCATCGCGACCGAGGAGAGCGGCTATACGGACAGGCAGTACGCAGCGGTGAATGCGCTCATCGCCGACATCAAAGGCCGCCACAAGATAAAGTCCGTCGTCGGCCACGGTGATATCGCCCCGGGCAGGAAGACTGACCCCTGGAAATTCGACTGGAAGAAGCTTAAATAAAATTATGGAACTGTTAACAAAGGTAAGTATTCTGGGATTTGCGTTAGTTTGGTCCTGTGCTTTTTTAGTAATGCTATGCTACAGACGAAAGGAAGAACGACTCTATCAGGATTGGAATGTTGAGAAAGATAAGGTAAGAGGTCAAACAATTGCAATGCCCGTTATTGAGGGCCAGATTCGGGTGCTAGATGCTAAATACGAGCCTTTAATTCAAGAGATCGAAAGGAAGAAGAAATTTATAAAAGATATACTTCCGTTCATGTCCAGTAAATAAATCTAGGTATGTACTCCTTTCTCCTTACTCTCACTAAGACCGATGCACGGCTCGTACTCATGCGGGACGGGGAGGCCGTGGCGGAAAAAAGCTGGGCCGAGAGCCGGGATCTGGGGCGGCAGCTCTTTCAGGGGATAGAGGCGCTCCTTTCCGAAAACGACCTGAATCCCGAGGATGTGACCGATTTTCGCCTTGAAACCGATGTTTCTGAAAATTTCACGAGCGTGAAAATTGCCGAGACGGTGGCAAAAGTGTATACTTGGGCCGTGAGTGATAGCGTTGCTCTAAGAATAGAGTGAAGCAAAAACAGACAAAAAGTAGCTGAAATGAACCCGCGGCCCGATACGAGCCAGGGGGTTTTCTGTCCTATTTGACAGGATTTTCAGCGCTTGCTAGACTCGTGAGTACTTTAGAGAAAGTTTTCGATTTCTGGAACGAGGTCTGTCGAAAAACTGTTTTCAAGAGGGGAAGTGGTTTCTCGATAGCTTACTCGCTTAAAGTTCGGGTGATGCGTACAGTCGAGTTTTCGATCAAGTCGACCGTAGTTGGGACAAGTAAATAACCGTAATCCTCATACCCCCGGCTTGCTTTTCGCCAGCAAGACGGAGCGGCGTGGGTGTTTTTCTATGACCAAGGGCAAGACGTTGCGCGTCAAGGACGCGATCAGCACGGGTTCCTCACTCAAGAAGCGTCGGTTCTTCAAGAACCGCATCACGGTGTCTCTGCCGGACCTCATCGAGGTGCAGACGGCCTCCTATGATTGGTTCTGGAAGAAAGGCCTTCAGGAGCTCCTCGACGAGATCAATCCGGTCACGGACTTCACCGGCAAGGACCTGGAACTTTCCCTTACGGGCTACTACCTCGACGAGCCGAAGTATCCGGCAAGCGTGGCGAAAGACAAGAATATCTCCTACGAGGCACCGCTCCGCGCGAAGGCGGTCCTCCTCATGAAGAAGACCGGCGAAGTGAAGGAGCAGGAGATCTATCTCGGCGAAGTTCCCCTCATGACCGAACGCGGCACCTTCATCATCAACGGCGTCGAGCGTGTCGTGGTTTCTCAGCTCATCCGCTCACCCGGAGTGTTCTTCACCATGGAGTATCAGAAGGGCAAGAAGCTCTTTGGCGCGAAGATCATCCCGAACCGCGGCGCCTGGCTCGAGATCGAGACCGACCTCGACGGCGTGCTCTCGGTGAAGATCGACCGCAAGCGTAAGCTCGCTGTGACCGCGCTCCTCAAGGCGTTCGGCATGGTGGAGAAAGAGATCCGCAAGGCATTCGTCGATATCGATAAGGGCGACATCAACTATATCGAAACGACCCTCGCCAAAGATGGTGCCGCCAACCAGGGCGAAGCCTATCGCGAGGTGTACAAGCGCCTGCGTCCGGGCGACCTCGCGACCGAGGAGAATGCCAAGCAGATGATCGACGGCATGTTCTTCAATTTTGAGCGCTATGACTTTGGCGCGGTCGGTCGATATCGCCTGAACCAGCGGCTCGAAGTCGATCGTCCCGACAAAGAAGAGAACCGCGTTTTGAACATCGATGACCTCATCCTCATCATCCGCGAGGTCATCCGCCTCAACAATGATCCGGAAGGCAAAGCGGACGATATCGACCACCTCGGGAACCGTCGCGTGCGCGCCGTGGGCGAGCTCATCCAGAACAAGCTCCGTGTCGGACTCTACCGCATGGTGAGGAACATCAAGGACCGCATGAGCACCTGCGATGTCGAGACCGTCGTCCCAGGGCAGCTCATCAACCCGCGCCCGGTCGCTGCCGCCGTGAAGGAGTTCTTCTCGAGCTCGCAGTTGTCGCAATTCATGGACCAGGTCAACCCGCTCGCCGAGCTCGAGCACAAGCGTCGTCTCTCGGCCATGGGCCCGGGCGGACTCACCCGTGAGCGCGCCGGCTTCGAAGTCCGTGACGTCCACCACTCTCACTACGGCCGCATCTGTCCGATCGAAACGCCAGAAGGTCCGAACATCGGTCTCGTCGGCCACCTCGCGACCTATGCCCGCGTGAACGAATACGGGTTCCTCGAGACGCCATACCTCATCGTGAAGCACGAGGTTGCCGCGAAGAAAGAGGAGCTTACCGGTCGCATCCTCCGCGAGACCGTGGAGGGCGTCGCCAAGAAGGGCGATCATCTGACCGAAGCGCTGGCGGAGAAAGTCGCCGGGAAGAAGAAAGGCGAGACCGTCGCGGTGAAGCCGTTCGTCTCGCTCGAGATCGAGTACCTGAACGCTATCGTTGAAGATCGCAAGATCATCGCGCATGCCGGCATCTCTCTCGACGCCGACCGCAATATCAATGAGACCCAAGTCGAAGCTCGCGTGAAGGGTCATCCGGAAACGATCGAGGCTGAGGCCGTCGACTATATCGATGTCTCCGTGAAGCAGTGCATCTCGATTGCGACCGCGCTCATCCCGTTCCTCGAGCATGATGATGCCAACCGCGCCCTCATGGGTTCGAACATGCAACGCCAGGCCGTCTCCTGTGTCGTGCCGGAGTCGCCAGTCATCGGTACGGGTATCGAAGACAAGGCTGCCCGTGATTCGGGCCAGGTCGTCCTCGCGCTTGACGCCGGTGAGGTCATCGAAGTCGATGCGACCCATGTCATCGTCCGCTCCAAGGCGCCGGTCGGCTCAAAGAAAGAGCATCTCGATCGCGAATACCCGCTCCAGAGCTTTGAGAAGTCGAACGCGTTCACGTCCATGAACCAGGTGCCGCGCGTCGCGAAGGGTCAGAAAGTCGATGCCGGCGATCTCCTCGCTGACGGTGCATCGACCGAGCAGGGCGAACTCGCGCTCGGACAGAACATGCTCGTCGCGTTCATCCCGTGGGAGGGTTACAACTACGAGGACGCCATTATCATTTCCGAACGCGTCGTGCAGCGCGACCGCTGGAGCTCCATCCATATCGAAGATTTCTCTCTCGATGTCCGCGATACGAAGCTCGGGCCGGAAGTCGTCACCCGCGATATCCCGAATATCGGCGAAGACCGCCTGAAGAACCTCGATGAAAACGGTATCATCCGCATCGGTGCGGAAGTTTCGTCCGGCGACATCCTCTGCGGCAAGATCACGCCGAAAGGCGAAGGCGATCTGACCGCCGAAGAGCGGCTCCTCCGCGTCATCTTCGGAGAGAAGTCGCGCGATGTGAAGGATTCGTCCCTCTATCTCCCGCACGGCGAGCACGGCAAGGTTGTCGATGTGAAGATCTTCTCCCGCGACAAGGGCGACAAGCTCCCGATGGGTGTCTTCGAGCAGATCCAGATTTCCGTCGCTCAGCTCAGGAAGATTCAGGTCGGCGACAAGCTGGCTGGTCGTCACGGCAACAAGGGTGTTATTTCCCATGTCGCACCAGTCGAGGACATGCCGTACCTCCCGGATGGTACTCCGGTCGATGTCGTCCTGAACGCGCTCGGTGTCGCCTCCCGTATGAATATCGGACAGATCCTCGAGACGCATCTCGGCTGGGCGGCTTCGACGCTCGGCTACAAGGTCGCGAGCTCATCTCTCGACGGTGTCACGGAGACCGATATCAAAGCGCAGCTCAAGGAAGCTGGCCTGCCAGAAAGCGGCAAGATCCGCCTCGTCGATGGCAAGAGCGGCCAGATGTATGACAATGAGACGACTGTCGGCGTCATGTATATCATGAAGCTGAACCACTTGGTCGACGACAAGATTCATATGCGATCCATCGGGCCCTACTCGCTCATCACCCAGCAGCCGCTCGGCGGCAAGGCACAGTTCGGCGGCCAGCGCTTCGGTGAAATGGAAGTGTGGGCGCTCGAAGGCTACGGTGCGGCGCATACGCTCCAGGAAATGCTCACCATCAAGTCTGACGACGTACTCGGCCGATCGAAAGCCTACGAGTCTATCATCAAAGGCGAGGCGATCAAGAGTCCAAATATTCCAGCTTCGTTCCATGTGCTCGTGAACGAACTGAAGGGCCTCTGCCTCAATGTCGAGCTGAAGGGGGCGAAGACCGTCTCGGTGGACGGGGAAGAAGAGGATGACGTTGAAACAGTCTAATTCGCTCACTTACTCCACACATATGGAAAACATCACTAAAGTCAGCGACTTCGACTCAGTAAAACTGACCCTCGCGTCGCCGGCCGATATCATGGAATGGTCCAAGGGCGAGATCACCAAACCCGAGACCATCAACTATCGCACGCAGCGCTACGAACCGGATGGACTCTTCTGCGAGAAGATCTTCGGTCCATCGAAGGACTGGGAGTGCTACTGCGGCAAGTACAAGCGCATCCGCTATCAGGGCATCGTTTGTGACAAGTGCGGCGTCGAAGTGACGCGCGCTATCGTCCGCCGCGAGCGCATGGGCCAT
This sequence comes from Candidatus Moraniibacteriota bacterium, assembly GCA_008012175.1. Lineage (GTDB taxonomy): Bacteria > Patescibacteriota > Minisyncoccia > Moranbacterales > UBA1568 > SSEF01. Next base: position 73,816 of record SSEF01000020.1, on the reverse strand, counting down.
ATTAAATTGGCTACTCCGGTCTCCCACATCTGGTTCCTCCGCGGTGTCCCGTCCAAGATCGGTCTCGCCCTCGGCATCTCCCCGCAAGAATTGGAGCGGGTCATCTACTTCTCCTCGTACATCATCATGGAAGTGAAGGAGAGCCTGAAAGAGCAGACGCTCGAAGCGCTCGAGAAGGAGTACAAGGCCAAGACCAAGGAAATCCGTGCCGCCGAAAAGAATGAGACGAAGCTCGAGAAGGCGCTCGAGGACCTGAAGGAGCAGTATCGGACGACGAAGGACGATATCAAGAACCTCAGGCCCAACCAGATCCTCTCGGAAGTTGAGTACTTCAACCTCTCAAGCCGCTTCGGCCAGGTCTTCACCGCCGGCATCGGTGCCGAGGCGATCCGCAAGATCCTCGAGAAGATGGACATCTCGGAAATGGTCGAGGTCCTGAAGAAAGAGCTCTCGGAAGATGAATCCGCCGATCAGAAGAAGCTCCTGCAGCGCCTCAAGGTGTATCAGGGCTTCCAGAAGGCCAATCTTCGGCTCGAGTGGATGCTCCCGACCGCTATTCCTGTTATCCCGCCGGATCTTCGCCCGATGGTGGCGCTCGACGGTGGCCGTTTCGCGACGTCTGACTTGAATGACCTCTATCGCCGTATTATCAACCGCAACAATCGCCTGAAGAAACTCATGGCGATCGGCGCGCCAGAAGTCATCACCCGAAACGAGAAGCGCATGCTCCAGGAGGCTGTTGATGCGCTCTTCGACAACTCGGCCCGTCGTGGCCAGGCATCGACCGCTGCGTCGACCGGCCAGCGCCGCGCGCTCCGCTCCCTCGCTGACGCGCTCAAAGGCAAGCAGGGCCGTTTCCGTCAGAACCTCCTTGGTAAGCGCGTCGACTATTCTGGCCGCTCTGTCATCGTTGTCGGTCCGAAGCTCAAACTCTACCAGTGCGGCCTCCCGAAGAAGATGGCGCTCGAGCTCTTCAAGCCGTTCATCATCAATAAGCTCATCGAGAAAGAGCATGCCCACAATGTCCGCACGGCCGGCCGGATGGTCGATGCTGAGAGTGAGGAGGCCTATGAGATTCTCGACGAGATCATCCCGAACCACTACGTGCTCCTGAACCGCGCCCCGACGCTCCATCGCCTCTCGATCCAGGCGTTCCAGCCGGTGCTCATCGAAGGAAAGGCGATCCGTCTTCACCCGATGGTGTGCTCCGCGTTCAATGCCGACTTCGATGGCGACCAGATGGCAGTCCATGTGCCGCTCACAGCTGAGGCTCGTCATGAGAGCGCGAACATCATGCTCTCGTCCAAGAACCTCTTGAAGCCAGCGTCCGGTGAGCCGATTGTTTCGGCGACTCTCGACATGGTGCTCGGCGCCTACTATCTGACGCATATCAAGACGGGTACCAAGGGTGAGGGGAAAGCGTTCGGTACGATGGATGAAGCAATCCTCGCCTACGACACTGGTGCGATCGCAGTCAATGCGAAAATCCGCCTCGCATGGGACGGCGCGATTATCGAGACATCAGTCGGCCGCGTCCTCCTGAATGACATCCTCCCGGCCGAACTCCGCTTCGTGAACGAGGAGATGACGAAGAAAGACTTGAAAGTCCTCATCTCGCGTATCCTCGAGACGCTCGGTCAGGACGAGGCTGCGCTTTTCGCTGACCGCCTGAAGGATCTCGCATTCAAATCGGTTTCCAAGTCCGGCTTCAGCTGGGGCATGGACGATTTGAAGGTCCCGAAAGAAAAGAACGAGCTCATCGCTGCCGCCGAAAAGAAGGTGGAGACCGTGAAGGACCAGTTTAACATGGGGCTCCTGACCAACGAAGAACGCAAGAACCGCGTTATCGAGATCTGGAACGAGACGAAGAACGAGATCACTGATGTGGTCCGCGGCGGCCTCGACAAGGAAGGTCCAGTCTATGCAATGGTCTATTCCAAGGCGCGCGGATCCGAATCCGTCGTCGTCCAGATGACCGGTATGAAGGGTCTCATGGCCGGGCCGACAGGTGAGACGATCGAGCTCCCAGTAAAGTCAAATTTCAAGGACGGATTCAATGTTCTCGAATACTTCATCTCAACTCACGGCGCTCGTAAGGGTATGGCTGACACCGCGCTCCGTACAGCAACGGCTGGTTACCTTACCCGTCGCTTGGTCGATGTGTCTCAGGATATCATCGTTCGCGAAGAGGACTGTGGTGACACGACCGGTGCCTATCTCTATCGCGAGGATTCCGACAAGATCGGCATGTCGTTCGCTGCCAGAGTCGAGGGCCGCGTCGCTGCCGAGACCGTGAAGGATCCGGCGACCGGAGACATCATCGCGAAGAAAAACGAGCTCATCTCTCGAGTGAAGGGGAAAGAGATCGAAGGGAAGGACATCCCGAAGGTAAAAGTTCGCTCGCTCGTTACCTGTAAGTCACGTCGTGGTGTCTGCCAGAAGTGTTATGGTATCGACCTCGGCCGCAATGCCCTCGTCGAACTGGGCGCTTCTGTCGGTGTCGTCGCCGCTCAGGCGATCGGCGAACCGGGCACTCAGCTCACGATGCGTACTTTCCACGTCGGTGGCGTGGCGGGTTCCGACATCACCCAGGGTCTCCCGCGTGTTGAAGAGATCTTCGAAGCTCGCACCCCGAAGACCGAGGCTATCCTCTCGGACGTTGACGGCCAGGTGAAATCGATCGAGAAGGAAGTGAAAGTCGTCAAAGTGACGGTTATCGACGAGGCAAAGACTGAACACGAGTACTCCGCTCCAGCGAATGCTGCGGTAAAGGTGAAAGTCGGCGATCTCGTCGCCAGAGGCTCGATCCTTTCCGAGGGCCATGTCGATCTGAAGAAGCTCCACGAAGTCATGGGCGAAGAAGCGGTCCACCGCTATATCGTCCGCGAGATCGAGGAGATCTATGCGAGCCAGGGCGAAGGCATCAATGACAAGCATATCGAAGTCATTATCCGCCAGATGCTCTCCCGCATGAGGGTGGCCGATCCGGGCGACACCATGCTCCTCCCGGGCGACATCGTTGAGAGAGACCAGTTCAACGAGGCGAACGAAGAGATCGAGAAGACCGATGGCAAGCCGGCGACCGGCGAAGTCATGGTTCTTGGCATCACGAAAGTGGCGCTTTCGACAGAATCCTTCCTCTCAGCTGCATCCTTCATGGAAACTGCGCGCGTCCTTATCAACGCGGCTGTCCAAGGCCGCGAGGACCGGCTCCGCGGTCTCAAGGAGAATGTCATCATCGGACGCCTTATTCCAGCCGGAACTGGATATCGCGAAGGCCAGGAGAAGCGCTAACTGCTTCAAAAAATCGCGCATCGACAGAAAACACCCCTTGAAAGAGGGGTGTTTTTGTGCTACACTAGACGGGTGAAACTGGTGGAAAAAGAGGGGCGGGTGAACCGCCCCTCTTTGTCTTTTGTGTCTGATAGTGCTCATGATGTCTGGTCGGCTTTGATTCGGTTGTCACGAGACTGCTATACTATGGGTATTCTATGGGAAGAAAAAAGAAAAATGACGGCGCGGACTTAGATTCGCAGAGAGAGAAAAGGAAAGAAGTGCTCGGAGGTGATGCTAAGCGGGGCATCGTCGCTGTTTTTCTCGTCGCCTTTTCCATCCTTTGCCTACTCTCGTTCATCGATCAGGCTGGATCTTTCGGCCAGTTGCTTGACAGAGGTATCGGCCTATCTGTTGGATGGAGCAAATGGCTTCTCCTCCCCTTGCTTCCGCTCGTTGGTTATTTCATTATCCGCCGACATGAGACAAGCCTCTCGGACATTATAAAATACACTGGTCTCGGGCTCGCCTTCCTTGCTTTCCTGGGGCTATCGCACCTTTTCCTCGGTGATACGGCCAAGGAGCTCGAGGCCGTGGCAGCCGCACGTGAAGGGGGCGGATATATAGGGTATCTTCTCTCAAGTCTCTTATCGGGCGGTATGGGAAAGATTGCGGCGTTTGTCGTTCTCTTCACCCTATTCGTTTCCGGCGTAATCGCGGCTTTCAACGTGTCCCTTCTCCACTGGTTTGAAAGGGCAACGGCGCGTTTCGGAGAAAATAACTCGCAGGTAAAAGAAGAGAAGCGCTACCCTGGAACAGAAAATCTCACCTCTCCGGATGCGGCCCTTTCGCTCGAAAATGCGCTCGAACCGACTGTTGAGTCACCGATGCCGGTAGCCAAGGTTTTGGATGTAGACAATGTTCCGGTTGAGAAAGCTACAGAGTCAGCCCCGTTACCAATGAACGTTCAAAATATTCGATTTGCTGAAAGCGAACAAGATGCCGAACTTGGGGCGCAGGAAGGCGTTCCAGAAATGAAAAGCGAAGATGAGACTGTCCTCGTCCCGGCCTTTATTCGTCCCAAGCGCCGTCGTATTCAATGGGAATTCCCCCCGCTCGAGCTCTTATCTGCTTCAGATGCGAAAGGCGGAGGGGGTGATATCGAGCAGAACAAGGATATCATTATCCGGACACTGAAGCATTTTCATATTGATGTTGAGCCAGGAGAGGTTTTCGTTGGCCCAACCGTGACGCAGTATACTTTTCGCCCAGCCGTAGGTGTAAAGGTTGCGAGCATTACGACTCTTCATAATGATCTTGCTCTTGCCCTCGCTGCCCATCATATTCGGATCGAGGCTCCAATTCCAGGAAAATCGCTCATTGGTATTGAAGTGCCGAATAAGGCGAAGGTAAATGTCCGTCTCCGGGAACTTCTGCAGTCAAAAGAGTTCCGCGAGCGCAAGTCGAGCCTGACTGTGGTGCTTGGACAGGATGTTTCAGGAAAATACATTTACGCGGATCTCGGTCGGATGCCGCACCTGCTTATCGCTGGCACGACTCGGTCTGGCAAGAGCGTCTGTATCAACACGCTTATCCTCTCGCTCCTCTATCAGAATTCACCCGAAGATCTGAAATTTATTTTTGTTGATCCGAAGCGTGTCGAACTCTCATTGTACAAGGGTATTCCGCATCTCAAGACAGATGTCATTGTTGATAACAACAAAGTTGTTGGCGCGCTCCGTTGGGCTGTGGCGGAGATGGAACGTCGCTATAAGATCCTGGAAACGGTCGGCTCGCGCGACCTCTCTTCATACCGAGAAAAGCTTCTTCGCGGAGAGAAGCGGCGAGTTGTTGACTCGGAAACAGGTGAAGTCCGAGAGGAGAGCTTGGCACCGATGCCTCAGATCGTCATCGTGATCGATGAGATGGCTGACCTTATGGTGGCGCACGGAAAGGAAGTCGAGGCGACGATTATCCGGATCGCCCAGATGGCACGGGCCGTCGGGATCCATCTCGTCCTGGCAACTCAGCGACCGGAAGTCAATGTCATCACTGGACTCATCAAGGCGAACATGCCGGCGCGTATTTCTTTCCAGCTCAAGTCCCAGATTGATTCGCGAACCATTCTCGATACGGGTGGCGCCGAAAAGCTCCTTGGGAATGGTGATATGCTGTACTCTTCGGCTGAAGCTTCTACGCTGCAGAGGATCCAAGGTGTCTTCGTCTCTGAGGACGAGGTGAAAAAGGTCGTGCATTTTCTCGAACAACAGAAGATTGACAAGGGGCTGGATGAGATCGGCGAGGATTTCGGAGGTAGTGACGAACATCCGATCGATCTCGAAAACACGGGAACGAGTGATGAGGACGAGCATGACCCGATCTATCAGGCGGCCAAGAAGCTGGTTGTCGAGACACAGCGGGCGTCTACAACATATCTGCAGACTTTCCTCAAGATCGGCTATCCGAAAGCGGCTCGTGTCATGCAGACGCTCGAGCAGCGCGGCGTGGTCGGTCCAGAAGTGAACAAAAAGCGCGAAGTGCTCGTGAAGACTCTTGAAGAGGGGAAGCAGTACGGTGATGACCCGATCGCCGACCAATCTGCTCGTGAAAAATGGCAGATATAAGCCTTTTTTCTATCCTTTTGAAGGAGAGGGGAAGAAACGGACTGGTAGCCGTTTTTTCTTTCGGTCTTTTGAGGGATTTGATATAGTAGGACATATGACCGATGGATTTGTCCGAAAGAAAGTCGAATCACTGACTCTGGGAGAGAAGCTCAAAAAACTCCGGCAACAGTATCGAATGAGCTATGCCGAAATAGCGAAGGCGACCCGAATTCAGGCGAAGTATTTGGAGTCTCTGGAGAATGGAGAATATGAGAAGCTCCCTGCCGAAGTGTACGTACGTGGCTTCCTCAAGAGCTATGCCCGGCATCTTGGGCTGAATGATGATGCTTTCTTGAAGCTTTACGACAAGGAAAAAGATATACGGGAAAATCTTGGCCAGGAGTCCGCCGTGCAGAATCCTGTTCGTTATCCGACGATGAATGCCTGGATTATCACGCCGCGAACAGTGTTGATCGTGCTGCTCATGATGGTGCTTGGCGGGACGTTTTTTTATCTCTTCTCAGAGTTTCGGAGTTTTGTCGCAGAGCCGAGGCTTTCAATTGCCGGTCCGTTGCCTGGGGCAATAGTTGACGGATCGATGGTGGAGCTTCATGGGCAAACCGATCCGGGAGCCATGGTGACGGCTAACGGCGAGCCGGTCTATGTTACAGCGGACGGAAAATTTTCCGAAGAGCTCACCTTGCAGCAGGGGTTGAATCGTATCGCTGTCCGCGCAACCAATCGTTTTGAAAAGACTAGAGAGGAGATCGTGACTATTGAGAGCCGAGTCGTTTTTAATTCGGTGGCAGCTTCTCCTGATTCGTCAGGGTTCGATATCGCTGTCCGGGCGCTTTCAAAGCCTATTAGCGTTACTATCATGAGCGGTGAGGAAGTGCTCTATAGCGGGACCCTTTCTCCCGGGAAGGAAGAGCGTTTCTCTGGGCTTGTCGCCGCCATCCAGCTTACGACGGATAATGGCAGGGAGACAGAGGTCATTCTCGACGGTGGCCCACCGGAGCGCGTCGGCGAACAGGCTATCGCTGTAAGCGGAAAAACATATCTGGGAAGAGGAATAAATACCAAGACCCCTGATCCAGTCAGTACTAATCCATAATCAAGACAGTATATGCCAAAGGAAAAAACAGTTGGGAAGGAGCGGAAAAACATCGATGCAGTTGTCGATGAGATTAAGGGTAAGTTTGGCGAAGGGATGATCATGAAGCTTGGCGATGTCCGGAAGGTGGATGTCGAGGCGATTCCGACAGGTTCGCTCTCTCTCGATATCGCACTCGGTATCGGTGGAATGCCGCGCGGCCGTATTGTCGAAGTATACGGGCCAGAGTCATCAGGCAAGACGACTTTGACACTTCATACGATCGCGAATGCCCAGAAAGCCGGTGGCGTCGCGGCTTTTATCGATGCGGAGCATGCGCTTGATCCCGAGTACGCGAAGCGCATCGGTGTGAATGTAAATAACCTTCTTATTTCGCAGCCGGATTCCGGCGAACAGGCGCTCGATATCGTCGAGACGCTTGTCCGATCGAATGCGGTCGATGTCATCGTCATCGACTCGGTCGCGGCGCTTGTTCCACGGGCGGAAATCGAAGGTGAGATGGGTGATCAGCATGTCGGTCGTCAAGCGCGACTCATGAGCCAGGCGCTCCGGAAGCTGACGGCTATCATCGCCCGCTCCAACGTTGTCGTGATTTTTATCAATCAGCTGCGCATGAAGATCGGAGTCATGTTCGGCAATCCAGAGACAACAACTGGCGGCAATGCGCTGAAGTTTTACTCCTCGGTCCGCGTCGAGGTCCGGAAGAGCGCTCAGGTGAAAAAGGGTGAGGAAGTCGTCGGTAATCAGGTGAACGTGAAAGTGGTGAAGAACAAGGTCGCGCCACCATTCCGAACAACGTCGTTCTTCATCATGTATAACGAAGGTATTTCCTGGAGCGATGACGTACTTGATACCGGTCTGAAGTACGAGGTTATCAGGAAGCAAGGGAACAGCCACCTCTACGGCGAGGTGAAACTCGGTGTCGGCCGGGAGCAGGCGCGGACTTTTCTCCGGGAGAATCCAAAGTTGGCGAAGGAGATTGAAAAAGCTGTCTGGAAGCGAGTCAAGGAGCTTGAGGCTGAGACAGCCAAATAGAAAATCGGAAAAAGAGGCTCTCTAGAGCCGCTTTTTTCATAGGGTATAATAGGAAAATGGGTACAAAAATAAACAAGCTTCGATCAGCTTCCTTCCTTTTCTCTTTTCTCGTAGCGAGCGGGATTTTTCTTACGACCCTACCGGTTTCAGCCGAAGATGATGCTGATGAAATCAAGGACGATATCTCTGATGTTGAAAAGAAGCTGAAGGCGGCTGAAGCGAAGAAAAAGGCGCTCGAGGCGGAGCTTGCCGGCATCAACGCCTCGCTCTCCTCGACGCAGCGAGCGATCGCTGAAACGCAGATCAGGATTAGTCAAGCTGCCAATACTATCGAGCGAAAAGAGGCTGAAGTCGCACTTCTGGAAGAGCAGATCGAAGGGAAGAAGGGCGTTATCGCCGGGCTTATGCGCGAACTATATTACCAAGGAGAATGGCCGCTTCCGCGCATACTTATTGCCGAGGAGCAGTTTACGGATGTTGTGAATGACCCTGACAGACTACTCACGGTTGGGGAAAAAATCTCATCCGCACTTACCGCCTTGGCTCTGACTAAAGCGGACACGGAATCCCAAAAGCTTTCGCTTGAGGATGCAAAGAAGGATCATGAGGCATTGCTTCAGAAGAAGTCGATTGAGAAAAACGTGTTGGTCTCTGATCAGCAAGAGACGCTTGAGGATGTCGAAGACGTCGCTAAGACAGTCGCTCGTCTCAAGAAAGAACTAGCCGAACTCCAGGGTGACTTGGCAACCTTGACGGGGAAATCCTATAACGCCAAGGATATCCGCGAGGCGGTCGAGGATGCGAGTGATGAGACCGGCGTTCCCGAAGGTGTTCTCTACGGCTTCCTCAAGATGGAGACGAATCTCGGAGCGAATACTGGTCAGTGTACTTATGCCGAGGTGGAGAAGGTGTCGATTGCTCGGTATAAGAAGTATGGGAGCAAGTACAAGGCATCCATCAACCTTCTCTACAAGCGCAAGGAAATTTTCTACGATATCGTCGATGCGCTCGGGTATAACAAGTCGAAGAAGGTTTCCTGCTCGCCAAATTATATCGGACAGGGCGGCGCAATGGGCGTGGCGCAGTTCATGTCGGATGTCTGGCGTGGCTATGAGTCCGAGATTCGTTCCAAGACCGGACACAAGAATCCTGATCCGTGGAGCCTGACCGATGGCGTTATGGCTATGGCTATCAAGCTCCGCAAAGCTGGGGCGACATCGGACAAGGAGGCAACCATCCGAAAGGCATCGATTAACTATCTAGGAGCCTTCAATGCTCATTACTATAATGGCATTGTCTATTGGTCAAAGAACTATAAGAAGCTCTTCAACTGATTGCTCTCGATCGGGCTGAGTGCTCCTGGAGCGTTCCTCTTGCCAAAGGCATCTCGTTCTGGTATCCTCCTAAAACAACTCAGAAAGTCCAAGGGCTCCCGCTTGAACGTTCGTTCGAGATAGGAACCTGCCTGTCCCACGACTTTCGGAATTGTTTGTGGGATTTTGTTTTCTAAACCGCTAAGAGATTTAGGGTATATGCGTGAATACGAACTGTTTTACCTGGTCGGGGAGAGTAAGGAGCCGATGCTTGATCAGATTCGGGCCGAAGTTGAAGGAATCTGCCGTGAGGAAGGAGCTGAATTCTTGGCGCCTGAGACTCAGGACAAGCGTAAGCTTGCCTACGAGGTCGAAGGTGAGATGCGGGGCATCTATATTGCCCGTCGCTTCACTTTGCCGGATAAGGGCGAGCTCTCGGCAGCAGAGTTTGAAGCTGAGATGGCGAAGGGGGACGCGATTACTCGGCTCAACCGAAAGTTTTCCCTCTCGAAGACGGTGCTGCGCACGCTCATCCTCCGAGCAGATGATCTTCCAGAGCTGAAGCCTATCGAGCGCACCGAATATGTAAAGAAGGATCCGCGCTCCCGCGGTGGCTTCCGTCGCGAGCGTTCGGCTACCCCGTTCAGCGAGGGTCGTACAGCCGCCATGCCTGCTCCGGTAGCTCCAGCTAAAGATGCAAGCAAGGAGGAGATCGATGCCCAGCTGAAGGAGAAGCTCGATATCTGATCTCTATCGTGTGGGATTTTGAACGCAAACCATAATTTTAGCAACAAGGCTATGAATGTGAACAAAGTCATCCTCGTCGGCCGTCTTACCCGGGACCCGGAGATTCGGACAACTCCAACCGGACAGAGTGTCGCGACTATCGGGATGGCAACGAATAATTTCTGGACCGATAAGAGTGGCCAAAAGCAGGAAAAGACAGAATTCCACACGGTAATTCTCTGGGGTCGCCAAGCGGAGATTGCTGGGCAATATCTTACCAAGGGCCAGGAGCTCTTCATAGAGGGACGGCTCCAGACCCGTGAGTATACAGCTAAGGATGGCTCTCAGCGCCGCGTGACGGAAGTCGTCGGCGAGAACATGCAGCTCGGCTCCCGGGCGGGCGGATCGCCTTCCGGATCGGTTGCACCGCGTACCCCGTCGAACACCATGGCTGCAAATCGGAACGCTGCTCCAGTCCAAGAAGAAGAGATTCCGACGATCAATCTCGATGACGAGAAAGAGATCAAAATCGAAGACGTTCCGTTCTAAATATACCGTTAATTACTGACTATCTATTATGACCCTCGATCAAGACTCACGGAAGAAGCTCGGCCGCCTGGACTACAAGGATGCCTATTTTCTCCGTCGCTTCCTCAACTCCCAGGGGAAGATTTATCCGCCGAAGCGTTTCGGACTGACAGCGACCGAACAGCGCAACCTCACGTTAGCAATCAAGCGCGCCCGTTTCATGGCCCTCATTCCATACGTCGTGAAGTAAACCTTACTCGTTTCTGCCTGTAGTGACTGTTTTGCTATCGCTTCCATCCTTTCCTGGAGCTTTCGGTTGCGTCTCACATTTCGTCTAAAACGAAAAAATTTCTTGTCCTACACTTCATATGTTGAACCTTACTGAAATCAAGACCGGCAAGCGCATCCTCTGGAACGAAGAGCCATATGTCGTCGTTGAGTACCAGCATAGCTTTCTCGGCCGCGGTGGCGCGGTCATGCGAACCAAGCTGAAGAACCTCCTCTCGGGCGCGATCATCGACTATACCTTCCAGGACAAGGATAAGGTTGATGAAGCCGAAGTGACGAAGTCGAAGGCCCAGTACCTCTATCATGAGGGGAATGAATACAGCTTCATGGACATGGAGGACTATGACCAGTTTGTACTGGATAAGGGTACGCTTGGCTCCCTCGCTGACTATCTCGTCGACGGGACGGAGGTGACGATGCTCAACTGGAATGGGCGCCCGCTCAATGTCGAGCTCCCGATTAAGATGACTTTCACCGTGGCAGACGCCCCTCCGGGGATCAAGGGTGATACGGCTTCCGGTGGCGACAAGGTGGTTGTACTCGAAACTGGGATGCAACTTACGACCCCGCTCTTCATAAAGACCGGCGACCGGGTTGTGGTAAATACTGAAAAGGGCACGTATGTGTCTCGTGCTGCTGAGGAAAAATAAGCCAGAATTACGTTGCCCATACTATCAGGAAAAAAGCAAATTTTTCCTTTAAATAAGCCAATTTATATCTTGCTAAGTCCGAGAAAAAGCCATATACTGGGATCAGTGGCAGTGATAGTTAAGTACCTTTCCCGATGCGCGTCCATACAGCAGTCATACTCTTCCGCCTCCTTGTGTTTGTAGCTCTTGGTGTTCTCGGGGTGTTCATTTTTGGGGTCGATCCAGCGGCGCTGACGGTCGCGGGGCAGACACTTTTTTTTGTCGCCTTATGGATGCTTAGCACGTCGGCAGCGACGCTCTTTCTTCTTACGCTCGCCCGGCGTTTTCTAAGCCAATCTGCTTTTCAGGGGTATCTCATTGGATCTGTTCGGCAGGGAGCTCTGCTTGGCGCCTGGGGAACGAGCCTCGCTCTCGCTCAATTCTTCGGGTATCTCGTCTGGTGGTTTGTTCTCCTTGCTCTTGCTCTCATCCTTCTTATCGAATTCACTGTCCGTCAATATAGTCGTCCCTAGCAATTTTCTCTCGTATGGCGAAATCGAAAGCAGCAGACAACTACAGCGCTAAATCGATCCAGGTCCTGGAAGGTCTTGATCCCGTGCGAAAGCGTCCAGGTATGTATATCGGTGGTACCTCGCCTGAGGGTTTGCATCATCTCATCTGGGAAGTAGTGAACAACTCGATCGATGAGGCGATGGCTGGCTATGCGACAGATATCGTCGTCCGCCTCCTGCCGGATAATTTCGTCGAAGTGACTGATAACGGCCGCGGCATCCCGGTCGACATCCATCCACAGACCAAGAAATCAACGCTCGAGACAGTGCTCACTATCCTCCATGCAGGCGGCAAGTTCGGCGGCGACGGCTACAAGATCTCCGGCGGTCTCCACGGCGTCGGCGTTTCGGTCGTGAACGCGCTCTCCGTTTCCACTCAGGTGACCGTTCATCGGGAAGGGAAGATCTGGTTCCAGGAATTCCGGCAGGGCAAGCCGAAGGCTTCGGTGAAGCCGATCGGCAAATCCGACCGGACGGGGACGACGGTCGCGTTCCAAGCCGACCCTGAGATCTTTCCGGAGATCGTCTATAGCTGGACGAAGATCCTCGAGTACCTGCGCTATCAGGCCTTCCTGACCAAGGGTGTAAAGATTCTCTGTGAGGACCGGCGCAAGGTGCTCTCCGAAGCTGATGAACACCTTGCTGTCCGGCACGGATTTTACTTTGACTCGGGCATCATTTCCTTCGTGAAATTCCTGAACCGGGGCAAAGAGCTGAAGAATGCAACGCCGTTCTATGTCGAGAAAACGGTCGACAACATCTATGTCGAAGCATCACTTCAGTATACCGATGGCTTCAAGGAGCACATGTTCTCGTTTGCGAACAATATCGTGAACCCGGGCGGCGGTACGCATGTCACTGGCTTCAAGATGGCGCTAACCCGCGTCCTGAACGACTACGCGAAGAAGAATAATCTCATCAAGGAGAAAGAAGGGACATTTTCTGCTGAGGATCTCCGCGAAGGCCTCACAGCAGTCGTTTCGGTGAAGCTTGCCAATCCGCAGTTCGAAGGCCAGACCAAGGACAAACTGAACAATTCCGAAGTCCGCGGCGCGGTCCAGGCCGTCGTAGCCGAGGCGTTCGCCGATTACCTCGAGACGCATCCATCGGACGCGCGCGCCATCATCGACAAATGTGTCCTCACTGTCCGGGCGAGGATCGCGGCACGTGCTGCCAAGGATGCTGTCATCCGGAAAGGCGCGCTCGAAGGGATGACGCTTCCTGGGAAGCTTGCCGACTGTTCGAGCAAGGATGCGAGCCGGAGCGAGCTGTACATCGTAGAAGGAGACTCGGCCGGCGGCTCTGCCAAGCAGGGCCGGAACCGCGAATTCCAAGCGATCCTCCCGCTTCGGGGCAAGCTCGTGAATGTCGAGAAGACGACTATCGACAAGGTCGTGAAGTCCGATACGCTGAAGCCGATCATTATCGCGCTCGGCGTCGGCATCGGCGAGACGTTCGATATCTCGCGTCTCCGTTACCACAAGATCATCATCATGGCGGACGCCGATGTCGACGGTTCGCATATCCGCACGCTCCTCCTCACGTTCTTCTACCGTTATTTCGAAGAGCTTGTCCGTGGCGGCTATATCTATATCGCCCAGCCGCCCCTCTATCGGCTCCAGAAGGGGAAGGATGTGCGCTATGCCTATACTGAGGAGGAGAAAGACCGCGTGATTGAGGCGATCCGGTCAGCCGCCGAAGCAGCAAAGAGCGCCAAAGCCGCCAAGAAAAAAATCGTTGAACCGAAAGAGGAGGCGCCGGAAGGGACGGAGAATACCGATGCGAACAGTGAGGGCGGAGAGAACGTCTTCGGCATCAATATCCAGCGCTACAAAGGTCTCGGCGAAATGAACCCGGAGCAACTCTGGGAGACGACGATGGATCCGGACAATCGGCTCATGCTCCAGGTGTCGATCGACGATGCGGAGGAGGCTGACAGGCTCTTTGATGTCCTCATGGGGAACGAAGTCGAGCCGCGCCGCCGTTTCATCCAGACGCATGCGAAGAACGTAAAGAATCTCGACGTGTAGTTTCGTCTCAGGCGGGGCGCCCCATGTCGTCTTCGGATGACATGCCGGAGTCAGGCGAAGTCATCGTCAGTACGGGAATGGATCGTGTCGATGAGCGAAGGATGCCTCGTATACCCTTGACGGTAGGACTGTAAAAAACTATCATAAGGGCCTCGTACCTTTTATTTCCAAGCGAAACGCCGAGTGGGACCTCTTCCTAAATTCACATGTGTCCACAAATGTGTTTCCAAATTATCTGTCGACGAAAGGAGCATCGTGAATCAAGCAATCGTAAAGGAGTGTTCCGGCTATCCTTTTGAGAGTAGCCGGTTTGCCGATATCGCGGCCGAAGTTTTTCGAGCCATGGATGAACTTTTCGGGAGAACCAATGAAGGGACGATATTGGCAATGAGGATTGGCAGCGCCATTCCTGAGCGGCTTGGGCGGTGCTTTTCTCGTGCATCGGGGAGAGTCGATCAAATCCGTTCATTTGCGGGAACCTCTCCTTCAGCCGACATTTTCGCTGTCGACCGTCTTGACCGGATTGCGACTCAGATACCCAACGCGCGTTGGGACGGAATCATTCCTGGTGACCATGCACCGTTTGGCCCTCCGGGTCTCTCTGATTTGGAGGAGGCAGCCATGTCTGCTATCGCCATCAGGTTCTTTGGCCTCGAGGGAGAGGGGATATCCCAATTTGCCCGAGAAGACGGCAATCTCTATCTCTGGCCGCTTCTCAAGGCGTGCCGTTGGGCTGAGTAGGACCTTCCGAATCAAAATGGTCAATAAAATTCCAAAGAGCCTGACCAGCTCTTTTTTGTTTTGGAAAAAAAAGCAAGACATTGGTCTTGCAAAGGAAGAAACGGCCGTGTCCATTCATGCCATTCCGTGGATGCGGAGGAGTTCAGCAAACGACATGAGTTCCATCGGACCATCGGGCGATGCCGTGATAATGACTGTGTCCGGCCGCATCTCGGGGATTTCTCGGAGGAGCCGCCGGCAGTGTCGGCAGGGATGGAGGGTCGGTGTCCGGATGCCGCTCTCAGCATCGGGCTCGTCCTGGGGTGAGCCATACACGGTGAGGGCGAGGATCCGCCGTGCCGGAAAGAAGTGCTGGTTCTGGCGGATCTGAGCGACGATTTCCTGCTCGGCGCAGGTATTGCGCTCGTCTGGGCCCAGTTTCCAGTTGGCGCCGGTATAGATGTGCTGCGGTGTCCGGCCGAGCGAACGCATGAGGTCGGGTTTCCGGCACGTGACATAGGCAGCAGCGCCGACACGGAAGTCACGGTACGAGCGGCCCCGGTGCAAGGCAGCATTTGCGGCGCGAAGGATGAGGTGTTCGCGTATCTGCCAGAGCCCGCTCCAGTCACGATTCTGGAGAAAGCGGAGAGGGGGGCGCTCATCGAGCGCGATGGCACGCATGAAGAGAAGAGCGAAAGAAGTGCTCATTTCCAGGCTCCTTATCAAAAAGAACGACGCTGTAGGTTAGCATTGCGGAAGATGCTGGTCAATTTCCATTCAATGAAACGGGGTTGACCCCGGTAGGTCTTCCTGGTACACTAGTTTTACTCAAAAATTGCTGGTCCAGGGCATTTTTTGATTCACCTATAGACGCTTGTGAAACATTGAAGAAGATTTTCTGCCAAGAAGGTCCTTTTCTTCCTTGGAGCACTTCAATTGTTCAAAGTTGTTCAACAGGGTAAACTAGTACCGTGAAGCCTAACCTCGAAAATCTGAAGGCCCTTGTCCATTGCCCGGTCTGCAGCAAGGAGTACCGGCCAGCCAAGGTGCTGCTCCTCGACCAGGAAGACAAGCGCTCCACGCTTCATCTCACCTGCGAGAGTTGCAGCGCATCGAGCCTTGTCTATGTCTCAATGTCGCCTGTCGGCGTTGTTTCCATGGGAGTGCTCACTGATCTTGAGCAGGGAGAAGCCAGGCGGCTTTTCAAAGGAGAAGTCATTTCAAGCGATGAAGTTTTGACAGTTCATCGGTTCCTGAAGGAGCACCGGAGTGTTGATGAGCTTATCCGGTAGGTAAAGTAGTGACTAGTTTTCTTATAAACTACCGATAAATATTATATGGATACTTTGAAGCTGAATGTGCTGGAAAGGAAGGAGTCTGGGAAATCCCTCTCCAAACTTCGTGAAGATGGGTTCATCCCGGCGGTTCGGTATGGGCACAGTAAGGAGCCAATGAACCTCTCGGTTCGTTATATAGATTTCACCAAGCTGTACAAGGCGGCAGGCGAGAGTACTATTGTCGAGCTTTCCTTTGACGGGAAAAAAGCTGTGAATGTCCTCGTTCATGATGTCCAGATCGATCCGCTTTCGGGACGATTCATGCATATTGATTTCTACCAAGTGGATATGAACGAGGAGATCGAGACCGATATCCCGCTCGAATTCGTAGGTGAGGCACCGGCCGTGAAGGCGCTCGGCGGCGTTCTCATCAAGAATCTCGATGAGGTGAAGGTGAAGTGTCTCCCGAAGGATTTGCCGCATTCCCTCGCAGTTGATCTCGCTCGGCTTGCCACGTTCGACGACCAGTTCAAGGTCTCGGATATTGTGCTCCCGGCGGGTGTCGAGATGCTCGAGACGCTCGAGACGATCGTCGCGCTCGTCGAGGCGCCGCGCACCGAGGCCGAAGTCGCCGCTCTCGACGAGAAAGTCGAGATGGATGTGACCAAGGTGGAGGGCGTCGTAAAGGAAACGCCGGAAGGTGCTGAGGGTGAGAAGAAGGAAGAGAAGAAATAATCCCTCCGACTACTATAGAGATCATTCAAAAAGAGGCTCTCCCGAGTCTCTTTTTGTTTCCGTACCATGCGTGTACCATTCAAGCATAGTTGACATGATTACAAATATGTGATATAAAGGATTTCGTTCTTTTCTATGTAGTAACCCGCGGTTCCGACGGTTTCGGATGAGTCCACTTCGGAGGAAATATCCATGAGGACGCTGCGATGTGAGGCCCGAGAATTTTCGAGCGGGCAAGATGGTTGGATATGGGCACAGATAGTGCTCTTTACTCTTCTCTTCGTAGTCGCACTGTTTCATTTCACGCGGCTTACGAGTGAGACGGTCCACAGGGAATATCTCAAGACTTCTGAGGAGATCGTCACCCTGGTACGTGAGTACCAGGCGATAAGTACTGCTCCGCTAAAGAGCGATGCAATCGGATATTTCGAGGAGCTTGTGGCCAAGAGTCAGGCCGAGAACCAGTGCCGGCTAATGAGACGGGTTTTCAAGGGGATACCTGCAGTACCTGAAGGCTTGGCTCAGGCATACAGAGAGTGTTTCGGCGCGGACCAGTCTCTGACACAGTTCACCACATCAGAGAGATATCGCGCAGCGTTCTCAGCTCAGGAGATTGGTGCGGCACGGGAGCGGTTCGATGCCGAGCATCCAGGATGGGAACAGAAGCTGATCGGTTCCGACGGCATCGAGACGAAGTTTCACGGCGAAGAGATCCTGTATCTCTATGCCGAGGGGATGGTGCTCTCGTTCCTTGTCTTCCTGATCCGCCTCAAGGGCCAGGGTTTCAATATCTGGTTCGAGATTCTCATGGGACGGCTTCCGTTCTCGCTCCTCGCCTGGCCAGTCACGCTCTTCGCATATCGGGGTGATCCGAAGCAGCAGCTCCGTGATCTTGTACGAGTCGTCACCGTCATGGTGAGCACGGCGTTCTCTGTGATCTGTCCGATCGCGGTGAAGGCGGCGAGCCCGGAGAAGAAGAAGGACGAGGACTCGCCAGCAGCCGAACTTAGTTGGTCCGGTGGAATGAGTCTTCAGAATCAGTATGTCCTCAACAGCGGGTTTGTCCCGACTCCTGGTCCGGTGATCCAACCGTGGGTGGAGGCGAGCCATGTGGCGACGGGCGCGTACTTGAATCTCTGGGCTTCGTCCGGAATGCAGACACCTGACGGACAGGAAATCGATGTCACGGTCGGCTGGCGGTCATCTATCGAGGGGCTGCGTACTGATCTCTCGTACAATTACTACCGGCTCATTCCGAAACTCGGCATCCACGCGCCTCAAGCGGTGGTCTGTGGCGGGGAAGTCTGCGGCAAAGTGCAGCTCGTCCTCCTGGATACCGGCGGACGGCCAGGGAGCCAAACCGGTCTCTGGTGGCAGCATGACTGGCAGTGGAACGGGGTAGCGACCAATCTGGGGATGTATCACATCCGCGGTCCGGGAAATACCGAACCGGTCACTATGCTGAAAGGCGATGTTTCAATGCCGATTGGTGACAGTCCGGTGCGTTGGTTCGTGACGCTCTACAGGCGGCTCGCCGGCGGTGATGCAGGGACCTCGGATCATCAGATCGTAACCGGTCTGCGATTCGCGTTCTGAACGGAATCGTTTCATGGGCGGCATGGCAAGAGATTGCCAAGCCGCCTGTTTTTTATCAAAAAAAATCGGAGCTATATTCTTTAGCATCAACAATAAAAACCGTCCGATCGCCCGGGCGGTTTTCATATGCGCGAACGGCTCTGATCTAGCTGGAGAGGCGTGCCCGGACGGCGGCGACGAGAGCGTCGAAGAGGGCGGCCTGCCCGTTCGACTCCGCTTCCGAGAAACGACCGAGGACATAGTCGTGGGACGACATACAGGCACCTTCGACGTCTACTGGTCGGCCGATGCCGAGACGAAGACGGAAGAAGTCCTGAGTGCCGAGCACATCGATGATATCCTGGACGCCATTGTGTCCAGCAGCCCGCGATGAGTCGGTGGCGCGGAGCGTGCCAGGAGCGATGTCGAGGTCGTCATGGATGACGGCGAGCGATTTCGGATCGAGCTTGTAGTAGTCGAGGATCGCTCGGACAGCGCGGCCGGACTCGTTCATATAAGTCGTGGGCTTGGCGAGGATGACTTTGTTTCCGTTCACGATCGTGGACGAGAGGTCGGCAAAAAATTTTGCTTCGGGTCGGAACTCGGGCGCGCCGAACTCCTCGCGGAGCCGATCGAGCGCGAGGAAGCCGATATTGTGGCGGGTGAGAGCGTATTCCGGGCCGGGATTGCCGAGGCCAACAATGAGCGTGGTCATAGAGGTATCTAGCGAGTATACGGATTTTTCTGCGGAGCGAGCGGTTCTTGGAAGTCGGTTTCGCCGATCAGTGTATCGGTCCGATCGAGTGTCGGGAGAACGGGTCCGGACTGATTGTACAGGATGACGAGGTCAGTATCGTCGCGAGTCAGGCCGGCAGTGTCGCGGATATCGCCGACCGCGAGGCCGTAACGGGCGATGAGCGTATCGAGCGTGTAGGGGGCGCGGACACCACTCTTGTCCTGTATCATAGCGGCTTCGCCCACCCTGTCCAAGTCGCTATTGCTTTGGAGCTTCACGCTCGCGATAGGGAATGTCTCGCGGATATCAGCGACGAGCGCTTCGGCATTAGCCCGATAGCGAGGGGCGGCGAGGACGAGGATCCTGGCCGATTCCTTTTTCATCGCTTCGCGCTTCATCTCGAGAGTATTCGCTTCGAAGAGGTGCTCGGCCGCATCTCGGATCTCGCTCCAGGTGCCGCTCCTCGGGACGAGGATGAAGGCGCGGACTCCGCCATTCTCGACGTGGGAAACACGCAGTAAGCTCTCTTTCTTCCAAGCGTCGATGACAATCGTCGAAACATTTTTCGTATCGATGGATCGTGCCAGTTCGATCACGCGGCCAAATTCTTCTGGCGGAATATCGGTCGTCACACTTTCACCGAGACTTTCGAGGAAGCCAGAGAGCGTGAACGGATTCAGGAAGGTCGGGATGGACCAGACCTGGTCGCGGACTGCCTGCATGATCTGTTGTTGTCGCTTTGTCCGGCCGAAGTCACCCTCGGGATCGTCATGCCGCTCGCGAGCGTACTTCAGTGCGGTCTTGCCGTCGAGCCTCTGCCACCCCTTTTTGAGCTCGAAGGTCTCGTAGCTGTAGTTCTTGCCGGGATAGCGTGGATCGTAGATGTCGCGCATCACTTCGACTTGGATGCCGCCAAGTGCATCAATCATCCGTTCGAAGCCGTCGAAGTCGATCATGGCATAGTAGTGAATAGGCTGGCCGGTGATTTCAGCGACGCTTTCCCGGAGGATCTCAGCGCCGTCATCCTCGTTCAATCCGATCTGGTAGAGCGAGTTCAGTTTGGTGGAAAGTCCGGTTCCAGGGATCGGCGCGAAGAGATCGCGGGGGAGCGAGAGGAGCCCGACAAGTTTCTTTTCAGTGTCGAGCGAGAGGAGCATGATGGTATCGGTCAGATTACGGCCGGGATATTTTTCTCCAGCGCGGCCGAGGAGGAGGATATTCACTCGGCCGGCAGTTTCGCCCCGGAGCGCGGTTCCTGTTCCGAGGAACGAGTCTCCGATGATACGGATCCCGCTCAAGAATGACAGGTCGCGGTTTTCAAAGTGTAGCGATTGGGTGAAGCGTGTCCCTATAAAAATAGTTGCGATTCCAAGTACAAGCGATAAGCCAATCGCGGACGCAATAAAGAGCTGTAGGAAACGGCGCAACCGTGGCGTGGTCCGTTCAGATCCTCCGAGTTCTGCCTGGCCAAGCGAAAATCCCCGGGCTGATAACGGGCCAGTGGTTGCGGGGGGATGATTCCTAATTTTCTCTTTATAGTAAGGCATTTCTCCTCTTGATAGCGTCGGTGAAAGGTGGTACAATTGGGTTGTTTTATCGGTTGTTGACCCGGTTGATCAGCCTTCTCCCGCCTTCATACCCTAATTAACTATGATGGAAGATACATCAAAGAATCTGTCCCCAGTCCCAGTCGAACCAGATGAAGAGTATCTTTCAACAGGATCTCTGCTGCTGGAAATGGCAAAAATTCTCATCCTCGCTGCAGTGGTCATTATACCGATTCGAACTTTTTTGTTCCAACCGTTCTTCGTCCAGGGCTCATCCATGGAACCGAATTTTGATGATGGGGAATATTTGGTCATTAGCGAGTTTGGACTGAAGCATACGAAGATTCCGCTTGTTGATATCGATGTTGACCCATTCCGTGAGCTATCGCGCCAAGAGCCGGTAGTCTTCCGTTTCCCGCGTGACCCGTCCCAATTTTTCATCAAACGTGTCATCGGGTTGCCTGGCGAGAGTGTAGAGATCAAGGGGGGGAGGGTGTATATCTACAACGCGGTTCATCCCGATGGCTATCTACTTGACGAGAGTGCGTATCTGGATTCAATCGTGAAGACTTCAGATCTCGCTCGGACAAAGGTTGGAGAAGACGAGTATTTTGTCATGGGGGACAACCGGGCATTCAGCTACGACTCGCGTGTCTTTGGTCCAGTCAAGAAAACGGCAGTCATCGGCCGAGTGCTTCTTCGGGCATGGCCGGTTACCGAGATGACCCTCTACTAAATTTTTTCGAAACTATTTCTCATTAACGCCACCTCTATGGCCAAGTCGACAAAGACGGAAGCTCCGAAGAAATCTCCAGCCGTAAAGAAGGCTAAGGCTTCAGCTGTAAAGAGATCCGCCAAACCAGCCGCGGCTATCCCGGTTGCGCCCCAAGAGGAAGTGCTTCTCCAGGCGCTCCGTGGTATGCGCGACATCTTGCCGGACGAACAGCCGTATTGGGAAAGGGTGCGTCGTATTCTCTCGCATGCGCAGATCGAATATGGATACCGTCGCATCGATCTCCCGATGGTTGAGTATGCCCACCTCTATCTACGTACGCTCGGTGAAGGTACGGATATCATCGACAAAGAGATGTACGTCTTCAATACGCGTGGCAATGATCGGGTCGCGCTCCGCCCCGAGATGACCGCCGGACTGTGCCGCGCCTATATTGAGCATGGGATGGGCGTCCTGCCGAAGCCGATCAAACTCTTCTCCATGGGCTCCCTCTTTCGCTATGATCGGCCGCAAGAGGGTCGTTATCGCGAACACACGCAGGCCAATTTTGACGTCTTCGGCGAAGAAGATCCAATCCTCGATGCCCAGGTGATCCAGCTCGCGTTCCGCGTTGTCCGAGACCTCGGATTGAAGAATATCGAGTTCCAGGTGAACTCCATCGGTACGCCCGAATCCCGCCGCGACTATGAGAAGGTCCTCGTCCGCTATCTGGAGAGTCAGAAGCATCGCCTCTGCCAGAACTGCAAGGAGCGCCTTACGACGAATCCGATGCGCATCCTCGACTGCAAGGAAGAGAAGTGCATCCAGATCACAACGCATGCACCGCAGTCTCTCGACTACCTCGATCAGGAATCACGCGATCATTTCAAGCGCCTGCTTGAGTATCTCGACGAGCTCGAGCTTCCGTACATGATCAATACCCGGCTTGTCCGTGGGCTTGACTACTACACCCGTACTGTCTTCGAGATCCGCTCGACCGACAAAGAGGGCCGGAGTTATTCTCTCGGTGGCGGCGGGCGCTATGACCGGCTCGTGCAGATGCTCGGCGGCGAACCAACACCGGCGATCGGGTTCGGCCTTGGCCTCGACCGCATCATCCTCGAGATGAAGCGCACCCAGGTGAAGCCGTACGTTGAGCCGAAGCCGCGCGTCTTCCTCGCGCAGCTTGGCGATATGGCAAAGAAGAAATCGCTCCGCCTCTTCGCTGACCTTGAGAAGAATGGTATCCTCATCGCAGAATCGTTTGGTCGCGGAACACTCAAGAGCCAGCTCCGCGTCGCGAACCGCCTCGGCGTCGAGGTAACTATCATCATCGGCCAGAAAGAGGCGCTTGACGGCACTGCCATCGTGAAGGACATGGTGTCCGGTACGCAGGAGACGGTTATGCAGGACAAGCTTGTCGATGCAGCCAAGAAGATCTTGAAAGCCAATACTGCGCTCATGGGTCCGAATGGTATCCCGCTCCCCAAGCCGAGCGAGGATGACGAAGAAGAGGAAGAAAAAGAGCGTCTTGAAAAGGAGAAACGCCATCATGATAAGCGCTAGGCGAGACAAATAACAAGCATATGAAGACTGTCTTCGAGAAAATCCGCGACCGGGAGATCCCAGCCACCTTTCTCTATGAAGACGATGAAGTCATGGCGTTTCCTGATGTCGATCGTTCGACCCCGGTGCACGTCCTTATTGTCCCGAAGAAGCGGATCGTTTCGATCGCCGAGATGGAGGACGAGGATGAAAAGATTGTAGGAAAGATGTTCCGGATCGCCCGGGATATCGCTCGAGACTTGAAAATTTCGGAAAAAGGGTATAAGCTGCTCTTTCGCGTGGGGGAGCATGGGGGGCAGGAGGTCCAACACCTCCACCTCCACCTCTTCGGCGGGGCGCGGCTCACCGAGAGCATCCGTCCAGTCAGCAAATAGAGGATTCCCGTGTCCGCACCCGTTCCGTCCTGGAACGAGCCCGGGCACGCGAGCTCTCTCGAAGAGTAATCGCGTCAGACCAGAAAGGAGGTCCTTATGATCTATATCCAACGAAAAGAGAAAGAGACGGCCGAAGCGCTCATTCGCCGGTTTTCCCGCCGTGTCCAGCAGTCCGGCGTCCTGAAGCGCGTCCGAAAATTGCGCTTCCGCGAGGAAGAGCAGAGCCGTCCGAAGCGTCGCGATGAAGCGCTCTATAAAGTGAAGATCCGCAAGGAAATCAATCGCTTGAAGAAGCTCGGCCGCTTCGATGATGAAGCCCTCCGCGACATCAAGAAGAAGATCCGCTAGGTGAATGTCCCGTTTGGCGGGCTGCGTCGTTGGCGGCTCTGGTGCTCGATACTGTATTCCCGAATACAGCTTACTCCGCGCCTCGCCGCCGCCTCGCATCCCGCCCAAACGGATACATCCACCCGAGATGAGAAAATTTTTTATACCAAAGAAGCCTATGGCTCTTATCACACAGATTGGCGACGAGTTGAAGGCTGCCATGAAGGCAGGCGAGGTCGTGAAGCGCGATACGCTCCGGTTCTTCCAGAGCGCGCTCAAGAATGCTGCCATCGAGGCCCGGAAGCCGGTGGCTGAATTCACCGATGCCGAAGTTGAGGCGGTCGCCAAGAAGCTCGTGAAGCAGCGAAAGGACAGCATTGCTCAGTACCAGGCCGCCGGCCGCGCCGACCTCGTCGAGAAAGAGCGAGCCGAGCTCGTCTTCATTGAAGCCTATCTCCCGGCACAGCTCTCGCGCGAAGCGGTCGAGGCAGCAGTGGAGAAAGTTCTCGCGGCGATGCCGGACGCCACGGTCAAAGACATGGGCCGCGTCATGGGCGCTGTCATGAAGGAAACGGTCGGTGCCGCTGATGGTAACCTGGTCCGAGAACTCGTCTCGGCTAAATTGAAATAGCGCGTTATGCGGATCCGGATGACGATCCATGGAGAGGGGAGCCTGCGCGGGCTCTCGCTTTCTTTTCTCCGGGCAATCGTCCGCGAGACGCTCGAGCGCTCGTTCCCGCAGGTCTTTGATGCAGCCCGGACGGTCAAGGTTGACGTTGCCTGCGTCTCCGATACCGAGATCGCCAAGCTAAACGGTGACTATCGCAAGAAAGCGAAACCGACCGATGTTCTTTCTTTCGGACAGTTCGAAGGGCTCCGGGCTATCCTCGCGGCTCCGGCCGGTCCGATCAATCTCGGCCAGATTGTGCTCTCGCCGGAGTTTATCGCTCGTTCGGCTAAGGAGGATGGTGTATCATGGAAGCGCGAGTTCACCTATGTCTTCTCGCATGGCGTTCTTCATTTGGTCGGTTTCGATCATGAGGAGCAGATGTTTCAGATTCAGGACGACGTGGTCGACGCTTTTTCGCCGGACCGTTGATGAACAAAGAAGAAAACTCACTGCTATGCGTAAATTTTTCCAAAGCTTTTATCACGCCTTTGCCGGCATAAGCTATGCCATCCGGGAGGAGAGGAATTTCCATATTGAGTTCGCATTTGCGTTGGTAGTCGGGTTTCTTGCCTGGTATTTTCCCTTAACATCCGATGAACGATCCATCCTAGTGTTGGTTACCGTTCTAGTCATGTCGCTTGAACTAGTAAATACATCATTCGAACGGATGCTCGATATGACAAAGCCGCGCGTGCATCCGTATGTTCGAGTTATCAAGGACCTTGTCGCTGGTGCGGTGCTGATTTCGGCGCTTGGAGCCCTGATTGTCGGCTTACTTGTCTTCATTCCTCACATCACGTAGGTGCGAGGCGGTGGCCGGTATCTTTTTCTTCCTGTATAATGAGCCGCATGAGCGTTTTCTCGCTCTGCCTCTTTTGGTGCTGTTAAATGGCCTATGGCGAAATCACACTACACTGTCGGACTCGACATCGGTTCCGCAACAATCCGTGCGGTTGTTGCCGAGCTTCCGTATGATGACGGACCATTAAAAGTCATCGGAGTTGGAACTGCGCCGTCCGTTGGTATCCGTCGAGGGATTGTTGTTCAGCCGGAGGAGGTGGCCAAGTCCATTAATGCCGCGCTTGAAGCAGCTGAACGCATGGCAGGCACGGCAGTTGATGCGGTTGCATGTTCTGTTTCCGGCGCTGATCTTTTTGCGAGTTCAGCCATCGGGGTCATTGCAGTCGGAAAGGCAGACGGCGAAGTGACAGAGGACGATCTGTCCCGCATTATCGAAGAAACCCAGGCGCGCACCGTCCTCGGACCGAACAAGGAGATTTTGCATGTCGTTCCGCAACACTACCGGCTTGATGATCAGGGAGGAATCAAAGACCCTGTTGGTCTTCGAGGGGTTCGGCTCGAGCTCTCAAGTCTTGTTATTGGGACGGGGAGTAATCATCTCAAAAACCTCATCCGATCGCTCGAGCTTTCTGGCATCTCGGCCCGTCACTTTATCGCTGAACCGCTCGCTTCAGCCGAGGCTATCCTGAGCGCAAAACAGAAAGAGCTCGGCGTTGTCATCGTGAATATTGGCGCCAATACAACATCCCTTGCCATTTTCGAAGATGGAGACCTGCTTCATCTTGCAGTGCTCCCGGTTGGTGGCAGCCATATTACAAGCGATATCGCAATTGGTCTCCGGACCTCGATCGATGTTGCTGAAGCGGTGAAGCTCCAGTACGGACACGCGATTCCTTCCGAGATCAGTAAGAAGGAATCGATCCCGCTTTCAGAATTCGATTCTCAGGAGAATGACGAAATTTCGCGTCACCATGTATCCGAGATCATCGAGGCACGGCTCGAAGAAATTTTCCACTACGTGAATCTCGAACTCAAGAGCATCAATCGTGAAGCGCTGCTCCCGGCCGGAGTTGTTCTTACCGGCGGCGGTGTGCTCGTTCCGGGTGCGGTCGAACTCGCCAAGCGAACCTTGCGGCTTCCGGCTCAGATCGGTTATCCAAAGCCTTTGGGCGGCATTCTCGATCATGTGGATGGGCCCGCCTCGGCGACGGTCGTCGGATTGCTACTTCTTTCAGCTGAAGAGAACGACATGAATGATCGCTTCTCTTTTGGTGCCGCTTCGCAACTTCTGAATAAGTTGCCAGGGGATTGGAGCAGCACATTCAGCAGGGCCAAAGGGGTTTTTAGGCGATTTCTTCCCTGAAATTGCTTTCTTGACACTTCACAATTCCGCGTGATAGAGTGGTGCATCAAGCGTTTCTCCGGGTGGTGCCCGTCTTTCTCCCGGCGTCCGCGGGATGTTTTTCTAATTAGGCGATTGCTAGACTTTGAGCCCCTATGGCCGAGATCAAACCTGACATCGAAACATTTGCCAAAATCAAAGTCGTTGGTGTTGGTGGCTCTGGGAACAATGCGATTTCGCGGATGATTGATGCCAAGATCAAGGGCGTCGAGTTCGTTGCTATCAATACCGATGCGCAGGCACTCCATCATTCAAAGGCCCAAGAGAAGGTTCATATTGGAAAAAACTTAACCAAAGGTCTCGGCGCCGGCATGAATCCGGAAATCGGTCGCCAGGCGGCGGAGGAAAACCGCGATGAGATCCAGGAAGTCTTGAAGGGCGCCGATATGGTGTTCGTTGCTTGTGGCCTCGGCGGAGGCACTGGTTCCGGTGCGGCCCCGATCGTCGCAGAAACGGCGAAGGAGCTCGGCGCGCTCACCGTTGGCGTCGTCACGCGCCCGTTTGCCTTCGAGGGTTCGCAGCGCCGGGCTATCGCTGAGGAAGCACTCAATAATCTGAAGGATCGCGTCGACACCCTCATCACCATCCCGAACGACAAGCTCCTCTCTATCATTGACCGAAAAACCACTCTTATCTCAGCCTTCCGTATCGTGGATGACGTGCTCCGCCAGGGCGTGCAGGGCATCTCGGACCTCATCACCCGCCCCGGTATCGTGAACGTCGATTTTGCGGACGTCCGTGCCATCATGCAGGACTCTGGCAGCGCCCTCATGGGTATCGGTATCGCGAGCGGTGAAAACCGCGCCGTCGAGGCGGCCCGCGCTGCTATCAACAGCCCGCTCCTCGAGCTCTCGATCGACGGGGCCAAGGGCGTACTCTTCAATATCTCTGGCTCGACTGATATCGGGATGCTTGAGATCAACGAGGCGGCCAATATCATCACCGAAAACATCGATCCGAACGCGAAAGTCATCTTCGGCGCCGTCGTGGACGAGCAGATTCGGAAAGGCGATATCCAGATCACGGTCGTGGCGACTGGCTTCGACTCAGGCAAGATAAAGGAGATGCCGATCGGCCTCGTGAACCGCGCCAAGAGCCCGACTATCGGTTCCCTCACTCAGCAGAACCAGCCGCAGAACCAGACTCCGGCGTCCTACACCCCGAGCTATCGCCGCGAGGAGCCGGCCGAGGAGATGGAAGAAATGAACGAGCCGCAAGTCTTTACGTCGCGCAAGATCGAGCCGACCCCGCTCATCATCGAAGAGAAGATCCAGCCGAAGTCGTTCAGCCTCCGGCAGGAGTCCAAGGACATCGTCGAGGAAGAAGACCTGGAGATCCCGGCCTTCATCCGCCGCAAGATGAAGAAATAATCCAAGCGCCCTACGGGGCGCTTTTTGTATATTATGGAAATCCTATGAATCAAAAGGAAAAAGAGAAAAAAGAAAGAGAAAGTTTTGAAAAATGGAAGAAAGAAAAAAATGCTATAGTTGATCATTTCTTTTCTAGTAAACGTGTTACCAAATCAGTTATCAAGTCAATTTCAACTCATGATGAGAAAGACGTTAACTTCCCACTGACAAACAAAGAGCGGGTGTTGCAGGAGTTCGGTCACAGGGTTGCTCAACTAGAGTCTGCTCGAACCCAGCTTGAGAGGTTTCCTATAATAATGTCTTCGTATCAACGGGGGTTAGAGAAAAGGAAAGATGGAATGTCTAGAATCCAGCAGTTCATTTACCATATTGGAAATTATCTCTCCTCCGTTTATATTTTTGAAAAGCGAGCTGAAAAACTCGTTTCTTTTCTAAGAAGAGAATCTAGAAAGCTCGACTGTAGCGCTGCCTTAGAAATGGAACTGAAGGATGCTCTAAAGGATTTTCAAAAACTTTGGAGCCACTAATTAATACTAGAGGTAGCCATGTGCACGACAGAAATTACTACGACGGGGAGCTTTACCGACTCGAATTGTTTGAGCATTTGGCACAGCGTGAAAAAAACTTAGCTGAGCAGAAAAAGTATAGGACATTCCAAAAAATCTTATTTACTATGCAGAGATCAAAGTGGAAAGGTACAATAAAGAAGAATAATGGATACTGTGATGCAATACTATTATCGATCTATAAGCCAGCGTTTAAACTAATAAAAGAAATTGTTAGGAAAACAAATTCTTAAGTGGTCATGGAAGCCGAACAGAAACAAAAGAAAATCCTTTTCGCCGGACTGACGATACTCGTGCTCGCTGGCGTTTTCCTCTACTCCGCCTCGCTCCTCGACCAGAACACGCCCGTGATCGAGCCGGTCACCGATCAGGCAGGACAAGAACTCACCGGGGCCGCCGCATATACGGCGAGCCTGCCGCCGAGCTACTGGTTCCTCCTCGACCAGTGGGGGTATTCACCGCCGACGGACCATGATGATACGCCAGTGCAGATGACGGTTGCGACGGGGACGAGTGTCCCGATCGGGGCGGGCGTGAACGAATTCGCAAAATTCGATCCGGCCCAGGTGCGCATCACGGTGTCGGGAGCCAGTGGCGAGCGCGTGCTCGCGACGACGCCTCAGACCGAAGCGGGGATGAACCTGTATGTGGCGGCCTATGTCCCCGAAAAACCGGGGAAGGAACTCGTTACCATCGAGATACTGGATACGCCACACAAAGAATTCGTCGAGGTGTCTGCCTATGACAGAGAGCTCCTCGGGGAGACGCGGCTCATCCGCGAAGACATCCTCTGGAAAGGTGGGGGCCCGAGCAATGCCGAGACAGTGAGGCCTTCGTCGGGCAATCTGGAAGACAAGCAAGTCCCATGGCAACTCGATGAGCCCGGCTATCTGCGGACGAAATTTGAAGACGAGTTAATTCGTACCGAAGGTGAACTCCGCATCTACGATATCAGCGCGCTCGCGCGCCACCGCAACGGCGAGCCGCTCCCGTATTTCTATGAGCATATCCTGAAGTTGGAGCAGTACCTCAGAGGCAGTAAGAAACTTTCTTCCGATGATGAGAGCAAACTCTTTTCTTTTCCTCCGGTCAATGCCGGGATGCGTCGCCTCGACCGGGACCAAATCATCCGGGGCGACTACTTCGATGGGGTTGGCTACCTCCACGCAGGATATTTCCAGGCCTATGACCCGGCGCAGCAGCCGACCTATATCTTCCAGGGCATATCGAAGGATGGTAAGTTCTTTGCCTATTTCCAACAGGAGCTCTATTCGGAAGCGCTGCGAGAATACCTCAGAAAGGACGAGCATTGTTTTGAAAAGGACTGCATCGAGGGCTCGTTTGATCTTTTGCGGAAGGATGGTGATCTGGACCCGAGTCCCAACCAGCTGAATGCTCTGATGCGGTCTCTGACCATCCGAAAGCAGTAACGGTCTTCTTGCCCGTCGATCTACCCAGGGCGTTCCTCGGGTTTTCGGAAGCAACTCTTTTCTATCAAAGGGAGAACGCTAGATTTCTTCTCCCAGAGGCTACTCTTGCCAACAGGCATTTTTCCGGTATAATCAGAGGCAACCAAACTGCTTCCGAAGGGGGGTATCGTGGAGATCGTTACCAATTGGCGAAGGGTCCGTGGTAATTTCGCCCTTCTTATTCCGGCTCGTGAAGACTACGAGTTTCCTTATCTACCAGAACATCTGGCCAGAGTACCCCACCATATGGTGGATCCGAAAGATCTTTCTGATTGGACAGCCAATGACTGGTTCTTTGTCACTCATCTCCTTCGGGGGAAGGTGCGGAGTCATATGGCGACTGCGCGGGCGATCGAGCTTCGGAAGAAATATCCCGAACTCTTTGATCCATACCGTGCGGCCAAGCTCTCGGCGTCTGAAATTGATCGGCGGCTTGAGTATGTGTTCGTGACGGTGCCGGAGCATCAACGTTATGGTGAGGCTTGGCGGCGCAACTCTGAAACTCTCATTGCTGGTTGGGATGGCGATATCCTCAACGTGTATGAGGGGGTGACGACTGAGGCCGAAGTGCGGGCCCGGGTGATAAATAAGGAGCGATATGATCTCCTGCCGCGGGATCGGGGCTTCTACGCATTCAAGGAAAAGATGTGCGCGCTCCTCTCCATCAACCTCATGCGGGCGGGATTCATTCCGCGGATTAGCATGTCGTTTCCAGTGGACTTTCATCACTTGCGAGTGCTCATCAGTACGGGCATGATCGGGCTCTCAGAGGGTTCGTATTCGCCGAAGCCGATCCTAGCGGTTGGGGACGCTATCGGTCGGTCATATCTTGACCAATTTCTTGATATGGACCCGGTACTGTTTTCGGAGCTCCTCTTCGTGCTCTCGCGCGAGGCATGCCGCCTAGCAGTCAATGACCCGGATGCGGACTGGAGTGATCCATCCGTACTCAGACGCTATCGACAGAGCTGTGCCCTGTGTCCGCTTGAGAATCGCTGTGATCAGACTGTACTCTCGAAGGATTACTATCCTGACAAAAAGGGTGCCCCTCGTGTGGTCACGGTTGTTCCGAGACCGAAGCCACCACGTCGGCTCTGAATCACAGAGTGCCGATTCTTGCGTGTTCTAACGTTCTGCCGCCTGAGTATCACTCTGGGCGGCCTTTTCTTTTTAGCCCGATTTGCTAGAGTGAGGGACACACTATTTTCTTACTATGCGCTGCCCGTTTTGCAATCATCCGGAATCGAAAGTGACCGACTCGCGCGAGACGCTCGAGGGACGCGTCATCCGCCGCCGCCGCGAGTGCCTGTCTTGCCAGGCACGCTTCTCGACGTATGAGCAGGCCGAACTGTTCCGCGTGTCAGTCGTGAAGAAGGATGGTAGTCACCAGCCGTACGATCGGAAGAAGATCGAAACGGGCCTCCGGAAGGCGTTCGAGAAACGGCCGTTTGATCAGGGCCGGATGGAAAAACTCATCGGTGCGATCGAGTACACCGTCGCTGAGAAAGCGAAGAAAAATCAGATCGCAAGCCGGGATATTGGCACGATAATTCTCGACAAGTTGAAGGATGTCGATGAGGTGGCCTATATCCGTTTCGCAAGTGTATATCAATCGTTCGGGTCGGCTCGCGGTTTTCGTCGCGTCCTGGAGAAATTCGACCAATAATTTTTTACCTTCTGCTGGGTATCGGAAGGAGCGCAGACGGGATATGTCGCAATGGATGAAGGAGGTGGCGATTGGAGTGATCGCGGGCATGGGACTTGCTGCGTGGCTGTTCCATGAAGCGATTGTTATCGGACTTCTTCTTACTGCCGGCGGCATCGCTTTCATCGCCCTCATTTCATCACGCCAGCAGGTTTTTCACGGCATCGCGCTTGCGGTTGCCTTCTGGGGCGGGATATTTTTGTATGCCCGGTCAGCCGAACATTGGCAGGGACTTGCCGGAGAGGTTCAGTTTTCTGGCCTGGTCGAAATCATCGACCGCGGAGAGACTCGAGTGTTCTATCAGCCGGTAGCGCTTCGTCCCGTTGCTAACGACTGGACTGGCGGCGATATCCTGTATCGTGCTGCGATCGATTTCATTGGGCAGCCTGGCGAGAGGATTGACTTTTCCTGCCAGTTAAAACGGCCTGAAAATTTTTCTTCGGATTTCGATTACCGTATGTTCCTTGCGAGCCGGGGCATCGGCTATGCGTGTGAGCGCGGTGGCCATTTTGAGGCATCAGTAGATAGGGGAGTATCCGGTTTTCGCCAGATACTCTTCTTGATCCGGTCTGATTTTGAAAGCCGGGTGAGTGCGCTCCTTCCCGAACCGGAATCCAGACTCCTTGCAGGCCTTCTCGTGGGCGGAGGCGACCGTCTTGTTCCAGAGATCCGTGATGCGTTTGCTCGCGCGGGACTATCGCATATTGTTGCAGTCTCCGGATACAACATGAGCATCGTTGCGGAGGGACTCGTTATTCTCGCTCTTGGCCTCGGGCTTTGGCGGCGTTGGGCAGTTATAGTGGCAGTCATTGGGCTTATCTTTTTCCTTCTCGTCATCGACAGCTCAGCTGCTTCGTTCCGCGCCGCGCTTATGGCCTGGCTCGCTTTCGGTGCTTACCTTGTCGGTCGTCCGGCGGCATCATGGAACGGACTCCTCATTGCCGGCGCTATTATGCTCGTAGCAAATCCGCTGCTCATTCGCTATGATGTCGGTTTTCAGCTCTCTTTCCTCGCGACCCTGGCACTCCTTGTCTTTGCGCGGCATTTTGAGACTTTCGGATTCTTCCATCATTGGTATGGCAAGGCAGCTGCGCTTTTCCTGACGACTATCACTATCGAACTCTTCACGCTACCTGTCATTGTCGGGGCCTTCGGTACGCTTTCGCTCGTCGCCCCATTGGCAAATGCGTTCATCCTCCCGCTCGTCCCGATCGCCATGTTTACCGGTCTTGCAGCTATCGCGTTCACCTCGTTTATTCCAACGATCGGTTTCCTCGTACTGCCCTTTGCCTGGTTACCGCTCGCGGTGATCATTCGTTCAGCCGAGATCTTTTCTGGCGTCCCCTGGGCAACCCTTTCTGGTCTCGACAGTTCACCGGTTTTTACTGTAGTCTGGTACGTCAGTTTGGGCGCTGTTTTTTTCGGACTAGAGAAAATACGCAAACGCTATGCATTGGGGATGGGCCACTAAAACAACTTTCCTAATACTTCTTGCAGTATTAGTAGTGGTATTTGGCGCATGGCTCTACCTTATCCATACCGATATCGATGAGACGCGCGTTGTTTTTCTCTCGGTCGGACAGGGAGACGCCATTCTTATTTCGCAGGGCATGAACCAGATCCTGGTTGATGGCGGTCGCGATGGGCGGCGTCTTCTCTCTCGGATCGGCCGCTATGTGCCGTTCTACGACCGGACGATCGAACTCCTCATTCCGACGCATCCGGATGCCGACCATGTTGGCGGATTATCAGCTCTTCTCGAACGCTATCAAGTGGTGATGGCTGCCGATACCGGTGCCCGGACCGATACGAAATCAGCGTTTCTCTTTTATCGCGACCTCGAGCGTGAAGGTGCTCGGATCATCCCGGCGCTTCGCGGTACAGTGCTTGATTTGCCAGAGGGCGGTCGGCTCTCTTTCCTTTATCCATATGCGCCGCTTCCAGCCGATGTGCCTGAGACGAATGAGGGGAGTGTGGTTGCTCGTTTCGAATTCGGCGAGACGAGCTTCCTCCTCGCGGGGGATCTGCCGGATGAGGAACAGTTCATCCCGGATATCGGGCCCTCTGCTATTCTCAAAGTGGCACATCACGGCTCGCAGTATTCGACGAGCGATGCATTTCTTGATCTCGTACAGCCAGACGAAGCGGTCATCTCAGTTGGGGAGAACAGCTATGGTCATCCGCATGCGAGTGTCCTTGCTCGGCTTTCAGCGCACGGTGCTGCAATCCGTCGGACGGATACCGATGGCGACATTGTCTATACGTGTCGGGAAAACCGCTGCAAGAGGAAAGAATAACGCGAGACCCTTGCAGTAAAATGAATTTCGTGTTAGAGTCCGAGCGTAATTGTTTTTCATAAAGGAAGAGCCTATGGTCGCCGCGCATCCGAAGAAAGAACGTTCGCTCGTCATCCTGAAGCCAGACGCTATCCAGCGCTCGCTCATGGGGACTATCCTGTCGCGCATCGAGAATACCGGCCTCAAGTTCGTGGCGATGAAGTTCATCCTCCCAAAGGCGGAGCAGTGCTGGACGCACTATAACAAAGACGAGGAATGGTTCCTGAAGAAGGGCGGGCGCGTCGTCGATGATCGCAAGGCTCAGGGGCTTTCTATCGACAAGGAGCCGATCGAGTACGGCAAGGACATCATCCAGGCGAACGTCGATTTTTTCACATCAGGCCCGGTCCTCGCGTTCGTCGTCGAGGGCAACCAGTCCGTCGCTATCGTGAAGAAGCTCGTCGGCGGGACTGAACCGACCACATCGGATGTCGGCACGATTCGCGGCGACCTGACCGTGGATTCCTACGCGCTTTCCTCTATCGACAACCGTGCTGTTCGAAATCTGGTGCACTGCTCTGATAGTCCGGAGGAGGCCGAACGCGAGATCCCGATCTGGTTCGAAGAGTCCGAGATCCTGAAGTATCGCCTCGTCCAGGAGCAGATCCTCTACGATGTAAATCTCGATGGTATCCTTGAATAGGTAACTGTAGAAGCATCTTCCAAAAGGACCCCTGATGGGGCCTTTTTGTATGCCCTTGCAAAAAAATCCAATAGGTATAGGATAGCGTATATTTCCTGGCTGGTGACTGGGAATATGGTGGCCTGCTGCTGAATCGCATCCGTGCGTATCAGCGGGGTTTTTCTCTGTTTTGTAGGGGCGATGCCTCTACCCTGATTCAAAGGAGCATAAAATGGATGATCTGAACCAAGTAGGGCGCCTGGATCTCCCCGAGCAAACCATTCGGGAAAGGCTGGCGCTGGTTATTGATCGGACCGGACTGGATGATGGCAGCGTGAACCCGAACATGGAAGACACATCCTACCATCTCGCTGAACACGGTATTCCGGCGTTCGGGGAAGAGAAAAAGCAATCTGGCGGCAGATGACCGTCTTTCGGCCCCAGGGCCACCGCCGCAACGCGGCAAGAAGGAGCCTCCACAAGAGACTCCTTTTCAATTTCTTCCCAGTTTGATATCCTCACTCTGTTTCAAACACTCCTTTCCTCTTAATAGCGCAGGGACTACAAGTTATTCGGGCTGTAGTATATCGGCAGTACGCGTGCATGGGGTGCACGTAGGCCGGGTTCGATTCCCGGCAGCCCGACCGATAGCAGGGGAAGATGAAGGCGCGTGATGAAATTTCTCCTCGTTGTAGCTTCCTTGTCCGCGGCTGGTTTTCCCCGGGACTGGGGATTATTATGCTACAATAAAGCCGTAAGCTTTAACTGTTTCGTTCCTATGGAGACCCCATACCTGTCGGTCTTGATTCCTGCATACAAAGAAGGCGAGCGCATCGGCCATAACTTGCTCGAGATTGATCGCTATCTCAAGAGCAAGACGTTTACCTATGAGATTATCGTCGTCGTCGATGGATCACCGGACAATACAGCTGAGGTAGCCCGGAACTATGCACTTACCGTTCCGCACCTTCGAGTTGTCAATAATCCCGAGAACCACGGCAAGGGCTACGTCGTCCGTCAGGCGCTTCTTGAAGGGAAGGGAACATACCGGGTTTTTCTCGATGCTGACGGATCAACAGCCATCTCACATCTTGATGCGAGCCTCCCACTCCTCCAAGAAGGCTATGATGTTGTAATCGGATCGCGCAAGATCGAAGGCTCATTCATCCAGGTTCATCAGCCGCGTCATCGGGAAATCATGGGCGAGGGAGGCAATTGGCTTATCCGCATCATCTTGGGGCTCTGGCGCTATCCAGATACGCAGTGTGGGTTCAAGGTTCTCTCTGGAAAGGCTGCGGAGGCGATCGCGAGCCGAATGGTGGTTGATCGTTTCGGTTTTGATTTCGAGCTCATCGTACTCGCGGAAAAGCTGGGCTTCAAAGTGAAACAAATCCCAGTCCGCTGGATGAATGAGGAAGGCTCGACCGTGAGTCTTACCGGCCCAAACGGTTTCATCCAGGTGCTTATCGATCTCTTCAAGACAAAATGGCGTCTTTTGACCGGGCAGTACAGGATAGGTGACTACAAGTCCTAGCCGAGGATCTGGAGTAGGAAAACACGAACAAAAACACATACCATGGCAGCCAGAGAAGAAAACAAGCGTCAAGGAGTATCCGAACTTCGGCAGGATCTGGTGACCGGGGACTGGGTCATCATAGCGACAGCCCGAGCAAAGCGTCCCGATGACTTTGTTGCTCCGCCCCGCGCTGACACGGCCAAGAGCCCGGATATTTTTGAGAATCCAGAAGCAAGCGGGCAAGAGGAAGACACACTCATCTATATGCGCCCGGACGGCGACTGGAGCCTGCGGGTTTTTCCCAACAAGTATCCGGCAGTATCGCGTTCAAATGGTCGTCCGAAGTCGCTTGCTGATGGTCCGTATTTCGGCATGTCTGCCGTTGGATACCATGAGGTCATCGTGACGCGCGATGCGGATCGCTCGATCGCTCTTTTCGAGAACTGGCAGGTAGCGGAGCTCCTTGACGCGTATCAGGACCGTTATCTCGCGCTTATGAACAAGGCGAGCGTCAATTATATCCAGATTTTTCATAATCATGGCAAGGAAGCTGGCGCTTCCGTCGCGCATCCGCACTCCCAGCTCATGGCTGTGCCGGTCGTAGCGCCATATGTCGAATCGATCCTTTCCGGTGCAGAGCGCTTCTACAAGAGTCATCGTCAGCGTGTCTACAGTGTTATGGTCGATTATGAACAGGAAAAACGAAAGCGACTCGTCTATGAGAACGATGATTTTGTTGTCTTTGCTCCGTATGCGTCGCGTGTCGCATTTGAGCTCTGGGTCGTAGGAAAACGACCTAATCCATATTTCGAGCGGATGACTGAGGCCGAAAAATTCACAGCAGGCGATGCTCTTCAAAAAGCACTCCAGTCAATCTATGTAGGATTGGGAGATCCGGCCTATAATTTTTATCTCTATACTGCACCGTGTGATGGCAAGGACTATCCGCATTTCCAGTGGCACATTGAAATTGCACCGCATACGGCGACCTGGGCCGGCTTCGAGCTTTCAACAGGGATCGAAATCTCATCGATCGAGCCCGAGAAAGCAGCCACCTTTCTCCGCGAACAGTTGAAAGTAGCCTGACAGAAAATCATATGGCGCCCTTCTATGTCATCGGGAATTTGAAGATGAACCTCCAAAGTCGTGAGGAAGTGGCCGAGTATCTGTCACAGCTCCGTCGCGAATCCTCCGGCAAGTCGTTTCCGAATGCGCGCGGTATTATTGCACCGCCGAGCATCCATCTTGGAGGCTTCAGTCATATACCGGACGGCTTTTCAATCGCTGCTCAAAATATGGGCTGGGAAACAAAAGGGGCCTTCACGGGCGAGATTTCTCCTCTCATGCTTCGTGACGCAGGTGTCGAATACGTTATTCTTGGCCATAGCGAGCGCCGTATGTACGCGGCAGAGACCGATGAGCTCGTTGCAATGAAGACGCGGCTTGCGCTCAAGGAGAACCTGATCCCGATTGTTTGTCTTGGAGAGACGGCCGAGGAGCGCCGATGCGATGAAACGGCAGCGGTTATTGAGCGAACTGTCCGGCCGGTTTTTTCTGGCCTCTCACCACTTTTTGCAGAGCGTATATTAGTTGCTTACGAGCCGCGCTGGGCGATTGGTACGGGCATAACGCCTTCAACGGCAGATATCCTCCAGGTCAGGGTCTATCTTCGCAAGCTTTTTTCCGAGCTCTATGACCCGGTACTGGCTGAGCGTATAGCAGTCATCTACGGGGGGTCAGTGAAAGCAGCGACGCTCGCATCTGTCTCCTGGGAGGCCGAGATGGCAGGAGTTCTTGTCGGTGGAGAGAGCCTGTATCCGCGCGAACTTGTGAAGATGATGCTCGATGCCGAGCAAACCTTAGGACGATCGTCATAAAACCCCGGGACGCTATGATTATCTCAGCCAAGAAGATCCTGACGGAGGCCCAAAAGAGCGGTTACGCTGTAGGAGCTTTCAATACCGTCAATCTTGAAACAACATGGGCGATTCTGGAAGCTGCAGCCGAAAAACGCTCACCGGTCATTATTCAGATGACGGAGAAAACTTTTCAGTATGGCGGTGGCCATGCGATGTATCATCTTGTGAAGAATATCGCTGATTTTTATTTTCCTGATATCCCGTTGGCGATCCATCTCGATCATGGCCGTAATGTAGCGGTTGTTCGTGAGGCGCTCGCGATTGGTTTCAAGTCAGTGATGATGGACGCGTCAACATTGCCGTATGAGGAGAATATGGAGTCGACCGCAGCAATCGTCCGTGAAGCTCATGTGAAAGGCGCGACCGTTCAGGGGGAGCTGGGCAACGTTCCGTACAAAGGAGAAATTGCGGATATTGAACATATGGATTGGGATAGGTATATGACAAATCCTGCGCAGGCCGATGCCTATGTCCGGACAACAGCTGTCGATACCCTTGCAATTGGGATCGGCAATGCACACGGGTCATTTCCTGAGCGGCCTGAGCCAGATTTTGATCGACTGGCGGCGATTCGTGAGCGCATCAATCTCCCACTAGTGCTCCATGGCGCTTCGGATTGGGAGGGAGAGAAGGTTGACCGAGTCATCCGCCTGGGTGTCGCCTGTTTCAATGTCGAGACTGCAACGAAGACAGCGTTCATTCAGACGCTTCGTCAGACACTTCCTACGAATGATGCCGTTGATATCCGGAAAATACTCATGCCTGCTCGAGAAGCATTCCGTGAAGCTGTGAAGGCGAAGATGGATCTTTTCGGTTCGTCTGGCAGGGCCTGAGAGAGTATAGTACAGAAGACGTAAATCACTGTTTAACATGCAGCCTATGGAAAAGAAGAGAGTTGCCATCAACGGTTTTGGCCGGATTGGTCGCGCAGCATTTAAGATAGCCTTGGAGAAGCCAGAAATAGAGATCGTTGCGATCAATGACCTGACTGAGGCGAGTGTCTTGGCCCATCTTCTTGCGCACGATACGGCTTATGGCCAGTATGCAAAAACAGTTACAGCGGGAGAGAGGAAGCTTGTTGTCGATGGCAAAGAGTACCCTGTGTATGCCGAGCCGGACCCTCTCAAGCTCCCATGGAAAGCGCTTGCAATTGATGTTGTTCTTGAATGTACTGGGCGTCTCACTGATCGAGACGCGATCGCGCAGCATATTGAGGCTGGTGCGAAGCACGTGATACTCTCTGCCCCGTCAAAGGGTGATGATGGTGCTGTTCCAACATTTCTTATCGGTGTAAATGCGGATGGTTATGCTGGCGAGACCATGATTTCCAATGCGTCATGCACGACTAATTCACTCGCGCCAGTCGCTAAGGTGCTGCACGAACGGTTTGGTATTGAGAAGGCACTCATGAGTACCATTCATTCTTATACTGCCGATCAGAGCTTGCAAGACGGTCCACACAGGGATTTGCGTCGTGCTCGCGCCGCGGCGCAGAATATTGTCCCAACAACGACGGGCGCGGCGATTGCTGTGACCCAGGTAATTCCGGAACTTAAAGGGCATTTTGACGGTCTGTCATTTCGCGTCCCAACCGTCGTGGTTTCACTGACAGATTTTACGTTTCTCTTGAAAAAGAAAACGACGGTCCAAGAGATTAATACTGCCTTGACGGAGGCGAGCCGTAATCCGCGTTATGCTCACGTGCTCGCGGTGACCAGTGAGCCGCTCGTGTCTTCTGATTTCATAGGCAATCCGCACTCTTCTATCGTCGATTTGTCACTGACAAAAGTCATTGATGGTGATTTGGTAAAGATCGTTGCGTGGTATGATAACGAATGGGGGTACTCGAATCGACTTGTCGAAATGGTGACGCTCGTCAAATAAAGATAAATGAGCGGTGGATAGGTTATGTACGATGTTCTCATCAAGAACGGAACCTTAGTTGATGGCTCTGGAGAGCCAATGTTTCGTGGCGATATTGCTATCCAGGAGGAGCGGATCGTTGCTATCGGCAATGTGAACGGCGCTGCCGAGCGCGTCATCGATGCAACGGGAAAGTATGTTGCACCCGGTTTCATCGACGTGAATAATCATTCGGATACCTATTGGCAGCTTTTGGCTTTTCCATCGCTTGAAAGCCTTCTCTATCAGGGCGTAACGACAATCGTCGGCGGCAATTCCGGAGCATCGCTCGCTCCGCTTGTGCGTCCGGACATCATTCGCTCTATCCAAAAATGGACTGACGTAAGCAAAATCAACTTCAATTGGCTTACCCTGGCCGAGTTTTATGAGGCGCTTGAGAGGCGCCGTCCGGCCGTAAATTTTGCTACGCTCATCGGCCATGGAACTCTCCGCCGGGGTGCGATGAAAGACGAAACTCGTCCGATTCATGATGCGGAAGTGGAGGTTATGGAACGGCAGTTGAAGCAAGCATTTCGCGAAGGGGCAATCGGATTCTCCACGGGCCTTCTTTATACGCATGCTCGCGGTGCACATATGAATGAAATTCTCCGGCTTGTAGACCTTGTCCGGAGCGAGAAAGGGATTTATGCGACCTATGTTCGTGACGAGGGGGAAGGGCTCACGAAGGCAGTCGAGGAAGCGGTTACCGTAGCGAGAAAATCCAACGTGCCACTCCATATCTCCCATCTCAAAGCCGTTGGGAAGAAGAATTGGCCGCTCATGGAGGAAGCTTTCAATCTGATTGAGACCGCAGCACTCAATCAGCTGGATATTAGTTTTGATGTTTACCCGTATACGGTCACGGGTTCGGTGCTGTATACATTTCTCCCAACCTGGATAACAGAAAATGGCGCCAAGCTCATGCTTGCCCGGTTGCGCGATCCAAAGGTTCGGGAGGCAGTTGTAGCTGAGATGCGGAAGAGTGGCACGGACTATTCCTCAATGATCCTCTCCATCACAAATATCAGCAAGATGCTCACGCGGCGCAAGGTTTCAGAAATTTCCAGTCTTCATGGAAAGTCTCCGGAAGATGTTGTTATCGACGTGCTGCTCGCGAGCGAGGGCCGGGCGATTGTTTCGCTAGAGACTCTTTCGGAGAAGAATGTTCAGAAAGCGATCCGTCACCCTTTCTCGATCGTGAGTTCAAATGGATCGGGCTATACTCTCGAACATGCAAAAACAGGTGATCACGTTCACCCAAGAAATTTCGGTACTTTTCCTCGGGTATTTTCCGAATATGTTCGGCGCCAGCACTCGCTTTCTTGGGAGGAAGCAGTGCACAAGATGACCGGTAAGCCAGCAACGAAGTTCAAGTTAGCTGGTCGGGGATTTCTAAAAACCGGCTATTTGGCGGATATCGTTGTATTTGATCCGAATACTATTACAGATAAGGCAACGATAGAGGATCCTTATCAGTATGCAGAAGGCGTCAGCTCGCTCCTCATCAATGGCGTTTTGGTAATTGAAAACGGGGTGTATAATGGCAAGCGGCCCGGTACAATTTATCGGAAACCGCATTCTTGGCTACCCTGGTGATTTATATGGAGCGCTTGAATGCTTTTGTACCAAGATTCCTGCTGAGCGCCTACATCCTACTCTTCATCGTCCTTTCCGTTGCACCGCACGACCGAATGGTCTGGTACGCTGAGAACCTGCCGATCGTCGGCATCGTTCTTTGCTTGACGGTCTTGTACTTCAGGGAAGTCCGGTTTTCTCCGCTTGCCTACGTACTCATGAGCGTGCTGGTTTTTGCGCATACGGTTGGTGGGCACTATACTTTCGAACGAGTACCGTTTGAATGGTTTGGTGAACTGTTCGGTTTTGAACGAAACATGTATGATCGTGTCGCGCACTTTTCCGTTGGTTTCTATGCCTACGCCATTGCTGAGTGGGTCGACCAAACGGGCGCAGCTAATCGTCGATTCGTTACCTACCTCCTCCCGCTTTTCGCCGTTGCTTTCGTTGCGATGGGTTACGAGATTATTGAATGGTGGTACGTGTCTCTGAGTGATCCAGCGGCTGGAATTGCCTTTCTCGGGAGTCAGGGGGATGTTTGGGATGCTCAGAAAGACATGCTTGCTGATATACTTGGTGGTGTCGTGGCGCTCGGTTTGTATGCCGCTTCCAGCCTCATGAGAAGAACTGATCGATAAAGTGACTCTCTCACTATGTTGAAACGCGAATGGTTCAAAGGAAAGCGTATCACGGTCTTCGGTATCGGTCTTAACCGAGGTGCTTTGGCAGTGATAAAATTTCTAATCGATGTCGGCGTTCGTGAAGTGATTGCGACTGATATCAAAACAAGAGAAGACCTCGCTCCAACTCTGGCAGAACTCTCGAAGTACAAGAACATAGTCTATGTACTTGGCCAACACCGTCCAGAGGATTTCACTCAAACTGATATGGTCGTGAAGAATCCTGGTATTCCCTGGACAAACGAGTATATCAGGATCGCCTTGGAGAATGGGGTACCAGTCGAGATGGATGCAAGCATTTTTACTGCGCTTGTAAAGCGGCCGATGATCGGCATCACCGGAACTAAGGGAAAAACAACAACAGCTTCTCTTATCGCTCATATCCTTGAACAGTCCAATCAGGAAATCGTCCGAGTAGGGATCAATCAGGTAGGATTTCTGGATGCGATTGATGAAGTGTCAGAGCGGGCGCTGGCGGTTGCTGAACTCTCGAGCTGGCGTCTTTCATCCTTTGCTTCACATAAGTACTCTCCGGTTATTGCGGTAGTGACAAATATCTATCCCGACCATCTGAACTACTACAAGAAGATGACGGCTTATGTGTCCGATAAGGAGATCATTTTCCGTTACCAGAAGAAAGACGATGTGCTTATTCTTAATCGAGACAACGAAGGCACACGGGCTTTCGCGGCGAAAGCCCCTGGTCGAGTCGTGTGGTTTTCCGATGGAGACATGCTGCAGGATGAAGGGATTTTTGTCCGGGACGGCCATGTGTTTGAACGGGTGATGGAAAGGGA
This sequence comes from Candidatus Moraniibacteriota bacterium, assembly GCA_008012175.1. Classification (GTDB taxonomy): domain Bacteria; phylum Patescibacteriota; class Minisyncoccia; order Moranbacterales; family UBA1568; genus SSEF01. The sequence continues at coordinate 30,806 of SSEF01000020.1, read as the reverse complement.
ATCCGAGCTTTTCCCTTGGCCGAAGACAGCACTTCGGGGCCAGCATAACCGTGGCAATATCCTCGCAGCGATTGCTGTAGCGCGTCTCCAGAACGTACGTTCGGATGCTCTTCTTGCGGCACTTGAAAACTTTGCTGGTGTCCCGCATCGGCTTGAACGCGTCGGTGAGAAAAGCGGAGTTGTTTTTTATAATGATACGGCGGCAACCATGCCTGAAGCGGCGATTGCTGGAATTCGATCATTTGAGGAGCCAGTCGTGCTCATTGCAGGCGGCGCAGACAAGGCATTTGATTATGCCGAGCTCGCGCGTGTTTTCGTGAGCGAGCCAAAGGCAGTGATCCTGCTTCAAGGGACGGCAACGGAAAAACTCCTGCCCCTCATGGAGAAAGAGGCAACTGCGATGGGAAAATCGGAAGCCGTCTTTCCGGTCGTCACGAGCATGGAAGACGCAATTCGGGTCGCAACCGATGAAGCCTGTTCCGGCGATGTCGTCCTACTTTCGCCCGGTGTCGCGAGCTTTGGGCTTTTTCAGAATGAGTTTGATCGTGGCAACCAATTCCGTGACGGAGTTAAACGTCTTATCAAGACAGGGTAGTGTCTGCACCGCTGTTGACATCCTCATAAGCGGCTTGTAATATACCCCCAGAGGGTATATTTTGTGTGTACTGCAATGGCTCGACCTGAAAAGAAATCAATTGCAAGCGTGAAGCCTGGCGCTCCTCGCGATGCCGTGCTTGCCCGTATCGCCCGTATTGAGGGACAGCTTCGCGGTATCCGGCGGATGGTAGAGGGAAACGACGAGTGTCTCAATATCATCGCGCAGATTTCGGCGATTCGCGAAGCAGTTGCGATGCTCGGGGTTGAGCTCCTTAAGGATGATTTTATCTGCAAGTGGGAGGGGAAGAAAAAGATTGACGAGGCCTATCTTAAGAGCCTGTTTAAGATGCAATAACCAAAATGTGTATGTATGACTGCATAATTGTAGGTGGTGGTCCGGGCGGTGTAGCGGCAGGGGTGTATGCGGCGCGAAAGCAGATGAAGACGCTTTTTGTCACGGAAAGCTTCCTGAGTCAGTCGGTGGTCTCGGCTTCGATCGAAAACTGGATCGGGACCGTGACCATCCCGGGCTGGGAATTCGGTCAGGCGCTCGAGAAGCATTTACGGGCACAGGAGGGGATAGAAATCAGGACCGGTGAACGTGCAACGGGTCTCAAGGAACTTTCCTCTGGCGGCTATCAGCTTATTACCGATAAGGGGAGCTATGAAACAAAGACGGTCATTGTTGCAACTGGCGGCCGGCATCGCCATCTCGAGGTTCCAGGTGAAGAGAGATTCATCGGTAAGGGGGTCGTATTTTGCTCAACTTGTGATGCGCCTTTTTTCCGGGCCAAGAGGGTTGCGGTGATCGGGAGCGGCAATTCGGCACTCGAAGCTGTCGAGGACCTTTTGCCGTATGCCGATGATATCACGCTCATTGCTCGTGGTACCGAGCTGAAAGGCGACAAAGTAACCCAAGACAAGATCGCTGCCTCCCCAAAAGTGAGAGTTATCTATAGCGGCGAGACAGCCGAGATACTTGGCAATGCTCATGTTGAAGGGCTCCGCTATCTCGACAAGACATCAGGCGAAAAGAAGGACATCGCGCTTGATGGGGTATTCGTCGAGATCGGCATGGTTCCAAATACTGAATTCGTGAAGGATATCCTTGATTTGAACGAGCGTGGTGAAATCGTCCTCGATACGAGGAATGCCTCAACGTCCAAGCTGGGTATTTACGCTACCGGAGATGCGACCGATGCTCCGTATAAGCAGAACAATATCTCGGCCGGCCTGGGCGTGACGGCAGCGCTTGCCGCCTATGACTTCGTCCGCAAAGGTGGTTAACTGCCGCCATTCTTTTTTGTCCGGTAAGCACTTAATTAGCGATCGCGGGTTATGTGAGTGGAGTCATTGAAAAGAGGCTGTAGCAAGCCTCTTTTCAATGACCTGCTCGACCCTGGACAGAACACCTAAAATGGTGTATGATAGTACTTCGAACCTTAAAAATCATACAGTTTTGCCATAGCAGAAAGCGGCTTCATGTAGGCCCTTCTCTACTATGGCAAACTCAATTTCTCGAGAGCCCGCTAGTGCCTGCAAAAAAGGAGATAGACCATGTCCAAAAATGACATGCTCGCCCCCATCGTCCGTGCCCTCGTGGGTGTCCCACAAGAACGACTGGGAGTCTTGTTGGACACCGTCAACAAGGTTGGTAGTACCGATGGTGAACTCTGGCGGTCACGTTTCGCTGAAGTGCTTCGTGAAGGAGTGAAGGGAGCGACTCTGGCACCCGAAGCACCGCTTGACACCCTCATTCATGTCGATCGTTCTATCCGTCCCGTCTATCCCGATTGGGTGAAACTGGTGATGCATCCGGAACTGGAATCCACCGGTCCGGTCGAGTATGACCTCGGGGCCGTCGACCTCTGGCTCCATGACGTGCAGAAGAATGGCCAACGTATCGAGGGTCACAAGCTCTACGAGTATCTCAAGGAAAAGAAGATACTCGAACGCTGTCTGTCGCTTCGTGATGGCGAAGAAATCCAGAAGCAAGGCATCGAAATCTTCCGGAAATATTTCGGAGACAAGGCAGTCTCTCTCTGGAAATCAGTCGTGCAGTACCGCAATGGTGACCTCAACGTCCCGTACCTCGTCGAGTACGGTGGTCAGATTGTCTTGAGCTGGGGCTGGCTCGGCAACAACTGGCACGGCAATAACCCGGCTCTGCGCTTCGCAAGTAGTCCTCAGGGCTCTGTATCTCAGGTCTCTTAGACCCTTGATACTTAGTCCTTTGACCCCGCATTTTACCTACATGGTAGTGCGGGGTTTTCATTTCTTCAACTTCTCATTTTTTGATACACTGGGATTGGTAGTAGGCGAATCTTGCAGGTGATTACGGTCGTCGGCGGCCGAATCCAGTATCCATACATTGAGAATATCCGTGGCCACCGTTTCGGATAGAGTGGTGTATGCAGACACTTCATCCTTCGATAAAACTCAGGATGACCCTGAGCCTATCGAATGGGTCAAAAAATGAAGATACTTGGTATAAGATACTCGCGCATTTGAGATGCGGAATACGATTCAACCCTGAGAGTATTCGATGGGCGGTGGTATAGACGGCATCTTATACATTCGTGCAGAACCGCAATGGTAACCTCAACGTCCCGTACCTCATCGAGAACGGTGGTCAGATTGTCTTGAACTGGAACTGGCTCGACAACAACTGGAACGACAATAACCCGGCTCTGCGCTTCGCAACTCTCTTCATTTCTCCTCTCATTTCCGGGAGGAGTTTTGTTTGGAGAGTTGTCCATTCCATCCGCCGAGCATCCTGCCGATCTCATCGATCTTTTCGGAAAGCGCGATATATTTTTTGGTATCGATCGACTTCGTTTCCCAGAGGACGAGCAGGAGAATCTTGAGCGTATCGATTTTGCGGATAGCGTGGCGGACATATGGCATCTTTTCCTGTGGCGAGAGAAAAGCGGCTGCCGAAACGCACTCGATGCATTCTATGAAGATACGATCGATCCGCTGGCCGAGAGAGTAGCGGTGTGTCTTGGGAAGCGAAGAAAGGAGAGTATACCAAAACAGATACGCATCTTTTATCTTATGCAAAACTGGTACAAGTCGGGGGGGGGTAACTCCAGGAAGAGCCATAGCGAAACAAAGAAGAAATTAACGGTTGTTTACGATGATATCATATCTCTCGAAAATCTTCTTGAGGCATGGAAGGAATTTCTGAAGGGAAAGAAGAACAAACAAGATGTCCAGGTATTCGAGGCGCGTCTCATGGACCATATCTTCGCACTCCACGAAGACCTAGAAAACAAGACGTATGAGCACGGCGGGTATCAAGCCTTCAAAATAAACGATCCCAAGCCACGCGATATCCACAAGGCTTCGGTGAGAGACCGATTGGTCCACCACGCGATCTACCGGATACTCTATCCGTTCTTCGATACGCTCTTCATCGCTGATTCGTATTCCTGCCGCAAAGAAAAAGGTACGCACAAGACGCTTGATCGATTCCGAGTGTTTGCGAGGAAAATTTCTTGTAACGATACCAGAACCGCGTGGGTCTTGAAGTGCGATATCCGGAAGTTCTTCGCGTCGATCGATCAGGAAATACTGCTTGGTATTCTCCGTGACCGGATCCCTGACCAGGATATTCTCTGGTTGCTGGAAAGAGTGATGCGGAGCTTTCGTACTCTAGAGAGACCGGGTATCGGGTTACCGCTTGGCAATCTGACCTCGCAGCTTTTCGTGAATATTTACATGAACGAATTCGATCAATTCGTGAAACACAAGCTCAAAGCGAAGTATTACATTCGCTACGCGGATGATTTTGTCATCATGTCGAGAGACTGTGAACAACTGGAGGGTTTTCTGATATTGATCCGGAAATTTCTTTGGGAACGACTCGGACTTTGTTTACATCCTGATAAGGTGTTGATCAAAGCCGTTGCTTCGGGCGTCGACTTTCTCGGATGGGTGCATTTCCCTGATCATCGCGTATTGCGGGGATCAACGAAGCGGAGGATGTTTCGGATGTTGGACGAGAGGAACGCTTATGCGTATCTCGGATTGCTCAGCCATGGGAACGGGTATCGGTTGAGGGAAAAGATAGAGAGAATGACTTTGACAGAGGGGGTAAAACCTGCTATACTGGTAAGGTAAATGAAGAAACGGGTGAACGCCCGTTTTCTTTTTTTACATCGTTCTCGTGCGAAAAACAGAATACAAAAACAAAAAGAAAAGCGTTAAAGCGCTTTCAAGCATACTGGAACAGGTGTCCCTGTCCCACGCGGCAGCACTAAAATAGGCCTGCCGCCACCCTCAATGATGCCGCTCTCGTCCTTCGCGTCGATGAGCGGATTATCATTTTCATGAGGGAAAAGAGGCGGAATTGCGCCTTGAAATAAGGTTTTTTTTGGAGTATACTCTGGTCTATGGAAGTCTTTCGAATCCAGGGCGGAAAGAAGCTGTCCGGCCGTATTCCCGTTTACGGGCTGAAAAATGCCGCGACGCCGATCATTGCGGCGACGCTTCTTTCGCGCGAACGTTCGGTGCTCGAAAACATCCCCCGGATAGAGGATGTGTTCCGGATGCTTGAAATCATCGAGAGTTTAGGGGCTACAGTGGAGTGGCTTGGGCACCGGACGGTAGCCATCACGCCGGATGCTATCGATCCGACTCGTGCAGACCAAGAAAAAGTGAAGCGTCTTCGATCTTCGATCCTCCTTTTTGGATCGCTTTCCGCACGTTTCAATCATTTCGAATTGCGTCAGCCGGGCGGCTGCGTTATCGGCGCTCGTCCGGTTGACGCACATATCGACGCGCTGGCAAAGCTTGGTATCGTAGTCCAGCCCGAAGAAAAAGGTTTCGTAATTGATGCAACCGGCCGCCGGCCAGCCAAGGTTGTTTTGCGGCAAATGTCAGTGACAGCGACAGAAAACATTATGATGCTTGCGGCTGCCCTCCCGGGTGAGACGACTGTTAAGATTGCAGCCTGCGAACCGCACGTCGTCGACCTCGGCCATTTCCTTGAGAAAATGGGGGCTACTGTTTCCGGTCTCGGGACGAATACCATAACCATCCGTGGTCGCTCTGATCTTCATGGTGCGAAGCACGTAATCATGCCTGATCATAATGAGGCAGCGACCTATCTCATCCTCGGTGCGGCAACAGGGAGCGAAATTACGGTTGAACATGCCCGAGAAGATGATCTTGATCTCGTGCTTGAACGTCTGCGCGAGTTTGGCGTACGCTTCACCTTTGAAGAGGACGCGATCACAATCCATCCCGCGCCAGTGCTTTCCGCTCCATCTCTCCAGATTGATCCGCGCCCGTACCCTGGCATCCCGACCGATATCCAGGCGCCTCTTGCTGTTCTTGCGACTCAAGCCACCGGAGACACGTTCATTTTTGATACGATGTTCGAAGGTCGTTTTAATTATGCGGCTGAACTCGAAAAGATGGGGGCAAAACTGACCGTTCTTAATCCGCATCAGATACTCATACATGGCAAGACACCGCTCCGCGGAACAGTTATCAAGAGCTATGATCTGCGGGCTGGTGCGGCACTCATCATTGCAGCACTTGTAGGAACGGGCGAAACGATAATCGAGGATATTTACCAAGTTGATCGCGGTTATGAGCGGATTGAAGATCGGTTGTCGGGTATCGGAGCAAGAATTTCCCGAGAGACTGTTTAGGTCGAGGCACTATGCGATGGCTCATACAAAAAATTGGGATCGACTTGGGAACGGCAAATACACTAGTGTTTGTCCCGGGACAAGGCATCGTTATCAACGAGCCGTCCGTTGTCGCCATTTCGCTTTCTGAGAACAAGGTGCTCGCCGTCGGGAACGAGGCCAAGGAGATGCTTGGTCGCACGCCAGACACTATTGCCGCAAGTCAGCCACTCCGTGATGGCGCCATTGCTGACTATCGTGTGACCGAGGCAATGCTCAAATACTTCATCAATCGCGTCATGGGCCGGGTCCGCTTCATCCGTCCGGAAATCGTCTTGTCGGTGCCGGCGGGAATCACTTCGACAGAGCGCCGCGCGGTCGTTGATGCGGCGATCAAGGCAGGAGCCAAAGCAGCGTATGTCGTGAAGGAACCAGTCCTCGCCGCGATCGGCGCCGGTATCCCAATCCATACAGCACAGGGCAATATGATCATCAATATCGGCGGTGGTACATCGGAAATCGCCATCATCTCGCTCGGCGGCATCGTTGCTTCCCACAGTGCGCGTGTCGGTGGAAATAAGATCGACCAGGCCATCAGTGACTATATCAAGCGCAAGTACAGCCTCGCCATCGGAGATCGGACGGCTGAAGAGGTGAAGATTGGCATCGGCTCGGCGATCGCTCAAGTAAAAGAAGACCATATGGAAGTACGCGGTCGAGACCTCATGGGTGGGCTGCCGAAAACGGTAACCCTTTCGTCGAATGAGGTGACTGAGGCAATCCAGGATGAGCTCCGCGAGATTATCAATGTTATCAAACAGGTTTTGCAGGAGACGCCACCCGAGCTCGCTTCGGATATCATGGATAAGGGGATGGTCCTTTCAGGCGGTACGGCACAACTCCGCTATCTCGACCAGCTCATCGCAAAAACAATCAACGTCCCGTGCTATATAGCTGATGATCCGGCCTATTGCGTGGTGAAGGGAACGGGAATTGTACTCGACAATCTCGATATCTATAAGCGGAGTCTCATGCTGGGAAAGTAATCCCATCTGTGTCGATAGGGCGAAGACACCTACTCTTATGAAAATCGGAATCGATGCCTCTCGCGCCTTTCTATATCGCCGAACGGGGATAGAGGAATATAGTTACCGGGTCATCCGTCATCTTCGAGAGAGACTCCAAAAAGAGAGAGTTATCTTGTACGTCAGGGCGAGACTGAGTGTTTGGCATGGTCGACCAGTGTTCGTAATACCGGAAATCGATTTTGAGATCCCCGAGACATGGGAGGTGCGCGGACTCTGGGCGCCACGTTTTTGGACTCAAGTCCGGCTGTCACTCGAAATGTTTCTCAATCCGCCGGACGTACTATTCGTTCCGGCACATACAGTCCCGTTTATCTGCCCACGCCGGACGGTTGTGACGATCCATGGTCTGGAGTACGAGTTTTCACCAGAAAGTTACGGTTTCTGGGAGCGTCTGTACATGCGTCTCAGTATCCGATTTTCTGCACGTGCTGCCGGCGCAGTGGTTGCGGTCTCCGAAAATACCAAACGCAATCTCGTCACCCGCTACGATATCCCTGAATCAAAAATCACTGTCGTTCACGAGGGTGTCAGCCAATGGTCTCATGAGAGTGGCGCGAGCGATCGCATGAGGACTTGGCAGACGGATCATCCCTACTTCTTTTTTGTAGGACGGCTCGAAGTTCGCAAGAACATCATCCGGATGATTGAGGCGTTTGATGCGTTCAAACAAAAAACGGGCATGTCGCATCAATTGCTGCTTGCTGGAAAGCCAGGCTATGGATATGAAGATATTCAAGAGCGGATATCCAATAGTAAACACAGGGCTGATATTGTCGAACTCGGCTATATCAGTGAGTCAGAAAAGTGGATACGCTTGAAGGGCGCAGACATGCTGCTCTTCCCATCGCTCTATGAGGGGTTTGGTTTACCAGTGATCGAAGCACAATCAATCGGTATCCCGGTAATAACTTCCGATACCTCATCGCTCCCAGAAATAGCAGGGGGTGGAGCAATGCTCGTTGACCCGCTTTCGTCAGACAGGCTAGCCGAGGCGATGGAGATATTAGTTCGAGACATGGCAAAGAGGGCTGATATAATAGAAAAAGCTACCCGGAATGCCCGACAATTCAGTTGGGAGAGGTGTGCTTCCGAACTGGCCAATATAATGCTTTCGCATCATGACTGAAGCAATACCCAAGAAAGTCGCGCTCGCTCATGATTTTATGCTTACCTGGGGCGGGGCGGAACGGACGTTCAGAGTGCTGACTGATGCCTATCCCGATGCGCCGATCTATACACTTCTCGCCGATCCGGATTTTATCGCTAAGCATTTTCCTGGTCGTGAGGTCCGAACTTCGTTTCTGCAGAAACTGCCCTCTTGGGTCCGCCGCCGGTATCGTCTCCTCCTGCCATTTTTTCCAGTCGCAGTCGAAGCGATTGATCTTCGTGATTTTGATCTGGTCATCTCATCTTCTGGTGCCTGGATGAAGGGTCTGGTGACGCGTCTTCATACCCGGCATATCGCCTATCTCCATTCACCGATGCGTTACGTCTGGGATGCCCAGGAACGCTACCTACGGGAAATCGGGCGCGAGAAAAACATAATTCTCAGGATGCTTCTTTCATACCTCCGTATCTGGGATCGGCAATCAGCTGATCGCCCGGATGTTATCCTCGTGAATTCTGAGTTCACTCGCATCCGTGTCAGAAAGTATTATCGACGCGAATCAGCAGTAGTGTTCCCTCCGGCGACGGCGCTCCATGAGGAGACAAATTCCGGCATTGGAAACAAGAAGAGCAGCACGTTTCTTATTGTTGCGCGACTCACCCGATCGAAGCAGGTCGATACCGTCATCGAAGCCTTCAATCGTCTCGAGCTGCCGCTTACGGTTGTTGGCACCGGGCCAGAGGAGAAGCATTTGCGGGAGATCGCCGGTCGGACGATACGCTTCATTGGATCAATCAGCGATGAGGAGCTCGCCCGTACGTATGCTGAGTCCCGAGCAATTCTCCAGCCCAGCGAGGAGGATTTTGGCATAGTGGTCGCCGAAGCCTTCTCTTTCGGAATCCCCGTGATTGCGCTGGCAAACGGAGCAGCGCACGATCTCATCGAACCGGGTGTCACGGGCGAGCTCTATACCGGCGGAACGCCAGAAATGGTTGCTGACGGAGTCCGTCGCTTTCTCGAGCGCGAGCCGTATTATCGATCAGAGGTAATGCGTGGACATGCTGCCCGATACAGTAGGGCTGATTTTCTGAACAGGATCCGAAGTGTGGTTGAGAAAAATTCCTAGAGCTTATGCAGATTTGTGGACACGGTAATGTCAGGGAACGACTGCATCGGATAGCATCACTTTCAGTAATGCCTCAGAGCTTCCTTTTTTCCGGCCCGCGGCGGCTGGGAAAGTTTCTTGTTGCCCTCGAATTTGCCCGAGCTCTGAACGGGTCTTCCGAAGAGGTTGAATATGCCGGAGAGCATGATATTCTCGTCATCGGGCGGACAGATAACGTGTCTACTGACGCTTCGAAAGCATCAGCGTTGCTTTCAGTTGAGGATATTCGAAAAGCTGAAGTATTTCTCTCTCGTTTTCCGATCGCTGGAAGGTATCGCATACTGATCATTGATAACGCTGAACGTCTGACAATTTCTGCCGAAAATGCTCTCCTGAAACTGCTTGAGGAGCCAAACTCAACTTCCCTGATTATTCTCATCACTCCTTTGCCGGGAAGGCTCTTGTCAACCGTCAGGTCGCGGCTTTTCGAGTGTGTTTTCAGCCCAGTTTCAGCAGAAGATATTCGCGTTTTTTTTCCGAATATCATGATTCCTGAATTCTTCCTTTCCCTCGGCCTCCCTGGGCTCATTGCTTCCGTAGCAAATGATCCAGCTAATTTTGATGAGCAGAAGAAGCTGCTACAGAAACTGTTCCAGCTCTCCCGCCTCAAGTGGTCAGAGCGCGTTATGCTTGCCGAAGCATTGGCCCGTACCCCAGCAGAGACATTGGATATACTTGAAGCATGGATCGTTGGACTAGTGCGCCAACAAAACAAGTCGCCATCATTTTCCATCGCCTTTGCCGAATTTATTGAGGCGGCGGTTGAGACTACTGACCGGATTGCTCGAGGAGAGGGGAATCCGCGATCTCTTCTTGAAAAACTTTTTACTCGGGCCTGACTCTATGCTTTGGGAAAGTAAAAATCGCCAGGAACAGTTTTTTAGAGCGATCATCCGCGGTCGGAAATCAAAGGCTGTACAGCGACGGATCCAGAATGACAGGACAGCTGGTCCCCGATGGATTCTCGTCTTACTTTGGATAGCCTTCTCCGTGGTGGGCGGATACGTTTTATTTTTCTCCCCAATGCTTCTCGTTCGGGGGGTTTTGATTGAGGGCGCAGCATTTATCCCATCAGATGAGTATCGGGTAGTCGTGGATGGTTTGATGGCGGGAACTCATATCGGCATCCTGAAAAGACAAAATTTCTTTTTTGCTCCAACTGGTGAGATGGAGCGGGTATTACTCTCTCAGTATCCAGTCATTCAAAAAATCTCGATTCAGCGAAGCTTTCCCAATCACCTGGTTGTTCGGATTGTTGAGACTCAAACCATTCTTCAATGGTGTTCCGGCGGCCCCTGTTACGGTATCCATGGCGGTCAGGCGGTGCCTATCACACCGTCCTCTGAAGACTCGCGGTATGATCCAATTAGGCTTTCGGTGATTGACGAGAGCGCTCTCCCGGTCGCCGCTAACATGCCGATCACGGTTGATGTATACCTCCAGACGTTTCTTGCGCTCTATCAAAATTTTGGAAAGTTCATTCCAGGATCAGTTGATCGCGTAGCAAAGACGGCATCACGCCATTCCGATGAACTTACGCTTTCCGTGAGCGAAGGGTGGAAGTTTATAGTTTCCGTGAATCGTCCGGCCGAAGAGAGTCTAGGAGTGCTTAAGGTATTCCTTGATGAATACGCTAAAACAAACAAAGATCGGTCCCGTCTTCTCTCGGTCGATCTCCGGGTCGAAGGGAAAATTTTCTATTCTGAACAGAATACACTATCCCCTGAGGAGACGTCCTTTCAAAAGGGAGATGATGATCAGCTTGTCCGGAAAAACAGTCAAAGAGAAAAAGGGAAAAAGAACTAGACGCTGAGACTATCTCTGTCCAGATCCGGACAGGAGTTCTTCCGGGCTAATATAGTAGACGAATATGGAATCTCCAACGCGGAAATCTGGCGTTCGGTTTCGTAACCAAGCATAGGATCGCTCACCCGGATCGAGTGCCTTGTGCCAATTTTCCTGGAGAAAACCGATCGAGAGAGCATACCATCCGGCTTCAGGGGCGAGATGTGAATGCCATCCCTGATAGCGATCCCCGAGATGCCATTTTGGATTTGACCCACCGAAGTAATCAACACGAATGACACGAATCGTCTGATCCTTCGGTGTCTTCATCGATCGAAAGGGTTCGCAGAAAGGAGTCTCGAATCGATCAGTGACGCATTGATCATAGTTGTCGACAAAACCGCGAAGACGACGGAGATCTTGCCCCCAATCGTAGTTTGAATCGGTCACGTATTGATAGCCGTACTTATGACCACCGCCGATAGCGTTGAAATACGAGAGATAGCTTGGGTATGAGAGCACGGGGATCGCAATGATAGAAAACACGGCACAGGCGAGGAGAATGCGAAGCGTTCGTTGCGTCGTGGGCCGATCATGCTCGCGTTTCAGAATATCAAATACGGTTTTTGCGACTAGGACATAGAGAAAGGGAAGGATCGGAAAGAGGTGACGATAGCCAATGTTCAGGTTGCCGGTAATGCTTACGTAACTGTAGAAAAGGATAAAGAATGCCATCATGCACTGCGCAATTCGTTCACGGAACGAATTCACGACGACAGACCAGAGGCTTGTCCTGTCGCGTTCAAGTAGGGCCTTGGCCATCCTGAAGAGGGTGTACAGAGTTGTGCTGATGATCAGGAAGAGCATCGGAATGGTCTCTTTCAGGACGAAAACAACGGGGAAATACCACTGAGACGCATGGTTTGAAACCTGGCCGAGAAAATAGAAGGTATTACCACCGGCAACTCGAGCAAACACCATGAAGACCCCGAGGAAGTATTCGGCAAGCGGTTTTAGGGCTGCTGATTGACTCATTGCAACGACGCTTGCTTCGGCGATTCGTCCGATAGCCTTATCATTAGGGAATTGGGCTCGCGCGATTTCGGCGATTACCTCACCGGGCATCTGCATGGTATTAAAGAAGTACAGGATCCAGATCGCCACGAAGCAAATCGCCACACTTGCCATATACTTCAATCCATAGAGAACACCGTTCCGTACCCGGGTTTTCCATGCACCTGGAGCTGTCTCGACGGCGATAGCTAATCCGTAGAGGACGGCAAACATGCCGAAGATCGGGAAAAGCAGAACGGCGGAGAATTTCGCAAGCTGCGCGAGGCCAAGAAAGATGCCTGACCAGGCGATATTCTTCCGGCTCGGATTCTTCAGAAAGCGAACAAAGAAGTAGAATGAGAAAAAGATAAACGCCGCGATACCGATATCGGTCGTCACGTAGTGGCTATGGGCGATGATGTTTGGGTCGAAGAAGTAGAGCATGGCAGCGAAGAGTCCTGCGACGGTGCCGGCAAGTTCTCGTGTCCAGCGATATACGAAGAATCCGAGAAGAAGGGAGACGAGGATGAATGGAAAGCGGGCCCAGAAGGTGATGAGATTTGCATCATTGCCGTTCAGGTGCAGGATTTTATCGCCGAACGCCCATTGAGCGAGACCCCAAGTTCGAGCCGGACCTTCGGGAAATTTTGAGAGATCAAGCCAGTCCCCGCTCTCCCAGAGAGGGTCACTTTTTGGCATGAGTGGACTGAGAGGGAGAAGGAATAGGCCGGCGAAATCCTTGAGCATTGGTGGATGCTCTGGATTAATACGCATATCCTGATACTTAACGTAGCTATAGCCGGCAGGGATATGAGCCTTCTCATCCATGGTGGTTGATTCCTGATATGAAATCAGGATGGAAACGGAAAAAAAGGCTACCATCATGAGGGCGAGGCATTGTGGGGCGAGACGTTTCAGGTTTTCCATATGATTTATAGAGAATACTCAGCGGATTATGGCAGAAGGTTACGAAGGGAAACGCATGATAGTGAAAGCGCTCGCAGTCCCCGGGTAGAGATCAATCTGTTCGATGCGGACCTGAGGACTGAGTTTCCGGACGCGCTCTATAATTCGGTCATCATGATTCATGAGGATGATGACGCTGTCTCTTGTCCGGATTGTTGTTTCCGGTTCGAGATAGACGAGATTCTCGATCTTGCCGTATGTCAGGAATTTGATCGGCTGGGCAGAAACCGGTAACCCGTCTTCCATCATGCGCCCGCCGCCATTTGGGACGATGTATTTCATGGTGGTTGGGGGGAGACTCATTGCATACATGGCCATGTTTCGGAAATTCTGATTGAATGCCCCGTGTTGATTCGGATTGCGGTCGAAGAATACAAAATACTTTGCCAGATTGAACGTAGCGCCAAAGACGAGTCCGAAAGCGATGATGGAGTAGAGGGCGATACGGCTTCCGATGAGCGCTTGCCGACCCCGGTTGATGATCCAAACCAGGGGAATGAGCGCGATGAGATACACAGGCATCTGGGTGCCGATGGCACGGAGTGCATGGGGGAGGCCCTCTTCTGTGAGGAACTCAGGCATGAGCATAACAAAGAAGGCTGAGATAAGGAACCAGTTTCGTACAAGCCGATTATCTCGGAGTTTTTCCTGGAAACGGAGACCGATAAGCCTGATCGTCTCCCAGATAATGTAGAGGAACCCGGCGAGAAACAGCGCCCCGGAGACTGGATCGAGGACGGGGTATGGGGGGTAATTGTGGCGCCAGTTTTGGTCGCCCCAGAAGTTGTACTTGACGAGCGAAAGGCCGAACGTTTTTCCAAAAGTTCCCCAGAAGTCGCCTTTGTTAATCTCCGGCGAAAAGATGGAAACTGCGCCGGTACGTGACGAAAAATGCTCAGGGTGAAGGTAGAAGTCGTAGAACATCGGGGCAGCCGTGATAAAGGCGCCGAGAGCAAAAGCGAGCGCGTGCTTCCAATAACGCTGGAAAAAACGTTCATATGTCAAGAAGAGCGCCGGGAGGAGTGCGATGATAATGAGCGGCGCAAGTCGGAAGGCAACGTAGGTGTGGATGCCGACACCAAGAAAGAGTCCGGCAAAAAGAAAATCGCGCAGGCGGCTCGTCCGGAGGCCTTTGAAGAAAAAATAGAAAGAGAAAGTGAGAAGAAAAGTCACCATGATCGCCCGAAAACCAATCCGGGAGAAATTTATCGCCCAATAGGAGGTGGCGAGCAGGAAGGCTGCGACTATGGCGTAGATGCGTCGGGCAAAGAGTTCATGAGCGAGCAAATAAACCCCGAGTACGGCCAGCGTTCCGAACATGACAGACCAAAACTTCAGGACCGGGATGGTATTTCCAAAATATTTAATTGCGAGAGCCTGAAGATTAATGAACAAACCTTCGCGACCGTAGTTGTTCGTGTAGAGAAGTCGATAATCACCGGTCTCATTAGCGAGGAGCGCATCCGTGCCGTTGGTTGCTTCGTCGGGATAGAGTCCAGCGGGCAGGGAGTCGAGGTGATACGTTCGGACAAAGAGCGCGAGCACGAGGATAGCAAACAACACATACGGAGCTACGCGATCGGTCCATCGTCTCTCGGAGTCAGTTATGCCGTTCAGCATTTCGTTTTTGTATTCTTACCTGCTAAAATTATAGCAAATGGGTTTGGAAAAAGAAAAGAACGCAATAATGCTACGTGGTATGTTGAATCCGGGTGAGGGGCCGTTTACACCGGCATCGAGGATCACTGATTCAGTTCCAGAAACTACTGATCGCCCCCTTGATGTCCCGGTCATGAATCCAGAAAGGCGAGGAATCGGAGCGGAACATTCCTCGGTATTGGGGAGTGTTGTGCACCATCCCCGTGGCAGTGTCGAAAGCCCGAGACTGGATAAAGGTGCTTTTACAGAGGGAGTAGAGGGAAATGAAAGACTGGAACGCATGCTTTTAGAGTCGGTTGGAAGAGTCGATTCAGCGCATACGATGCTGATGACGTTGGTGCTCCAACATCCCGAAGTCATACTCAGTGACATTGATGGAAAATCCTTTGAGGATTCTGTGGCGGCGGATATGGATCAAGTAAAGGTATTGGCGGCTTCTGGCGGTATGGACGCTGTCGAGCAGCTGCAGGCAGTAGAGGATAATTTTAGAGAATATATCCGGGCTATCCAGAAGGCAATCGAAGCGGACCAGGCTGCTCATGCGTTCCATAATAAGGTGGTATTGCCAACATCTGCGGGAACAGAGAATCTCCCGGTAGTTTTATCGGCCGAGGGTGAGGAGACAAACATCGAAGATCAATTGAAAAAACTCCAGATACTCGTCAATCGATGGAAGACACTTCAATCCCAATGTCTGCGCGGCCGGTTGTCGGGAGCGATGAAGCGAGCCTGGAAGGGCGATGTCATCCCGACAAGAAAAGCAACCGAATGGCTCGATACCGATGGGAATCCGAAGAAGTGGAGCCTGAACAGGCAGAAGCATTTTATCGGGAGCGTGCTTCATCCTATGGAAAAATGGGTGGAGTTAGCTGAGGAGCTCGCACCGGGGCTTCAGGGGGAAAATCAAGCAGATGAAACTCGGCAGCCGTCAGGGGATCAGGCCTCTAAATCTCCATCTCATTCGGTTCCATCTGAGCAGAATGCAGGATACCCGCCGCTGATTATTCAAGAGAAGAACATTCCGCCGACTGCGAGCGTCGTGACGCTTGATCGTCGGCCGGTCATCGATGGAAAATTGACCGAGTGGGAGCGGATGGATTCGGTCGAGCAGAGCCGCCTTCGGAGAGAGCTCTATGCCCGAAAGGATCATTTCCTTAGTGGCCTGAATAAGCAGCTAAAGCGGGCCGGAGTGGGCGATCTGGAACGACGGAGTACGATCATCAAGTATCTCGATGAGTATTTGCTGCAGGTTATCCCGCTCGTTGTGAAGATTCCGCTTCAGGATACGGATCGGGAGTCGCTCCTCCGAGATTTGAAAAAAGAAATAGCCATCGCATAATAGGACTATGGTACGAAGGACACATCCAAAAGAAGGGGGAAGGGAGATGCCTCCGGATCCCGATGCGATCGCTCGCGCTTTCATGGAGGCTGAGCTTGCCAAGGATCGGCCGAAAGCGGATGTCGCTTCCGAATCACGCCACCCCGAGCCAACCTTGGCAGTTTCGTCGCAGGCAGAGGTCGATGCGTACCTATCGAGCCTCGATAAGCAGGTGACAGGTGGCAATCTTCTCACTCCGTTTACCAGGCCGAATCCGAGGCGCGCAAAGGAACTGAGTCGGCCGTTTGCTTTGCCAGGGACGAGCGCTGCGACTGAGACCATTCCTCCGGTTCCGGACGATACAGAAAAACCGCTCGCGACAACGGCAGCTGAGGCACCAGCAATCCTCCAAGCGGAAAGGCCGACGGCCGAGGCAGAGCGTTTTGTTTTCCGACAGCTCGGCAAAGGCAAAAAAGTCCGCTATCGTGCGGCTGATGGAAGCGTGTACGAGATTGCCAAAACAGCCAAGAGTTCGGGTGGCTCCGCGTACCGTATTACGAAAGAGGGTGATCCGGCGATTGCGACTATTACGAAGACGGAAATCTTGCAGCGCGGTCAAGCTGAGCACTGGGTACTCGAAAGCGAACCTAACGAATCAACAAGTGCGGAAACGGCTGCTGAAATATTGGTCACATCAGGAGCTCCTGTCGAAAGAGACGAAAAGCCCCCAGCGACCACCACTAAAGAAGAGAGCGAGAAACCAGGGAAGCCAATTTCTGGCGAAACCGAAACAACTCCGGAATCCGAGTCACCAAAAACTCAGCCAGAGGAGCCAGTACGCGAACAACCATCCCGAGAGACGGTCCCGCCTGTTGTCAAGGGTGGCGTTCATGTTCCAGAGAACGAGGTTGCTATGGCTGATCTAGACGCCGAGATCGCACGGCTCAGGGAGGAAGTCGCGAGCGAACGGGCGGCATTTATCGCAGTAGAGGAATCGCAGCGGAGCGCGTGGAAGAACTTGACGCGGATTTTCCGCGGTCTTTCGCATAAAGACAGCGATGATGCCGAGCTCATGAAATATCGTGCATTCTATGACGAGAAGATACTTGCGCTCCAGAGCGCTGAATTGGAAAAACTGAAGCGTTCCGGCAAGACGGTGAAAGAGCTTCGGCCCGAGATGGCGGCGCTTATCCGGGAGTTCGAGTTCGACGAAGCCGAGCGGATTTACGATGCGCGCCAAGAAATGAGGCTTCAGAAGCTTCGAGGCCCCTTTTTCGAGAGGATCAAGGGCTCTTGGGCCGATTTCCGAGAAACCCTGAAGGAAGGTTCTCCAAAAAGTACTCAGCGTGAAGAGCTGAAAGCCTTGCTGAGTCTCTTGGGAACCCTTGGCGCTACAGCTGTCGAAGGGGTGGAGAAGGTTGGCGCTCGGTACAATGGATTGACCAAAGGGAAGGCTGGAAAGTATCTACTTGGCGCGACCATCGCAGGTGTGGGAGCCGTAGGGTTAGGAGCGGCAAGTGGCGGTACTGCAGCGGCGGTGGTTGGATTGCTTGCATTGAAGCGGCTGGTAGCCGGCGCCGGGATGGCAGTTGCGATCGAGGGTGTATCGGAGCAGATCGCTCGTGCACGGCGGGAAAGTCGGCGAGCGGATGTAGAAAAAGACCAAGAGGCGCGCTTCGATGCGATGGAGAGCGAGGAGGATCTCGAAGTAACGCTTGGCAGCAAGCAGGAGATTGATTTCTCAAGGCTCGAGAAATACCTTCGAGAGGTTGCTGCGAATGCTCGGAGAGGCGAGGGGGCTCGCCGGAGAAATGAGCTTTTCCGGAAATCAGCGGCGATCTTCGCCGGGGCAGTGCTCGGATCGGGGGTGGCAGCACATTTCGCCAACGAGTATATCGGCGGCGTGGGTCAGACGCATGTTGCTCCGCTGACAGGCACCGTTTTGTCGGAACATGACATACCTGTCCCTTCTGGAGTGGACCCAGCGGACCAGTCGACTATCCCTATCGGTTCGACTGAATCCGTTGTTTCCCCGTACTCTCCCGGAGACATACTCACTCGTGAGGCGCCGATGACTGGATCGTCGGAAGAATTAGAGGGAGGGGCGATGAAATCATTTCTCCGTGCGCATGAGGTGAAGCGTGGCGAGAGCATCTGGAATTTTTCTGAGCAGGCAGTTCAGGATATTCCGGGCATGAATGACCGCCAGGTCTCTGGGCGATTTGCGAAGCTTGTCGAAACGAAGCTTCAGGCCAAGCTTGATGCAGACCCTACATTGGCCCGAGCGGCAGGCTTTGCTGCCGATGCCAATGGCAAGTTCAGTCCACAGTACATTCAAGCTGGATCCAAGCTTGAATTGGGCAGACTCCTATCGCAAGATGAGGTGGCGAGCCTTGTCCGGGAAGCTCAGGGAGATCATACGTTGATCGATACGGTGAGAACGGCAGAGTCGGGTCTGGGCGGACAATTGCTTCCTGAAGAGGGCGTAAAGACGGTGTCAGAGGCCGAACTCTCCTCTGAGCCAGCGGATCCTGCAAAGATCGCAGCCCCTTCAGAGGGAGTGGCTGACGATCTAGCTAAGCCTACCGTCGAAGCGGCGCTCTTCCAGCCGGATGGCCGGGTGATGGATTATGTCCAAGGCCTCTCGCGCGAGGAACAGGAAGATCTCTTTCGGAACTTCAAGAAACTTTCAGCGGCGCTCTTTGAGACTGATGAAGTGGTGAACGCCGAAGGGTATGACCGAGATTTCAATCCAGTTTCCTACTCAGAGCTTGCAAAAACCAGACTTGCCGTTGTCCTGTCTGATCATGCATCGCTTTCAAGAAATCCAGTCTTCTCGTACGATCGGATAAAGAATCCGCTTCATTGGTCGCAGATGGAAGCGGTGGCAAAATTAGTCAGGGTTTCAGCAAAGACGTTTGGTGAAGAACTTGTCCGTGCGCATTCAGGCGAATCAATCCGGGAATATGTTCTCCGGATACTGGCGATAGCACATGTCCAGGGAGTGAAGATCCCAGGTTTCCGTATGGTAAACTAAGGATAATCAATAAATCGCTATGGATATCGACTATTCGAAAATCGAAGCTGAGCTGACTGAGGAGCTAGCGCTTGCTGGTTTGCCACAGCCGAAACGTGAGGAACTTCTCGGGAAGATGCTCGAAGCGCTCCTTAAGCGGATTTTTATGGACACGATGGAGCGTCTCGGAGAGAAGGGGATGATGGAGTATGAGGCACTCATTGAGACAGAGCCAACCGAAGCAGCTGTCGGAAAGTTTCTTGAGGAGCGTATTCCGGATTATAGGACATTCGTCCAAGGGATCGTCGATCAATTCAAGAAGGATGTTAAGGCGGTCGCTGCCTAAGAAGCCTATGTGGGAATTCCTATCGCGAAAAAAAGAGGTTTCAGCTGCTCCGGCGTCAGAGGCAGCACCAGTTACACATCCCGAGACGGTTCCAGCTGCCGTAGAGCAAGTTGCTGAACGCGGCAGCGAGAGTGCGAACGAGAAGTACGCTGCCATCCTGACCCAGTCAGGGTCTGCCGGACAGCCGACCGCTCAGTCTACGGATGATGACGTTCACGCAGACGCTCAGGTAGTCGGTAGCGCGGTCGATGCAGCGAGTCGCGTCACCCAGCTCGTCGAGCTGGCGCAAGTGAAGGGCGTTGCTCATGCTGTCGAAGTTGCGCGCAAGATGAACGACCTGTATGTCCTCGATACGATGCATGACGAGCTGGCTGACAAACTGTACGATGCGCTCAAGGCAAAGGGCCTGATCCGGGGAGAGTAGCATTCAAAAATAAAAATCCATGTTCTCGGAGCTCGATCTGAATGTCGTCTTGGTTCCGCTCGCGTACCTGTCTGGTGCGCTTGCGCTCTTTTCGGGCGCATTTCTCCTCGTGAGGGCATTTCTCCTGGTCCGATTCGAGGTCTCGCAGTCGCTCAATCTCGACCTCGAAGTAGTGCAGGTGAGCAAGAGGAAACCGGTTGAAGGGGGGCAGCGCAGTCCCGACGAGTGGCGCGATGAGATTCGTGCGATGGAACAGCTTCTCGCTTCGCTTACTTCTCTCAAACGACATTCTCCCTGGTGGAAGCGTCTCTTTTTTGAGCCGCCCCATATCATTTTCGAGATCGCCAATCCGTCCTCCCGAGAGGAGATCTTCTTCTACCTATCCGTGCCGAAGCATTATCGCGAGAGCGTCGAGAAACAGATCCATAGTTTTTTCCCTCAATCAGCGATTGAAAAGGTCCCGGATTACACAATTTTTTCTCCTGCTGGCGAAACGGCAGTATCTATCCTTGAACTTTCGGCAAGCCATGCATTGCCGCTCAAGACGTATAAGCATCTCTCTGTCGATCCGTTGAACGAGATCTCGAATGCGCTTTCCAAGCTCGAGACCGTCGCGGAGGGTGCAGCGATACAGGTCGTCCTTGCTCCTGCTCCAGCCGGCTGGCGCAAGGGAAGTCGTCACATCGCCCAGAAGATGCAGGAGGGTAAACGTCTAAAGGATGCGCGTCCGGAAACGCTTGCTTCGGTAGTTGGGAAATCCGCACTCAAAGGCGTCAGCCATGTCGTCTTGCAACAAAGTGCGAAGTCTCAGGGGGAGGAGGTAACAGTGGTCCTCACACCGGAAGAACAGGAACTCGTGAAGAATATCGATGCCAAGGCAAGCCAGGCTGCTTTTTCTGTGAATATCCGACTACTTGCTTCAGCCGCGACCAAAGAGCGGGCAGAGAATATCCTAAGTCATCTCGAGAATGCATTTTCTCAGTTTGAAAATCCCGAGGTAAATAGCTTTCGCGTGAGGAAGCGCATTTCATCGAAGCGTGCCGCGTACCAATATATTTTTCGGAATTTTGATCCAGAGACGGCTGTTATACTCACGAATGATGAGATAGCGAGTTTCTTCCATTTCCCGATATCAACAACAGAAACGCCTAAGATCAAGTGGTTGAAGGCGGGTGTTGCCCCCCCGCCGATCAATGTGCCGAGGGAAGGCATTCTCCTCGGCTACAATGACTATCGGAATACGAAGACCGAGATCCGGATCACGGACAATGATCGCCGCCGCCATATGTATGTCATCGGGCAGACAGGTGTCGGAAAATCGAATTATCTCCAAGAAATGGCGAAGAAGGATGCACGGGAAGGCAAGGGATTTTGTTTCATTGATCCGCATGGCGATGCGATCGAGGATATCCTGACCGCAATCCCAAAGGAGCGCGCCGAGGATGTCATCGTGTTCGATCCGGCTGATATCGCCCGTCCGATCGGCATCAACATGCTTGAGTATGATCCGGGCCATCCCGAGCAGAAGACCTTCGTCATCAATGAGATGATTGGCATCTTCGACCAGCTCTACGACATGAAGGCGACTGGCGGCCCGATGTTCGAGCAGTATATGCGGAATGCCATGCTCCTCATCATGGAGCATCCGGAGAGCGGATCGACCCTTATGGAGATTCCGAAGGTTCTGGCTGATGAGGAGTTCCGTCGCTACAAACTGGCGCATTGCACGAATCCGATTGTCCGGGATTTTTGGCTGAAAGAGGCGGAAAAAGCCGGTGGGGAAGCTGCGCTCGCGAACATGGTGCCATATATTACGTCGAAGCTGACGACGTTCATCTCGAACGATATGATGCGGCCGATCATCGCCCAGCAGAAGAGCGCGCTCAATTTCCGCGAGCTCATGGATCAAGGGAAGATCGTCTTGATTAACCTCTCCAAGGGGAAGATCGGCGAAATCAATGCTCGGCTCCTCGGCATGGTTGTGGTCGGCAAGATCCTGATGGCCGCTCTCTCCCGAGTCGATCAGCCAGAGGCCGAGCGGCGCGACTTCTATCTCTATCTCGACGAATTCCAGAACGTCACGACGACTTCGATCGCGCAGATCCTTTCCGAGGCGCGCAAGTACAGGCTTGTTCTCATCCTCGCGCATCAGTTCATCGGCCAGTTAAAAGAAGAGATCTCCAAGGCAGTCTTCGGCAATGTTGGATCACTCATATCTTTCCGGGTTGGCCCAGAAGATGCGGAATTTCTCGAAAAGCAGTTTGCTCCAATTTTTTCAGCCCAAGATATGGTGAATGTCGATAACTACCAGGCGTTCGCCCGACTCCTCATGAACAATGAATTGACCAAGCCGTTCAATCTGAAGACCTATCCACCGACCTCTGGCAATCAGGAAATAGCCAATGCGCTGAAGGAGCTCTCGCGACTTCGCTATGGCCGCGATGCCCGCATCGTGAATCAGGAAATTATGTCCCGCATTCATCTGGCGGAAGGAATCCAGACCTAGGGGCAGGGCCCTAGCAGGGGACTGTAGAATTACCAAAGTCACCAGCCTTCTTATGAAATACTCAGATTATGTAGACGCGATTCCTCTAGGTTCATGCCCGTTTTGCGCTTCAGATGATCGAAAGTTTATCGAGAATAAGACGGCTTATGTCACCTACGCGCTTGCCCCGTATCATAAGCACCACCTCCTCATTGTCCCTAAAGAGCATAAGAAATCGTTCCTTCATCTCAGCCCAGAGGAACATATGGACATCCAGGACCTTGCCGAGAAGAGCTCTCGGCTGCTCCGATACCTCGGCTACGAAGATTTCACCTTGATGGTCCGAGAGGGTGCAGGGGGCGGTAAGAGCGTCGAACATCTCCACTATCACTTCATACCGAATGTCCGCCTCGGCGACTTGGATCACGCAAACGGCGTTCGGAACCTGATGTCTGATGGCGAGCTGAAGTCTCTCGTGGAAGAGGTGAGGAATGTCATAGACCGGCTCTAGCGATATATTCCCTGAGATATTGGCACTGAGACACCTGGTGAGGTGCTGGGATCCAGGTTCTTTGTCCCGGCCGCACTATTGTTCCGACGCTGACGTTATTTCGGTCTCTCGAGCATTAGCCCCGTGGATCCTCGGTTCTTCAGTCTCTAGTTTCTTGAACTCTTTGGAATAGCAGATGCCGCTACCGAGGGTTTTTATTTACCGTATGCGCCAGGCACTCGTCGCTCCTTGTCGCGAGACGAGGACCTCATTGCCATCGGTTGAAACGGAGAAGGCTTCGATATCAGCGAAGGATTCATGGTAGTACTGGCCGAGGAGGATGCCCGTAGCGGACCAGCGGACCAGGCGCTTCTCCTTTCGATCGAGCGCAATAATATCTCCCGATCGGGTATCGAAACCGACAGCACTGATCGAAAGTGGCACAAGCGGTTCGGAAAAGTTTGTGAGCGTGTTGCGGCCCCGGGCGGAGAGCACGGGCTTGCCAGAGGTATCGGTGCTGAGAATGTTTTCGTGGACCGCGAAGGCTGCTGCCTCTCCTATATGGATCGGCTCCTTGGACCAGGTCGTCGCCACTCCGAATCCACCTTCTGTTCGGGGGAAGCGGTAGACAGTGCCAGTATTCTGATCGAGCACGTAAAGATAGGTAAGATAGGATCCGATGGCGGAAACTTCCGATCCGGCCGGAAGGGGGAGGGTATTTTTTTCAAATTTTTTCGTGACGGTGCTCCAGAAGTAGAGCGATCCAGACTCGCCGAGTACAAAGATCGCGTCAAGGTCGTCCATGCCGGTCGCGAGACGGAGCGGCTCGGGAGTCGTGATAGATTCCTGAGTCTTCAGATTGACAATCGCCCGTTCAGTGACGACGAATGCGGACTCGTTGATAGTGGCGAGGATGATCGAGCGGGAGTTGTTCGTCGGAAAAAGAATCCGGTTCCCGGAAAGCAGGGTGGCAAGAGGCTCGTCCGCCGGGGGGAATATCGGTTCTGCCAGGCCCTCCTCAGCCGCTGAACTGAGAGGCGGGACGATGGAAGGATCCTCTTTAGTGCGTGGGATAACAAGGATAGTTGCGGCTACGGCTAACGTGCCAAGCACCCCAATGATGAGCCATTTCTTTTTTTTGGGAAGGATTTTCCAGGACCCATAGAGCCAAGAGAAAGCATTCGCACCTAGGCGTCCGACAAGGTCCGCTTTGCGGGCAGACCAGTGCCGAATCTTCTCTGCAACCGGCCGGCATTGGCCTGCTATCCGCAACGCCGCCCTATTCATTTTCTTTAGATCGGGTAGAGGCAGCCCCTTTCCCTTTCCGATCGCCAGGCTGGCTGGCGGCATCATTGCTGATGACGGAGAGAGAGGAGTGATCGGTTCAGTTGCATTTGACGAACGGAATCTATGATTATTCTCGCCAGGCCCCTTCCGCTGCTCTCGCTGCTCGCGGAATGCCTGCCAGCGGCTTTTTGTCGCGCGTTTCGTAGTGCGGGCCCTGCGAGTGAGCGAGCGCCGGAGGAGCGAGAGTCGAGCTTTGGTCGCTCCCAGGATAAAAATGCTTTCTTTGCTGACGCGCCGGGAAACCTTCCGTGAAGCCATGCCAAAACTATGCATCTTTGTTTCAAGGCTATGCCGGAAGATCGTCCAGCGTTCCATCCACGGACTCTCCTCGGTCTCAAAAGCTTCGTCAGCCGAAGCCTGAACATAGATGTGACCCGATTTCTTCTCTGGGTATTTTGCAGGTGGGTTTCCTTCAGAGATTCTTTCAGACAGCGAAGCCTTCGTTTGGACAGCCTCATGAAAGGGCTTTTCGCTCCAAACATTGTCAAGCTTTACCGTCGTCTCCTTGCGCCGGCGTTCCGAGACAGAGGTGACATCCTTCGGCTTTAGCCTGACTGGAGCGGAGCAAGTAACCATTGCGACTGCCGCGATGGGAAGCTCGTTCACGAGAGCGGTTCGGAGGAATTGCTCGAACCCAGCCGGCCCGAGGCGGTGCAGGCTTCGTTCCAAATCTTCTGGCGAAAAAAGCGACCAGACTGCCGGAGAGAGCGCAAATACCAAATCAGCATCGAACAACTCACCGCTGGAAACTTCAGTGAACGTCTTGAGTGGATGAGGTTCAATCCCAGATTCGACGAGTCCTGCGCTGATCGAGCGGATTGTTTCTGCGCGAGCGAGATAGATTTCGCCCTCACCGGTGACTGAAAAATGGAGAGTATTCTGACTGACCGCGCCAAGCGCACCATGGAGATGTCCGAGCCAGGAGACATTGCCGTGCTTGACGATTTCTGCCAAAGCGACATTGATCCGGTGGAGCGCTGATTCGAAGCTCTCCTCGGGGCTACGCTTTGGGTTAGCAAAATATTCTTTCTTTGCTACCGAAGCCAAAAAATTCACGATGTATGCAGCATCCTCGTCATGAATCTCAACCTCGAAGAAGCCAAAGAGCGTTCCGAGAGAGGCTCCGGAAATATTATCACTCGCCGAGTGGAAGGCGATGATATAAGGCTCTTGAGATCGACCGCTCCCGATTACGATTTCTCGGAATTGCTTTTCGAGCGGGGACGCAATGTCTTTGTCGGTTCGGCTGTCATTTCGTGCGCGCATATGTCAATAGTATACCATAATTCCGAAAGGAAGGATGCTGCTTTATCCCTTAACAGAGCCATAAAATCAAAAAAAATCTTTGACTTTTTCTACGGCCGTTCGTATACTGGGGCTGTCATATGTAATTCGCCTCTAAAGGCCGTCCCGCTATTATGTCTGTTGCGCTCTTTGAAGCGCTCTTTGGATCCCGCCCGAGAGCCCGGCTCATCCGTTTTTTCACGATGAATCCCGATGTAGAGTTTTCAGCTTCCGATATTGTCGAGAAGACGTTGCTTTCGCGCAATGATGTTATCCGCGAGATGAAGCGTCTCGCAAAGATGAAGTTTGTTACGGAAAAATCACGTCAAGGAAAGAAGTTCTACCTGAGCAACACCAATTTCCCGTTCTATCTTGAGATGAAGACGCTCGTGTCCAAGCTGAACGTGAATGCCCAATCCCAGGTATTTCGTAGGCTCAAAACTATCGGAGAAGTGAAGCTTATCCTTATCAGTGGATTATTCCTAAATTATCCGAAGTCAAAGGTTGATATGGTTTTGGTCGTCAACAACATCAATCGGACCAAGCTTCGCCAGGCGATCAGTTATCTCGAAGCAGAAGTTGGGAAAGAGATCCGTTTCGTGCTCATGAATAGCGAGGAGCTGCACTATCGGCTGAATATGCTCGATCGGTTTTTCATCGAGTTTCTCGAGGGGCCATATGAAGAGGTGGTAAACAAGGTTGCCGAGCTGAAGCGTTTCATCGCTGGTCTGCGTACATAACCATGGAGTCATCCCTCATTATTGCAATCGCATTCATGCTCCTTGCTGGTGGAGCGGCGCTTTGGGCAGCCATCTTCTTTCAATCACGCCTCCGTTCGATCGAGGAGAAGCGCTCCATCCTAGAACGCCAGGTTGCGGATCTGGGCCAGGGGATGCGCCAGGACATCCATCAGTTCTCGACGACGCTCTTTCAGCAGTTTCATAACATGCAGGCGACTCTCGATCAGCGCCTAAATGACAATACGTCACGTCTCGATCAGCGCCTCGAAAATGCAGGCAAGCAGTTCCTTGATGTCCGAGAGCGGCTGGCCGAGATGAATAAGACAAATGAACAGATTCTCGAGGTGACCAAGGATGTCGCGTCGCTTCAGGATATCTTGAAGGCGCCGAAGATTCGCGGCGGATTTGGCGAGGCGATGCTTGGCGATATTCTCTCTCAAATGCTTCCGGCTGATTGCTATGCGCTCCAACATATGTTCAAGACCGGTGAGACGGTCGATGCGCTCATCACGTTGCGGGGTGGATCGATAAGCGTTGATTCGAAGTTTCCGCTTGAGAATTTCAAGCGCGTTATCTCTCTCGAGGCTGAAGCCGACCGGATGGCGGCACGCCGCCAGTTCATCATGGATGTGAAGAAGCATGTCGATGCAATTTCGGCCAAGTACATCCTGCCGAGCGAGGGAACGCTTGATTGGGCGCTTATGTATATCCCAGCCGAAAATGTCTACTATGAAATCATCATCAAGGATGACGACCATCAAGGATTGTACGAATATTTCAACAAGAAGCGTGTTATCCCTGTCTCACCCAATTCGTTTTACGCTTACCTGAAGACAATCATGTTCGGCCTCCAAGGGATGCAGATTGAGAAGAAGGCGAAGGAGATGTTTGTCCAGCTGGAGCGGCTGGGACAGGAGTTTGGAAAATTTAATGAAGAGTTTGAGCTTGTCGGCAAACACCTTGGCAATGCCAATAAGAAATATGAGGATGCCGAGAAACGCTTGCTACGACTCAGTGATCAAATGGACCGCACGCGACTTCTTGCTCCCGGAGACGATTTGAACCCAGAAGATCACCTCACATCGGGCATATGACAGAGAGATCGCAGCCTATTCTGAGACAGGATGTTCTTCTCAGGGCCCGTTTCTGGGTACTTTGCTTCGGATTGACGATCCAGGCCTCCCTTCTCGGAGTAATCGCTTTCCTTATCCACCCTTCGGCGAGCACGTTCATTCTCAGATACAATGCTTTTTTTGGAGTGGACCTTCTAGGCACATGGTGGCAGATGTATCTCGTTCCGGCTGTCTGTCTCGTTTTTTTTCTCGGAAATATTGGGATTGCTGAAGTCATGATCCGAAGGCAGTCGTACCTCCCGGCCCTTGTACTCATCCTGGGCGCATCCCTTGTCGTCCTTTCGGAGGCGATCGCAATGGCAGCACTTACCTTCATCAATTCGTAGTTTTTCGGATAATATGGAACATGGCCCAGTTTTTTATCTTATCCCCTGGGCCCTGGCGCTAACCCTTTCGGTAGGGGCGATATGTGCCGCGATTCGCATTGTCCGATTGGATCGGCAGATTGTCCGGCTAGAAACCGGTCGGGACCAGTCATTTCCGCTATACTATCGTCTCGGCGGTGTCATTTTGTCGGGGATTTATCTCGTGCTGCTTATGATGGATGGGCGATTTGAGCACGATGCTCGATTCACGGCATTCCTGATCGGGTTGCTAGCGATCAT
This sequence comes from Candidatus Moraniibacteriota bacterium, assembly GCA_008012175.1. GTDB lineage: Bacteria > Patescibacteriota > Minisyncoccia > Moranbacterales > UBA1568 > SSEF01. The sequence continues at coordinate 2,555 of SSEF01000020.1, read as the reverse complement.
CTTTTTCTCTGTAGCTGATGATCTCGGACATGTTACCTGGCCCTGGCATCTTTCATTCCAGATCCTTCTCGGGATCCTCGTTTTCTCCTCAGGAGCTCGTTTCGATATCGGTCCGTATCTTGGATTATTTAGTATAGACGGTTGGATGATACCGAGTCTCAGCTTTTTTGCCATTATAGTTTGGGTGATACTCATCATGAACGCGCTTAACTGGGTCGATGGCACTGATGGGGCGATGCCAGGCATTGCCGCAATATCTTTCGGGACAGTATTTGTACTCGCGCTACAACCGGAAGTTAATCAGCCAACGATAGCGCTCATGGCAGCCACATTGCTTGGCCTCTCACTCGGACTCCTGTTCTTTAACTGGTATCCAGCTAGAATCCTGGCCGGAACGGGCGGAGCATATTTCTTCGGTTTCGCCCTCTCGATTCTTGCCCTGTATGCAGGGATGAAGGTCGCGACAGTGCTCGTTGTACTGAGCTTGCCTATCCTCGATGCGCTTTTCGTTCTGGCCCGTCGGATTATGGAAAGGCGCTCTCCGTTTCTTCCTGATAGAGCACATTTTCACCACCTTCTCCTGGCATCCGGCTGGCATCCGGCGGTAGTTGCTGCCACGTTTCTTGGACTGACGGCTTTTCTCGGTTTCCTCGCGCTGATATTGCAGGATACGGAGAAAATTTTCGCATTCGCTTTCTTTGGGGCGGCATTTGCTGCTGTCTCATTCGCTCTGCACATCTCGATTCGAATAAGGCGCAAACCATCACTATGATGCTGTATCCGCCAAGCACGAGGAATCATCTGTTATTTCTTGGCGGCCTAGCTACTGTAGGTATCGTGATGACTGCCTTGGTCCAAAGTCGATTTGAGACAGAATTCGATGCGAAGGCATCGGATTCTCTGACGCATGCAGTGACGTATGGCCATATCTGGCGAATTGATGTCGCCAATACTGAGGCGCTCCGCTCGCGCGGGCTAGGAGGACGCGACAGCTATCCATCCGGTCGGGGAATGCTGTTTGTCTTTGACGCACCGTACCAGTATGGATTCTGGATGAAGGGTATGCGCTTCCCGATTGATATCGTCTTTCTGCTTCGCGGACAGGTCGTTTTTGTCGAGCGTGGCATCCGCCCAGAAGATGAGAGAGTAGTGACGCCGCCGACACCAGTGGATCAGGTGATCGAGTTCAGCGCTGGAGGAGCTGAGGATATATCAGTCGGCAATAGGGTTTGGTATTGGCGAGGATTTTAGCTTACAGCCGGGGATGCTTTTCTGGAGAAACTAAAAGCCCCGGTATCCGGGGCTTTTAGTGCAATTGCGGAAGGTACAGCAGTACTGCGTTTCTGATAGAACCAGCTTTTACGATCGGTAGGCCGCGACACGGCTCGAGTACTTCTTCAAGTTCTGGAGCTGCTTGGCATTGAGCTGCTTGGAGTGGTCGATCGCTTGACGGATCATGTCCTTGGAGAATTCCGCAGACTGGCCGACAGCGAGAACGCCTCGATTCGAGAGCTGTTTCCGGAGATAGTCTTCGATGTAAACCTTGTGTTCACCGGTAAGCGACGAGTCCGGAGACTTTTCGAGATAGTTCGCGAGTGCGCGACGGGCGAGATGGGTCGTCCCATCGCCTTTGGCCGCAGTTTCGACGAACGAACCTTCGGTCTCCCGACTTAGCTCTTTCGGGGTGGCCACAGTTTTTGACTGATCGCTAGACTTCATGTCGGCTGTTTTCGCTGAATCCATCGTTTCGGATTCCGTCGCAACCGTCATGTCATCGGCACTGTCGATAGTCTCATCCGCACGCTGCGAGTAGGAGTAAATGCCGAGCGCGATCGCCGCTACGATAAAGAAGCTGACGATGACGCGGAGATTCTCCTGGAGCCAGGCTTTCGCCTGATCAGTGACACGTTCTTCTTCGTTCATGTTCATGTTTTCATCCATAAGAGTCACCTCTCTTCCTAGCTTTACAGATTATCTTGTGAATGTGCTGCTTGCGTTGAAGCTCCAATGGGAGCTCTTTTCATCCGAAAAGAGCCTCATTCGCCCATTTCTTTTTTCATAGTACGGTGCAGGAATAGGGGTGTCAATCTGGACAAAAAACATCCTTTTCTGCTTAATGAAGCCTGAAAATACCGTTTATTCTACCAATCCGTTAGTAATTTTTTTGATCGGACAGAAAGTTTTTCTCAATTAAGAAAATTGATTATTGGAAAGTAGCCAGTGATCACCTTGCATAACGATGATAGGATTTTTTTGAATAAAATGAATTCGCGCATCGCTTCATCTGTAGAAAAAAAACTGAAAGCATGTTTTCTAAACGGGAATTTTTATTTTGGAGAAGAAAAGAATTTTTTTATTATGTAATGCTCTTGACATTTACACTTTGCAAAATTTTTGAAAGGAGTATAATGATGATGTGTGAAACTTCACACGTGCGTGAAACAAAATTGTTTCACAAACAAAGAGAAAAATAACATCGTGACCGTAAACATACGGAAGCGAAAACAAAATTTTGGAAGGAGGTGACCTATCATGGCAACAAAGAAAAAGAAGGT
>SSEF01000038.1 GCA_008012175.1 Candidatus Moraniibacteriota bacterium | reverse complement strand
GGTTTTATCCCTGGGGATCTTGGGGGGGCTTTTTGTATTCGACTTCCTGGAGATAAACCAACTCAAGATCTATATTGTCCGGGTTGTCCTTGCCGCCGGATTGTTGGCGTTTGTGGGGGCCGTCCTCGCCGTCCTCCTCGGGCGGGGGCCCCGGCGTTGACGTTCCCGCGCCGCAAACTCTTTCAGATCTTCGTGCATTTTCTTTCCCTGGCCGCCCTGGTCGTCTTCGGGGTCTGGGCCCTTTTCAATCTCTATCTTTACCTTCACCAAGAGCGTCTGCTCTTTTACCCCGTGCCCCTGGCGGAGGGGGCTCGGCTCGTGTTCCCGCGGCCGGCGGAGGAACATTTCATCCCGGTGGAGGGCGCGCGGCTGCACGCCCTCCGGTTCCCCGCCAAGAACCCGCGGGCGACCGTGTTGTTCTTCCATGGCAACGCGGGCAATCTGGCAAGTTGGGGCTCCGCCATGGACCCTTTCGTGGTCCGGGGCTATGACGCGGTCATCGTCGACTACCGGGGGTTCGGCAAGAGCGGCGGGCGCATTGAGAGCGAGGCCCAGTTGCGGGACGACGCCGAAACGGTCTATCAATGGGTGGTGGCCCGGACCCCCGAGGACCGGGTGGTCTTGGCCGGGCGTTCCCTGGGGTCGGGGCTGGCCGTTTATCTGGCGTCGCGGCATCGGCCGAGGCGCCTGCTGTTGCAGTCGGCCTACGTCAGCATGCTGGACGTCAAACGCCGGATTTATCCCTATGTTCCGGGGTTCGTTCTTCGCTATCCCTTGCGCACCGACCGGTGGATCGGGGCGGTTTCTTGCCCCGTCGATTTGATCCATGGCCGCGGGGATGAACTGATCCCCTACGCCTCCAGCGAGCGTTTGTTGCCCTTGATCCGGACCGAAAAAAGGCTGTTTCCCGTGGAAGCCGGTCACGACGACTTGGGGGACGGCCCGGGCTACGAGGCCGCCCTGGACGCGGTTCTCGGTCCGGCGACGCCGGTCGGAAAATGATACAATCCCGCCTTCGTCCGTCGCGTGGGCGGTTAGCTCAGCGGCAGAGCGTTCGCCTCACACGCGAAAGGTCATAGGTTCAATCCCTATACCGCCCACGCGACGGACGAAAAACCGGAGGCCCTGGACCCCCTCATGAACGAAGCCATTCTCGGGTTGGTGCGGTTGCAGGAACTGGACAAGGCGCTCGACGCCCTCCGCCAACACGCCGCCAAGATCGCCCCGCGGCGCGCGGCCGTGGCCGCCCGGCGCGCCGCGCTCGTCGCCCAGCACGAAAGTTCCAAAAAAACGCTCACCGACGCCCAGGTTCAAAAGAAGAACTTGGAAATGGACATCGACACCAAGGACCAGGTCATCCGCAAAAGTTCGGGCGAGTTGAACAGCGTCAAATCGAACGACGCCTACAAAGCCCTCCTCACCCAGATCGACGCCGCCAAGAAAGAAAAGTCCGCCATTGAGGATCAGGTGTTGGTTTTGATGGAAACCATCGACGCCCTTCAGAAATCGGCGAAGGCCGCGGACGCGGAACACCAGACACAACGCGCGGCCCTCGACGCCGAGGACGCGGCCTTGAACGCGGAGGAGGCCGAGGACCAATCCAAGGCCGACGCGAAGCAGGGGGAGCGCGACTCCTACGCCGCCGGTCTGCCGCGGGCCGCGCGGGAACGCTACGAGTCGATTCAGCGGGGGCGGCCCGGTTTCCTGGCCGTGGTCCCGCTCCAGGATATGATTTGTGGCGGTTGCCGCACCCGCCTCACCGCCAGCCTGCTCAACGAAGTGATGAAGGGCAAGGATTTGGTCGCCTGCGAGAGTTGTTCCCGGCTCCTCTACATTCCGCCCAAACCCGCCGACGCGGCGGTCCACCAGTAATTTTTCCGCAATGACGTCGCCGGCGTGGGTTGCCTATTGCGACGGCGCTTCCCGGGGCAACCCCGGCCCGGCCGCGTTCGGCCTGGTGGTCGTCGATCCCGCGGGACGGCGCGCGGGGGAGTGGGGCGTGGCCCTGGGTGTCAACACCAATCAGGTGGCCGAGTTACAGACGCAGTTAGAGGTCTTAAATGGCACCAACGGATTACCTGCTACGGGTGCGAAACTCCAAACCTTAGCCAGAATTACCGGCCAAAGTGTTGAGGAATTAAAGGCATTATGGGCAGAAGGTGGGTCTAGTCGGGCAAAGGTTTTTATCCAGTTCCTTGAGGGGTTGGCCGCAGAAGGTGAAAATATGGCCCTCGTACTCAAGGATTTAGGGCTAGACGGCATCCGCAGTGTGAGAACGCTATTATCCCTTGCCGGTGGTGTCGAGACCTTACAACAGGCCGTCGAATTATCTACTGCCCAATTCGAGTTAGAGGGTAGTCAGATTCAAATTCAAAACGCCCTACTCGAAGAAGCCCGTATCCGTTACAGTACCACCGAATCCCAACTACAAATCTTAAAGAATACGTTTACCAATTTGGCTATTGTTATTGGTAGTCAATTGTTACCCGTCATTGTGCCGGTTGCTCAGAAGATTGCCGATGCCATTGTCGGTATCACCCATCAATTTGAGAATTTAGAACCAGCAAAGAAGTTCTTGTTGTTCTTGGGTGCGGGACTACTGGCCGCATTAGGGCCGGTATTGGCAACCGTGGGAGCTTTGGTTGTTACGATAGGGACATTAACGACGGCATTTGGCGGGCTTGTGGGGCTTGGTGGCGGTTTGGGTGGGGTTGTATTAGGCTTTGCCTCACTACTTGTTCAACTATCGCAGTTTGATGGTGGGATTCTTGCCACTATAGCCAGCAACCTCAGAGGGGTTTATGATAGTTTTGTGGCAAGTGTACCGGGCGGTGGGTTGTACGATGTTTTAACTGCCCTGCTATCAGGTGGGACAGGTGACTTGCCTTATATTTGGGAGTTGTTGAACAATATCAAAACGGCTATCTCGGAGCCAATTCAACTCGCCTTTGGGGGGCCAATTGATGGCATTTTTTCTGTTGGGCAAACACTTTTAGCCTCTGCCCAATCATTCACGCAATTGATCAATACCTCGCTACTTGTGGCAATAAGTGGTGTAGATTATAACAGCGTTATTCGGAATCTTGTTTCTCAGTTATTGTTTGCGGTAGCGAGTATTGCTGGCGAGTTCCCATCTCTCATTGACATTTTGGGTGACACACTATTTGGGTATGCCGATGTGGACGGTGGGTTCGTGCGCGGACTAATGCCAAGCATACGGAGTGCAATTACCACTCTTGTTTATGAGATTAGTGCGTTTCTTGGGGTGGGGTTATCAAGAATCGCGGCTAACGCTGGCCCAATTGTGAGCGTATTATCAGATGTATTAGTTTTTGGGCTAGGTGTCTTTACCGATATTCTAACAACGCTACAGCATGTGTTTTCTGAGGTACAAGCAACATTGCTGAGTTTCGTGTCCGGGATGGGGACACAAGTGGCAAGGTTAATTGGCATTTTCTTAGATGTAGACCAAATCAACTTAGGTGAGACATTTGGTGATGCCATTGGCGGGTTTGGCGAGGCCGCCATCATCCTCATTACCACTATTCTACCGGCTATCGTGCAACATTTCACGAATTTTGTTGACTATATCGAAGCCAACGGGCCGCGCATTGCCCAAAGCATCCGTGAAATGTTTAGTAGTGCGGGTGAATTTTTACCTCTTGTGCGTCAAATTGCCAGTTGGATTGCCGAAAACATTGACACCATAGCCAAAGCCTTTGTTGCCCTCGAAGTAGGTATTTTCGGATTAGAACGCATTAGAGATATAGGGTTATTCTTACGCCCGTTTAACAGTGCGATTTATAACATAGAACTCACCCTGCATAGTTTAGGGCAAGTGGCAGGTGTGGTGGGTGTAGGTTTAAGTGCTTTGGCCGCCCCATTTACCGCATTAGGACAAGCGGCCACATTTGCTTTGAAGGGAGTTTCGGGTCTCTTCACGTCCCTTGCCGTATCCCTAACCCCATTATCATCGTTTACCCCCATTCAAGCCGCCGTACCCGTTAAACCTATTGTCCAGTTACAGAACTTAGAGTTCCCACCCGAATATAACCGGCAATTCGACCAAATAGCTGAGGCGTTCCTCGCTGGCGGTCTACCTTTAGGGGGTGCTATCGAGTTACCACTCCCGCCTCAAAAGGTAAAACTCGAATTGCCGCCCCTAGAGGTTTTGGATGAGCGTTCCCTACTTCGTGCATCCCAATCAGTATCAGAGAGCCTTTATCTCTATGACGGTTTGTTAGCGAAGGTTGAAGCCCAAATCGCAGAGATAACCAATAAACATAAAGCTAAAATCGCCGGGTCAGCAACGGCCACAAGCCTAAAGGCCAATGTAGCCGGGATTGCGGCCTCAATAACCGAACTTACCACAGCTTATAGTGCGGCCCCTGACCGTATAAAGGAATTAGCTGGTAAGATCACTGCCGCCCAAACCTTATTAGCTAACTCAGTAAGTGCTGAGAAGTTGGTTATAACAGCAACGGTTGGACACCAAAAAGCTGAAAAGGCACTGGCCGCCCTTCTTAAACAACAGGGAACACTACCTAAACAACTTGAGGAGATAGCCGCCCAAATCACGTCTGCCCAAGCCAAATATGCTAATGCAGTGCAGTTTGGGGGGAACACCGCTAACGCCAGTGCTAGATTAAAAAATCTGCAAGCCCAACAAGCACAAATGGCCCAAGCCTTGTCGTATATGCCAGTTGCCATTAAAGAGGCAGAGGCCGAAATCTTGGCGGCCAAGAAAAAGCTGGACGATGCCGTATCCGCCGTTGCCCTTTTTCCTGATCGAAAATTACAACGTGCCGATTTACGTGGGCTAGAGGCGGAGCTAGATAAAGTCAAAGCATTTTATAACAGTTATGAACAAACCCTTACTGAGAAGCAGGCGGCTCTGGCTAAAGCCCAAACAGCGTTAGATACATACCTCAATACCCCCTTACCCGATAAACAAAGCGCAGTTGTAACGGCCTTAACGAAAGAACGGGATAGATTGGCAAAGGAATTAGACAACTTAGCCCAAGTCGCCGTCCAAGGGGTGGATGAGTTAGCTGAGGCTTTCTCAGATCGGAATCGCCCCCCAATCACATTAGGCCAGTTCCTTGATACCGATCTGTCAGAGAAGGAATTACGTAAAGTCCAAGAACAACTGAGGGCTTTGGGTGTTGAGGCCGCCAGTGTGGGTGATGATTTATTTGATCTCACCGGCAAACGTAAAATCCTTGACCTATCTGGTGACGAACTAGATGTTGCGCTCGGTCTTATAGACGAATTAGGTGATAGTGCTTTTGGATCGCAAAAAAAGGTCTCATCACTTTATGACGCAGTGGCCGCAGGGACGAAGGTGGACGATGTGGCGGCCGTGCTGGTTCGTAATATCGGGTCTGAGGCCGAAAAGAGCAAATTCCAAGTATTAGACTTAGCCACCGCATTAAGTAGTGGGGTGTTTGATCTGGCAGGTAAAGAGCCGGGCAGGGTGCGATTGGTTGTCAACGAAACCAAAGAAGAACTTATTGATTTGGCAACCTTTATTTCCCGGTATCAAATACCTGTACACGGGGTGGCAGACGATATTATAGACACTACCGGTAATGTAGCCGCCAAAGCCAGTGTTAGAGAACAGTTTGCCCGTTTTGGGGCTAGTATGGTTGCCGGTCTCGCACCCTTTAGCACCAAATTACAAAACCTTTTTCTCCACCCCATCACCACCATCACGGCCGCATTTTCGTCAGTGGGCGGAAGTATTGTAAGCGGTTTGGGGGGTGCGGCAAGTGCTATCGTGGCGGCCTTTAACCCTGTGACTATCATCATTGCGGCGGTAACGGGAGCGATTCTAGCTCTTGGTGCGGCGGCCAGTGGGTTAGACTTTTCTAACGTATTCGGGAGTTTGTTTGAGGGCGATTTCGCCACCTTCTTTGACCAAATCAAATTAGGTTTCTCAAATATCGGCGAGGGGGCTAAAACTGGAATTGGTGCCATATTGGTAGCCATTCAACCGCTTATTGATGCCTTCAAACGTATCGGGGAATCCTTTGGGGCATTTTCTTATCTAGCCGATCCGTTAGCCGATCTATTCGATCAACTGGCAGAAGCCGGTAAAATTATTGGGCCACAACTTCTAACTGCATTAGGGGCGATTGTAGGGGTTATTGTGGTATTATTGACCGGCGTGGTAAGTGCAGTGGCCGGTGCCTTACCAGGTATCGCTGAGGCCATAGGTGGTATTGTTGATATTTTGACAGGGATTGTTGAGATTGCCACCGGCGTATCACAAGTTGTCATTGGTATTTTTACCTTATCGGGCGATAAAATTAAAGAGGGGTTGAACAATATCGGGGCCGGATTTGGTGATGTTTTTGTAGGGATTATTGAGGTGATTGGAGGCGCACTTCATGCCGTACTTGGGGCCGTACTTGGTTTCACGCAAGGAATCTCGGCGGCCATAGCGGGTATTGCTGGTGCGTTGGGTGCCAGTGGTGTAGCTACATTTTTTCAAAACATTGTTAATTATATAGATATTATTTTACAAGGTTTACAGGCGTTAGGATCGGGGATTGGACAAGGTTTGCGCCATGCTTTTGATAGCATAGGGGATGTATTGGGCGGGATAGGCGAGTTTGTTTCATCAATTATTTCGGCGTTTCAATACCTCTATGATGTTCTTGTAGGT
>SSEF01000017.1 GCA_008012175.1 Candidatus Moraniibacteriota bacterium | reverse complement strand
GGTTGCTAGGAGGAAGAGCGGAAAGAGTGTAAAGGCGTAGCGGCGGAGGAGCCATGGGTGATCGTCCGATATGTGCCCGTTTATAAGGTAGATAAAGGTCGGGAGCGCGAGGATTGTGGGGATGAGGAGCGTGAAGCGGCGTTTCATAAGCCCAAGGGAGAGACTCGCGATGCCGCCGAGGAAAACTGCGAAGAGACCGTAGGACGCGAGCACGGGTCCGAGGCTCGGTTCAGTCCCATCAGTACCAGTCGCGCCGAACTCATGCCAGTACTTGAGCGCCGCCTTGCCGATCATGGTGTAGAACGGCAGGTTCATAAAGAGGTCGCGGAGAAAGAGGAAGCCAAGGAAAAGGAGTGCGGGGATGATGAAATGCTTGGGGAATGCAAGGAGCTTGTTCCGGAGTGCGGGCCGGAAGAGGATGTAGAGCATAGCCAAAGGGGCGATGACAAAGCCTTCGATCCGGGTCATAGCGAAAAGGAAGCTGAGGAGGATGATGAGCGGAAGGAAGGACGAATTTTCATCGCGTTCCAGGCGGGTGAGCGCGACGGACAGGGCGAGGAAGAGGAGGAGCGCGAGGTTTTCCGTGAGCGTCATCTGGGCAAGCCAGAGGGGAAGGAAAGAGGTCGCAAAGAGCGCGCCCGCAAAGAGCGCGTTTTTCCTGGAGAGGAAAAGGGAAGAGAGCTCAAAGAAGGTCCAGGCAGAAAGGACAAAGAGAAGAGCGTTCGCGATTGCGAGGCCGAATGTCCCGAACCAGCTCGCGAACATCGCGAGATAGCTGGTATAGCCGAGAGGGAACTGGGTGATGAGCGCACCGGTTTCTGTGTAGGCGAAGCCGGGGAAATTGAGCGCCCGGCCCGGCCCATAGACTGCGAAGAAAGCGTCCGAGGCACTCGTTCGAAAGGTGAGCTCATGCTCTCGGGCGAGTTCGAGCGCCGCAATCGCGATCGAGCCTTGGTCGCGGCCGGTGAAGACAGTCGGTTCGGTCTGCCAAGCGATGGCGCCCGCGAGGACTGTGAGTGTGGACAGTACGGCGAGGCGCGTCCGGTCGCCTGACCGGATAAGCCCGATGATGGCAATCGCGAGGCCACCGAAGAGGAAGACGCCAGCGAACGCGACGAGGGCGGGATAGAACCAGCCGAAGAGAGCGAGCGATAGCACGAGGATTTCGGCAAGCGCAAAACCGGACAGGGCGGCGAGCCAGGGAATGTCGAGGAGTCGGATGATGAGCTTCATAGTGGCTTCAGTATACGCAAAAACCGCCCCTCATTCAATTTGCGAAACTGAGATGAAACAGTACAATAGAGGAAAGAAAAAGAAACACCAATTGCCATCGGCATGAATTTTTTCCTTTGGTACTATTCGATCGGCATCCTCGGGATCGCGAGAATAGCGATGAACTACGTTCGCTATGTTCTTCACCGGTTCAATGTCGCCGGACTCTTCCGGACGCTCATTTCCCCATGGAAGCGAGATATCAGTTTTCATACCTGGAACGGTTTCCATCCAATCCTCTTTGTTCGGGCATTCTTGAATAACCTGATTACCCGCTTTCTCGGTGCGATCGTCCGTTCCGCTGTGCTCGCTGCCGGATTTCTCGCGATCGTGATTGTTGGCGTGATCGTGATAGCATCCTCGGTCTTCGCCGCTCTCTCGCCGCTCTTCCTCCTTGGCGGTAGCTTTGTTATCGGCATGGTTTTTGGCACGTTCGCTGGGGTACTTTCGTTTATTGGAGCGGTTATTGTCACGATTGCTGCGGTACTCGGTTGGCATCGATATCTTCAGGGGACGGTTGATTATGCAAATGAGCCGGAGCATGCACCATGGCGGGATCGGGCACTTCTCCGACTTGGCCTTTCGCCGAAAGGATCCGATGCGGAAACGATTGGCGTACCTGAGAAGCGCGAAGCCTTCCTCTCGGCGAATCGCATCGCGCCCGAGCTCTTCGATGCGGCGTGGCAGATCGAAAAGAAGCGTTTCTTTGAGATGGAGCGGCAGAGCCGTTTCTGGGAATGGGATCATCTCTGCCGTGCAGCTCGGATCGGCAAATACTGGTCGTATGCGTATACGACGCATCTCGACCACTATGTGAGTGATCTTTCTGAGCATGACTTTAGTAATTACGCTGGACAGGAGTCGATCGGCCGGGAGAAAGCGATAGAGATGCTGACTTTGACTCTCTCTCGCCCAACCGATAATTCCGCACTCCTCGTAGGCGATCCCGGCATCGGCAAACGCTCGATCGTGCATGCGTTTGCCCGACGCATCCGTGAAAACCGCTTTACGGACAGGGTTATCGATGAGGCACGTATCGTCATCTTCGATATGGGCCAGGCAATCTCCGATGCGCACACACAGGGCATCGATCCGAGAAGTCGGCTCCGCACGCTCCTCGACGAGGCTGTCTACGCAGGAAACGTCGTTATGGTTATTGAGGGCGTGGAACGTTTCCTCGATCCAGGGAGCGATATGGCGGTCGGCGACATCTTGAATGACTATCTTTCACTTCCGACCTGCCGTGTCATCGGCCTCATGACGGGCGAGGCGTATCATACGCTCGGCCAGCGCCAGATTCCGGCCCTGAAATACTTCGAGGCGATCACGGTGTCTGAGCCTTCCAAGGAGGACACAATTGCGATTCTTGTTGATACTTTCAAAGACCTGGAGCAGAACCGGCCGATCTTCACCGTTCAGGCGCTTCACGCGATTGTTGATGGGGCCGAGCGCTACAATTGGGAATTGCCGTTCCCGGAGCGCGCCATCGATCTTGCACAGGAAGTGCTCATCTACTGGGAGAAACATCCCGATCTTGCCATGATCGAACGCACAACAGTTGAAGACTTTCTTGAAGAGAAGTCTGGTATCCCGATGGGCGAGGCAAGCGAAGAGGAAAAGGTGAAACTTCTTAATCTCGAGACGCTTCTCCACGAGCGTGTCATCGGTCAGGCAGAAGCGATCAAGCAGATAGCCGAAGCCTTTCGTAAGGCGCGCGCTGGCTTGGGGAATGACAAGAAGCCAATCGGCTCCTTCCTCTTCCTGGGGCCCACTGGCGTAGGGAAGACTGAGACCGCCAAAGCGCTCGCGCATGTCTATTTCGGCGACGAAGAACGCATGATCCGGCTCGATATGAGCGAATTCCAGACACCGCAGTCGATCGATGAGCTCATCGGGTCGGCCGAGATGAATGTACAGGGCCGCATGACGACCCTTATGAAGGAGCATCCGTACTCCATCCTCCTTCTCGATGAATTGGAGAAGGCGTATCCGCGAGCGCTTGATCTTTTCCTTCAGATCCTCGACGAAGGTTATGTGACCGATGGCTTCGGCCACAAGGTGAACTTCCGGAATGCGATCGTCATCGCGACGTCCAATGCCGGCGCTGGTATCATCCACGAGGCAACCACACTCGGCCGCTCGATGATCGAAATCGAAGAGAGCCTTGTCAGCGCCATCATCCGAGAAGGGATCTTCCGTCCTGAATTCTTGAACCGTTTCGACGGCGTCGTCCTCTTTAATTCCTTGACGCCTACAGAGATGGAGCAGGTCACCGGATTGAAGCTTCAGGCCTTTGCTGACAAGCTCTACAAGGAGAAGAAGGTGAAGCTCGATTTCACACCAGAAGCGATCCGCGCCGTCGTGGCCCATGGGTACGAGCGCGAATTCGGCGCACGTTCTATCAACCGCTATATCAGCGACGTGATCGAGGACGTGATCGTCCGCCGCCTCCTCGAAGGCACTCTCAGCGAAGGTGCCGAAGTGACCTTTACTGAAAATGACCTTGGGGAGAGCCGCGCCTGACGTAGGACATCTTTCCCTGGGAATCAGCATTTTGGCCGGCTTGAATCAGCTCCGAGTTTCGGTTATGATAGGAAAACTCTCTTCCTTTTTTCGCTATGCCTACTTTCTTCTCTGATTTTTGGAAACACCTCTCGGAACGCTTTTTTGGCAATCTTACGCAAGATCTCGGGATTGATCTCGGGACAGCCAATACGCTCGTCTACGTCCGTGGCCGAGGCATCGTCATCAATGAGCCATCGGTGGTAGCGGTGAATCAACGCACGGGCCAGATCCTTGCGATTGGTCGTGAAGCAAAAAAGATGGTCGGGAAGACGCCTGGCCACATTGTTGCAACCCGTCCGCTCGTCGATGGGGTGGTTTCCGACTTCGATATTACGCAGCAGATGCTGCGCTATTTTATAGGAAAAGTCTCAGAGGGAAATCTGAAGTTTCTTCGTCGCCCCCGAGTGCTTATCGGCATCCCGTCTGGAGTCACTGAGGTAGAGAAGCGCGCCGTAATCGAAGCAGCCATGAATGCTGGTGCGAGGCAGGCATTCCTGATCGATGAACCAATGGCAGCTGCTATCGGGGGGCGACTACCGGTCATTGATGCCGCTGGTAATATGATCGTGGACATAGGTGGTGGCACGACAGAGGTCGCGGTCATCTCGCTTGGCGGAGTTGTTATCTCACGGAGTCTACGTATCGCCGGCGATGAGATGAATGAAGACATTATTCGTTTCTGCCGTGACGAGTTCAATTTGCTGGTCGGAGAGCGTACAGCAGAGGACGTGAAAATTGCTATCGGCAGTGCATACCCGCTGAAAGAACGCTTACAGTGTTCGATCCGCGGCCGCGACCTTGTTTCAGGACTGCCGAAAGAGGTGGTGATCACGGACGAGCATGTCCGCGAGGCGCTCTCGCGGTCGATCCGGGTCATCGTAAACAACATCAAAACCCTAATCGAGGAAACTCCTCCCGAACTTATTTCTGATATTATGCAGCGCGGGATCAGCATTTCTGGCGGCGGCAGTCTTATCCGCGGATTGGATCGGCTTCTCGCTACCCAGACCGGGATGCCTGTGAAGCGCGTCGATGATCCGCTCACTGCTGTAGTGCGTGGCACGGGTATTGTTCTTGATGATATGGACACACTTCGAGAAGTACTCATTGAGGATGAGCAGAATCGGCCGTTGAGCTAATAGCATCCGATGCATGAATCAAGAGCACACTTATTTTCAGCGAAATATTGTCCGAGCCTTTGCCGCTGCCGGAGTCGTCTGGGCAGTAACCATCCTGATGCCAGACGGGTTCCTCGCTCCGTTTCGGGCCGTGCTGGCACCGATCGCTGCGCCTCTCCAGGGGTTTGTTTCATGGATAGCGTTCGAAACCGGCGATGCTGGCCGCTTCTTTTCATCAATCAGCGAATTAAAGCGGGAAAATGATCGTCTCGTACGCGACAATCAACGACTAACACGCGAGGCGGCATCACTCGCGGAGAGAGAAGAAGAGAATCGACTCCTTCGGGAAGTCCTTGCTCTCCCTCGGTCCCAAGATCAACCCCTCCTGTCGGCTGAAGTAATCAGCCGAGATACGCGTGAATCATCATTTTCGTTCACCCTTAATCGAGGGAGTCTAGATGGTGTGCAAATCGGGTTTCCGATCATCATCGGGAACGGACAACTAGTTGGACGAGTTGCCTCGGTCAACCTGACGAGCTCAACGGTCCATCTCCTCTCGCATCCTGAGAGTACGGTTGCGGCACGTATCGCCGGGACATCGGTACAAGGCGTGATTCGCGGAGATCATGGTCTAGGCCTGATTTTTGACATGGTGCTTTCTGGCGAGCCTCTCAATCCAGGCGCGCGTCTGGTCAGTTCCGGTCTCGGGGATGGCCTACCAGCCGGACTCTATATTGGCGAGATCGGCCAGGTCCGCCTCTCTGTCGATCGGCTGTTCCAGCAAGCGACTATTCTTACTTCGTCCGTCGAAAGTGATATTCGCTTCGTTTCTATCATCACCCTCCCATCGCCATGAGTCTAGTATTCCAACGATGCCTCCTTATTTTTGTTGTCGCTCTCGTACAACGCTCATTTTTTGATATACTCTGGCCAGACTTTGAAGTTCCGTCCCTTGTAGTTTCGGCAATCGTTGCAGAGACGTTTATTCTCGGATTTTCCACATCCATCAAATGGGTAATTCTGCTGATCTTCTTTCACTCGATGCTCGGGGCCGACAGCGCGGACAGCCTATTTCCGGTAGCAGCCGTGATGGTTGCGTATGTGACGAGCTTCCTTTCTCGCCGCCTCCGTATCGAACGGCCGGTGCAAAGCAGCTGCATTCTCGCCATCGTGAGTGCGATCGCCGTGTTGGCGCTGCAGCTCTTCCTCTTTATCACGCAGGGTATCCAAACCTCGCTCTCAATAGTGTTTGGAAACGCCTTCCTTGCTCTTCTCCTCCTTCCGATTATGTTCATCATATTTCGATCCCATGATGAGTATATCCGCACAAGCCTCATGTCCGACTTCCGCAGCCTCAGAACATAGCCTATGGCCTTCTTCGGAAAAAAAATGCTCAAAAAATCCGCAGGGTTAGAGATTGATGACGCGGTGCTGACGCTGTCCAAGCCAGAAACGGCGCGCATCGAGTGGACGCTCGATCGGCGTCCAGCGAACGCGTATTTTCTATTGGTTGGACTCATACTTCTCATGCTGGCTGGGCGGCTGGTCTACCTCAATGTCGGCCGCGGCGATTATTACAGCGAATTGGCCCGAAATAACAGCTTGCGTTCGATAATCCTCTCGGCTCCGCGCGGCATTATCATGGATCGTTCCGGCGAGCCGCTCGTCAAGAATACTCCGAGTCTCGATGGCGTCATCATTCCGGCCGCATTGCCTGAAGATCCGGCCGAACGGCAACGCATACTGGATGCCGTAGAAGATATTTTCCGTCCAGAATCAGCCGCCTGGCGCGAAGCGGCGGAATCTCTGGTCTTTCGTGCGAATGAAGCGGTGCTCATAAAGGAGGATCTGACACAGGAAGAATCAATTCGCTATTACAGCCAGGCAAATACTCTCCAGGGTATCAGCATCCAGAAATCAGCCCGCCGCGAATATATGAACGGCCCGATCTTTTCTCATGTGATCGGGTATGAGGGGAAGATCCAGCAGACTGAGCTTGCTGAGCACCCCGAATACCTTCTGACTGATACGATTGGAAAACAAGGCGTTGAAAAGGTCTATGAATCTGATCTTCGGGGTGTCCATGGACGGGAAGTAGTGGAGGTGGATTCGCTCGGCCGGGTGAAAAAGGAGCTCGGCATCATTCCGCCGAAACCGGGGAAGGATATCCAGCTGACTATCGACAAGGGACTTTCGGAGAAACTCTATACGACGATGGCTGAGTGGTTCATGGCGCATGACCTGAAGTCCGGGGCGGCCGTTGCACTCGATCCGCGCTCAGGAGCGGTCCGGGCGCTGGTCTCGTACCCGGGGTATGACAACAACCTTTTTTCCGGAGGCATCGAGAGCGATGAATACCGGGCACTCATCGAGAATCCGGCAAAGCCCCTCTTCAATCGTGCGATCGCAGGCGAGTATCCGCCAGGCTCGACCCTGAAGCCGGTCATCGCGGCGGCCGCGCTCGCCGAACGTATCATCACGCCGGACACCGTTATTGAGAGCCGGGGCGGTATCAGCGTCGGACGGTTTTTCTTCGGTGACTGGAAAGCACATGGATTCACCGATCTCCGCCGGGCGATCGCAGTATCGAGCGATGTGTATTTCTATACGCTCGGCGGCGGCTATGGCGGTATCGGCGGTCTCGGGATGGAGCGAATGAAGCGCTATGAAGAACACTTCGGCTATGGGTCGCGGACCGGTATCGACCTCCCGGGCGAGGCGGACGGCTTTCTTCCGGATCCGGCGTGGAAGGAGAAGAAGATCGGGGAGCGTTGGTATATCGGCGACGATTATCATGCTTCGATCGGTCAGGGATTCGTCACGGCGACGCCGCTCCAGATCGCCAATTCCATTGCTGCGATCGCCAACGGTGGGATGCTCTACACACCTCATGTTCTCGATGGTACGGAAGCCATGTCGCGCCCCGTTTCGGTCTCGGCTGATATCCTCCGTATCGTTCGTGAGGGGATGCGCGAAACCGTCACCGAGGGGACAGCTCAGTCGCTTCAGACCCTCCCAGTCGCGGTGGCAGGAAAGACAGGGACGGCTCAGTATGGCACGGGCGACCTGACCCATGGATGGTTCGTCTCATTCGCGCCTTATGAGAATCCCGAGCTGGTCATGATCGTCCTTGCCGAGGGCCAATCGAAGGACTCGACCTATCACGCGGTTCCAATCACAAAAACGGTGCTCGAATGGTATTTTTCAGACAGAAATACCCCTTGATCAAGCCTCGAAGTCGAGAGTTGACAGTGGATACCGCGTGTAGTAGCATGGGTGGCATCGTGCGTCAGAGATACAAATATTGTTATCCGTAAAACTACTATGTCTCGAATTTTCACCGAAGAAGGATTGAAGAAGCTCCAGGCCGAACTCGAGGACCGCAAATCGCGCGTCCGCCAAGAGATCGCACACTCGATCAAAGAGGCGAAGGAACAGGGCGATCTCTCCGAGAACGCTGAGTATACCGAGGCCAAGCGTCACCAGAACGAGAACGAGACCCGCATCGCGGAGCTCGAGGCGCTCCTGAAGGAATCGATCGTCGCTGCCCCGCACAAGAAGTCCTCGAAGGTCCAGGTCGGATCGAAGCTTTCCGTGAAGCTTCACGGCAAGGAGATGGAGTTCGAGATCGTCGGTGCCAACGAAGTCGACCCGGCCAATGGGAAGATCTCGAGCGAGTCTCCACTCGGCAAAGAATTCATGGGCAAGGAGAAGGGCGAGACCGTGACGGTCGCCGCTCCGGCAGGCAATATCAAGTACGAGATCCTCTCCGTGAAATAATTCACATCCGTATCTCAAGCCCGCTCCCACAAAGAGCGGGTTTTTCTTTTCCGATTCAGGCTTGCTTTGAGCCAAAAAAATGGGTAGAGTGGATGCATATGCGCGAAGATATCCTCTCGGCAAAACACGAAAAATTGACGAAGCTTGTCAATGCCATCGGAACGGCCTATCCAGAAAAGGCGGCCCGGACACACTCGAATCAGGCAGTGCTCGATAGTTTTGATGCCCTGTCTGCTAGCGGAGAAAAAGTCTCGGTGGTTGGTCGCGTCCGCTCGCTCCGTGTCATGGGGAAGATCGCGTTCTGCCACATCGAGGACGGATCGGCCAAGCTCCAGGCATTTGTGTCGCTCGAAGCGCTCGGTGAGGAGTCATTCAAATTGTTCAAGGAAACGGTCGAACTTGGTGATTTCATTTCTGTTACCGGACCGGTTTTTGTGACGAAGCAGGATGAGAAAAGCGTCCGAGCCGAAGCCTGGCAGATGCTTTCGAAATCGCTCCTGCCGCTCCCGACCGAGTTCTATGGGCTTAAGGACGAGGAGGCACTCCTCCGTCGACGCTATCTCGATCTCGTGATGAATCCGGAGACGCGCGAGCTCTTCGTGAAGAAAAACGCGTTCTGGCAGACGGTGCGCACCTTCCTTTCGACGCGCGGGTTTATCGAAGTCCAGACGCCCGTGCTCGAGCATGTACCGGGCGGGGCTGAGGCCGAGCCATTCGTCACGCATCATCACGCGCTCGATCAGGACTTCTATCTCCGCATCTCGCTCGAGCTTCCGCTGAAGAGGCTTCTCGTCGGAGGCTATGAGCGTGTTTTTGAGATTGGCCGCGTGTTTCGCAACGAGGGCATCGATCGCGAGCATCTCCAGGAATTCGATCACATCGAGTTCTATAGCGCCTATACGGATTTCGAAACCGGCTGCGCGATGGTAGAAGAGTTGTACCGGGAAATCGTCCGAGCAGTAGTGGGGGACGGCCTCACGACAACACATGAGGGTGAGACGCTCGACTGGTCGAAGCCGTTTCCACGTGTCGATTATTTCGAAGCTTTCAAAAAGGAAACGGGGATCAACCTCTCAGGCGAAGTGACGGTCGAGACGCTCCGTGCCAAGGCCGACGAGCTCAGCATCAAGTATGAGCCGGCTGCGGGCAAAGGCCGCCTCATCGACACGGTCTATAAGAAGACCGTGCGGCAAAAACTCGTCCAGCCGTGCATCTTGGTCGGCCATCCGGTCGAGGTGTCACCATTGGCCAAACTCGATCCAGCGAACCCGCGGCGGACGCTTCGCATGCAGCCGATCGCTGGCAAAAGCGAGCTCGGAAACGGCTTTGCCGAACTCAATGATCCGATCGATCAGCGCGCACGCTTCGAGGCACAGATGCAGCTCCGTGAAGCGGGTGATGCCGAAGCGCAGATGCTCGATGAGGATTTCCTCCAGGCGCTCGAGTATGGGATGCCGCCGGCCTTCGGCTTCGGCATGAGCGAGCGGCTCTTCGCTGTCCTCATGGATCGCTCCGTGCGCGAGACGGTGATCTTTCCCCCGATGAAGACGAAAGAGTAGACAGGGTAGGGGAAAAACGGTAGATTGAGAGCTGTACATGGTCGCATAGCTCAGTTGGTTAGAGCATTGCATTCACATTGCAAGGGTCCCTGGTTCGAGTCCAGGTGCGACCACCAAAAACATCTCTATGCTTGATATCGGTTTCATCCGGGACAATGAGGCAGCGATCCGTTCGGCGATCGCGAATAAGAACATCGCACTCGATCTCGACCATCTCCTCGCGGTCGATCTGAAGCGGCGCGAGCTCGTCCAGAAATTGGAGGAGCTGAAGTCGCTCAAGAACGACATCAATGCCCTCATTCAGAAGGCGGCGACGCCCGAGGAGCGGGACGAAGTGATTGCCAAGGGAAAAGACATAAAGGCTGCGATCGATGCGGCAGAGCCTGAATGGAAGGCGGTGAAGGCAGAGTACGATGCGCTCATGGTCATGGTGCCGAATATCGTCTCACCGGATACTCCGGTAGGGAAGAGCGATGCCGAGAACAAGGAGGTCTATGTCCATGGCGAAAAGCCGGTGTTTGATTTTGCTCCGAAGACCCACATCGAGCTCGGTCGCGACCTCGATATCCTCGACCTCGAGCGCGGCGCGAAAGTCGGCGGCTACCGCGGCTACTACGTGAAGAACGAGGGTGTCCTTCTTGTCATGGGCCTCATGATGTATGCGCTCCAGAAACTTGCGGGGAAAGGCTATCAGCCGATGATTCCGCCGACCCTCGTGAAGGGCTTTCCGCTTTTCGGTTCAGGCTATTTCAAAGGGCTCGAGTACGACGGGTCAGTGGACGAGGTGTACGAAGTCGCGTCTGCTGACAAAGAGAGCGATGGCAGTATTTCCAAGGAGCAAAAATTCCTCGTCGGGACGGCCGAGCCGTCACTCCTCGCGTACTATAGCGGCGAAGTGCTCGATGGAGGCGATCTGCCGCTCCGTCTCGCCGGCTTCAGCCAGTGCTATCGGAGCGAAATCGGTTCATACGGCAAGGATACGAAAGGCATGTACCGTGTCCATGAATTCATGAAGGTGGAGCAAGTCGTGATCGCTCCGGCCGATATCGATCTCGCCGATGCGCTCCAAGAAGAGATGGTCGGGCTGTCGCAGGAGATGCACGAAGAGCTCGAGCTTCCATATCGGAAAATCCAGATCTGCACCGGGGATATGAGCGCCGGGAAGTACCGGGCGTTCGATCTCGAAGCCTGGATGCCGGGCATGAATCGCTATGGCGAGACCGGATCCGCATCGAATTTCCTCGACTGGCAGGCCCGCCGCCTCAATGTGAAGTACGCCGATGCGAAGACTGGTGAAAAGCGGCATGTGTACATGCTGAACAATACCGCGCTCCCGACCCCACGTATCCTCATCGCGATCCTTGAAAACAACCAGGATGCCGAAGGGAATATCCGTGTTCCAAAGGTGCTTCAGCCATTCGTCGGGACGGATATCATCCGGGCAAAGGGGAGGGCATAGTCGGATTGACCAACGGCGTTGTTTTTGCCAGAATGCCTCATGTTTGGAGTTGACCGGGTACATAGCTCAGTCGGTAGAGCAGTGGCCTTTTAAGCCAACGGTCGCAGGTTCGATTCCTGCTGTACCCACCAAAATCTGATTTTCTGCAACAACCCCAGAGGGTCCTTGTGCGCCCGATTCAGCTGCACGAAGCCAGGAAAGGTGCGAAACTGTCTTCCAAGTCAGATCCAAGCCGGAGTGTCCCGCAAGGTGCGTATAATCTCGCGTTAAATAAAAGAAGCAAAATCCATGTTCAAGAACTTAACTGATTTTTCTTATACGAGGAACGACAAAGAGGCAGCTGGTTTCTATTTCATGCACCTCCTCATAAATTTCATTCTCGGCGCCATTGTGGGAGGGCTGGTAAGTATTGACTCAGCCACATACGATGAGAGCTTCGAATCAGGATTGAGAGTGGGGGCATATGTTGCCGTCCTATACTGTCTAGTTATCAGTTTTCTTATACTTGTACGGAAAAGATTGTACAAGAATCCTCTCTACATAATCCTCGCTCTCCTCAGCCCTCTCGCCGCAGTTTTTCTTGGTTCGCTGCTCGGATTGATTATCCCAGCCTTCATGACTACTCGGGAAAATATCTCCGAAGAGACCCCGACCGCCTAGTTCTCCTCGGTGCTCTTTGATAAACCTGCCCAAGCGTCCTCTATGATCCTGCTCATTTTTGGTATTTATATGGCGCATATTGAAGCCGCTTTTCCGGGGCAGTTTTCAGTTTTTTGCTCGTGGTATAATGGCTGAGAAGCACATATTTTCTTATGATCAGGAAGACTATCAGTTTTGGAGCGCTTTCGTTTCTGCTCGTATCGCTTTCAGGCTGTGCGCTCGCCCCGCCAAAAATTGGCAACGGCACCTTGAACCAACCAGAACCATCGGCGTTTGATGGTGCGGCTCAACCGGGAAGCGTCTGGCGTTCGGATGACGGCGGGCAGAGCTTTGCGCCGAAGACCTTTGTCGATGAAAAGCGCAAGCTCACTAAGGCGGATGTCCTTTCGATTTCCTTTCTCCAGCGCGAGGCTGATCGAGAAAAGGCCGAAGAGCTTCGCCGCACACCTGACGTATATGTCGGGACGGTGGATGACATGATCTTCAAGACCGATGATGGCGCCGAGGTCTGGCAGCCGGTGAATTTCCCGCCAGAAAAGGTCTATAGTTTTATCGCTTCCCGTCGAAGCGTCGATCGGATGTATGCCACGGGTGTCGTCGGCGGCCGGGGAAAGATTTTCCGTACGACGGATGGCGGCGAAGTATGGACCGATGTCTATAGCGAACCCGGAACCGGAACGACGATCGTTACTCTGGCTGAGCACCCGACCGATGTGAATATCCTCTTTGCTGGGACGAGTACGGGAACATTAGTGAAAAGCTCGGATGGTGGCGGTACCTGGAAAAATATCGGGACAAAAGTCAACGGGCCGATTACTTCGATCGCCTTTGACGCGAAGCGATCCGGCATCGCCTATCTCCTCTCGTTCAATTCTACGATGTACATCTCTCGCGACACCGGTGAGACATGGAGTGATTGGGCGAGCATCGTCCAAGCTGAGGCGAAGGAAAATCCAAGCGTCAAACCGGAGCCGTCCACTCAAGTCCAAGGGATGATCTCTCTTATTGCCGATCCGTACATCGAGGGTCTCCTCTATGCTGGGACCAAGACAGGTCTCTACAAAAGTATCAACGGCGGCCGGAACTGGCAGAAGATGAATATCATCGAAAGCGCGGAGAGGTTCCCGATCCGGGCCGTTGCTGTGAATCCGCGGAATTCGAAAGAAATCGTCTTTGTGGCTGGGCGTACGTTCTATAAGTCGGTGAACAGCGGCGAAACCTGGTCAGTCAGTATGCTCGGCGTCGATCGCGAGGTGTCAGTACTGGCTTATGATCCTGTGTATCCGGACGTGCTCTATCTCGGTCTCCGCAAGATTAAATAATTCCTAATACCGTATGACTAAAGACATCATCGAATCGAAGCGAGAGGCATTTCAGAAATCCCTTGATCATTTTATCGCCGAGGCGGGGGCGCTCCGTACGGGGCGGGCGAATCCAGGAATTGTCGAAGGGCTCCCGGTCGAGTATTACAACGCGCAGACGCCCCTGAAGCAGATCTCGAGTATCTCTGTGCCAGAACCGCGGCAGATCGTCATCTCACCGTGGGATAAGGGTGCGCTTACCCAGATCGAGGCGGCGATCCGCGAATCCGATCTCGGTCTCAATCCAGTCAATGATGGATCGGTCATCCGCATCATGCTGCCAGCCCTCACTGAAGAGCGTCGGCGCGAACTTGTGAAGACTTTGAATGCGCGCGCCGAGGAAGCGCGCATCTCGATCCGCACCACCCGCGAGGATGTTTGGAAAGAGATCCAGGAGGCGGAAAAGGAGGGGCTCATCGGCGAAGACGACAAGTTTCGGGGCAAAGATGAATTACAGAAAGTCGTGGATGAATACAACGCCAAGCTCGAGTCTGTACGCGAGAAGAAAGAAGGGGAGATCATGACTGTCTAACTAGCGCCGCCTTCCTGTCCTAACCGCCTATCATATGCTGACCCTACTCATATTCGCTCTCGTTCTCGGCATGCTCGTCTTTGTGCACGAGCTCGGCCATTTTCTTGTCGCCAGGATGAATGGCATCAAGGCGGATGAATTTGGATTCGGATTTCCGCCGAGGATTTTCGGTTTCGTGAAAGATAGTGCAACGGGCCGATATCGCTTCGTCCGGGGCAATACCGAAGTCAGGAGTGAGAACACAGTCTATTCTCTGAATTGGATACCGCTCGGCGGCTTCGTGAAGATTAAGGGCGAGGATCGGGATAGCGCAGTTGGTCCTGATAGTTTCGCCGGGCGAAGCGCTTGGACCAGGATCAAGGTGCTTGGGGCTGGGGTGTTTATGAATTTTCTCCTGGCCTGGGTGCTCTTTTCCATCGTTCTCATGCTCGGTTTCCCGGAGCAGATCGATCCGATGGAGCGGGCGAGATATGCCAAGACCGATATCCAGATCCTCCAGGTTCAGCCAAAAACTCCGGCCGAAGAGATCGGACTGAAAGCCGGAGATATTCTGATCGCGCTTGGAGACGAATCGGTGACGTCGCTTTCCATGGTTTCTGAATATATCTACGAGCACCGAGGAAGAGAGATCGTAGTCCGTGTGAGCCGCGGGGGAGCGGTGATGGATGTCCGCGGGACTCCTCGCCTGACTGCGCCTGAGGGTGAGGGTGCGCTCGGCATAAGCTTTTCCGAGACGGCGATCGTCCGATATCCGTGGTACCAAGCGATCCGGCTCGGATTTGAGCAGACGTACGTAAAGACCGTTGAGATTCTCGGTGCGCTCGGCAGCATGATCGCGAGTCTTTTCACCGGCGCAAAGACGGAGATGGATATCGCCGGTCCCGTCGGCATCGTTACATTGACCAAGCAGATGTCAGAGCTCGGTCTCGCCTACCTCCTGTACTTTGCGGCAATCCTATCCATCAATCTGGGCATCATCAATATCCTCCCGATCCCAGCGCTCGATGGCGGTCGCATCCTCTTCGTCCTCATCGAGAAGGTGAAAGGGTCGCCAGTTTCAACAGTTCTCGAAGGCTATGTCCATCAGGTCGGATTTTTCCTCCTTCTCTTGCTCATGGTTCTGGTCACGCTGAATGATATCCTGCGCCTCCAATTCTGGAGCCGTTTTTCTGGCTGGTTCTAGCGGCTGATGCCAGTTGCTCATGTTCCGTATTTCCTAATCTCTGTTTTTTTTCTTGGAACAGGGTTTTTTGACCCTGTCCAGTAAGGAACGGACTGAGAAACTTCCTCCTTTCTAGCGTGTATAGATAGGGTTGACAAAATGTATCTTTTTTGCTAGTATCATCCGTTACCATGTATATTCATCAAGCTTATGCGGATGACCAGTTTTTTGGCTCTAGTTAGGGAAAAGAAGGGGAGTATTTTCCTCTTCGGTGTCTTTGTGGCAGCTCTGGTTTTTTTCGTGGAGACGGCTGCCTCGCCGCGCTATGCTGTCCGGACAGATTTCATGGTGGTCCAACTGGCCGGTTCCCAAGACTATTACACGCTCTTTAAGTCATCCGAATACCTGAGCAAGGTCCTTTCGGAATCGGTGTATAGCGAACGATTTATCAATGCAGTGATCGAAACCGGCAAAGTGGGTACGCAAGGTTTCCTTCCAACTGACAAGCGCGAGCGGCTCAAGCGCTGGCGTTCTATGGTTTCAATTGAAAAGAATGTCGAACTCGGCATGCTTTCGGTTGTCGTCAAGGCTGATACGGAGCGCGAAGCCGGCAGGGTTATGGAGGCACTCTCGGACGTCCTTATCAACCGCAACAAGGAATTCCGCGGCGGCGACGAGAAAGCCGTCGAGATCCGCGTCCTCTCCGGTCCGATCGCTGATCGGAATCCGACCCCGAAGGAGCTTCTGACACTTTCGCTCCTCGGGTTTTTTGCTGGCGCATTTGTCCGTGCGGCGTGGATCTCTCTCCAGGCCCCTGATCGCTCTAGTGGAACTTCCTTTGCTCCGCGATAGCTATTGATCGCCAAAGGGGAGGCGTGTCCCGCGCGACCGCGGGCAGGCTGACGCCTCCTCTGGATCGCTTCTCTCTATTGAGGGAAGTATTCCAGAGGATAGTGTCGAAGAAGTACATTCACAGCTTACTGCTTACAATCCACACAACCAACCACTCACGCAAGGAGTTCATCATGCGTTATTACCCGCTTTTGGCTCTCGCGCTGGCGCTCCTCGCCGGCTGTTCCTCCCTCCCTCGCGATAGCGGGTATGAGGTGCGGACCGTCCAGGCTGAGGGTCGCCAGGAGCCCTGGCAGAACCGCTCGCTTTCCCGCGAAGTGTTTTCGCCGGAGGGGGTGGCCGCGGTCTTCATTAAGTTGCCGCAGCCCATCCCGATGAAGTGGTCCAAGGAGTTTGTAGACACTGCCCGCACCTACGAGGTGATGGGAGGTGGTCGCAAGAAGTTCCGGAAGCCGCTCGTTCGCGAAGTGTTCCGTGCCGCCGTGATCTATGGTCCCCGTCAAACGGCGATCTACGATGCGGTTATCGATCGGCGAGTGCAAGGCTTCACCGTCTTCATCCCGCTTGTCGATGCGGAGCGCGTCCGCGGCAAGCCCCTCCTCATCCTGTCCTCGGACGGGAAGTGGGGGATGACGGTCCTTGGAAAGCTCGTGGAGTTCGAGAAGGGGTTCGCCCCTGATCGGCTCCCGGCCGGGTTCTTCACGGAACACCCGTCCACCGTGACGCAAGTGGTCCGCCTGAACCCGGTCGACAACGAGCATGCCCGCCAAGCTCTCGAAGGCGTGGTAGCAGCATTCCCGGTCCGGTTCTTCCTCCGCGACCAGGGTGGGGCATACGTTGGCACCGCTGACATTGCGACGGTCCTCGCCGAATTCACTTCGGTCGAGGGGGCGTCAGATCGGCTGATCTCGTGCACAAGCCTCACGCTTGGGAGCGGATCGGCGGCTGCTTTACCGGCAGTCGCCGGGATGTACGCCATCCAAGCTGGCCTTGCGCTCGCGAAAGATGATTGCCTCCGGTAAGGAGGCAGAAAGGAGTAGCTCATCATGAGCGACCCACGCATCTTGTACCTATCCAGGTGCCAGGCGTGGGTCGCTCCGATCGACCCACCTTGGTTCTTGAATTCAATCGCTTTCGAGTTCAACGGCGAAGGAGGCCGGAAATCATGAGCAACAACAAGCGTATGAACGTGCCGCCGTGGATCAAGATCGTGCTTGTCGCGATCATTGTCCTCCTCGGTCTCGAGTACCTCTCTTATCCGGAAACGGAAACGGGAGTGATCCGGAAATCAGGATCTCGGCTCTCAGTCGGTGTCATCGGCAGAGCGGCTGCTGGCGATCCTGTGGCTGCAACGCCGATTCCGTCATCGTCACGGGCGGTTGTCGCTCGGACGTACACGGTCAGGCAGGGTGATTGGCTCTCGCGGGTTTTCCCGAATACGTGGGAAGCGATCTGCGTGCTGAATGACCTCGCTGATTGTGGACGGATCTATCCTGGCCAAGTGCTGACGCTCCCCGAGGGCGTCGAAGCCGCGGAAAAGAGCGCCCGTGCCGCGAAGCCCAAAGGCAGGCCGGTCGTCAAGACCGAAACGCCCAAGGCCGTGCGCGCTGCGCCGATGGTGAATGATGCCGGAGAAATCCTGTATCGCATCGTCGGCACGGCTCCGCTCAAGGGTTGCGGTAAGAAGGATATCCTCACAGTCAGTGAGGAGGCCTGGGCGACTCTCGGTCTCTCGGAAGAGGATCGGGTGTATCT